>DPCJ01000206.1 GCA_003516705.1 Prolixibacteraceae bacterium | reverse complement strand
TTGCTGTTTTTGCTGAAATCAACTTTCTGCTCAACATACATACGGAATCCCTGTACCGCGATAACACCATACAACAGCACTGTGATTCCACCCATTACCGCCGTGGGGATGGTTGAAATGGCTGCCGAAACTTTTCCGATAAGAGAAAAGGCGATTGCAAGAATAGCTGCACCACGGATAATCCACACCGAGTAAACACGGGTAATTGCCATTACACCAATGTTTTCGCCGTAAGTTGTGTTGGGTGGCGAACCTGCAACTCCGGAAAGTACGTTGCTGATACCATCGCCCAACAACGATTTGTGCAACCCTGGTTTTGCCATCAAATCTTCGCCTGTAATTTTACCAGTCACAATCAGGTGACTTATGTGCTCGGCCAAAACCACGATACACGCCGGGGCAATAATCGCAATGGCATTGGGGTCCCAAACCGGAGCCTGAAAATGCGGAAGTCCGAACCATGGAGCATTTGCAATGGCGGCTGTGTCAACCATTCCCATGGCCAGCGCCAGCAGGTAACCGGCTATTACCGAAATTAAAATCGGTATCACCTGCATAAACCCTTTAAACATTACTGTACCAAATATTCCGACCAAAAGCGTAAACATAGATACAATCAGCGTGTTGGCCGAAACTTCGAAGGGTGGTACGGTTGAGCCGACATTGGTGGGCCACGGAGCAAGTCCGGCCTGTTGTGCTGCCACCGGGGCAAGTTCGAGCCCGATAATGGCAACCACTGCGCCCATTACAGCAGGTGGCATTACAACATCAATCCATTTTATGCCCCATTGTTTTACCACAAATGAGATTACAATAAAGAATAACCCAAAAAAGATAAACCCAATCTGTGCATGTTGAAATCCTCCGTACGAACTGATAATCAGTAGCGACGGTGCAATAAATGCAAAGCTTGAACCGAGATAGGCCGGAATTCCGCCTTTGGTTACCCAGGTGTAAATTAATGTTCCAATGCCGTTCATAAACAAGGCAATGGCCGGATCGACACCCAGTAAAATGGGTACCAGAATAGTGGCGCCAAACATGGCCGTAAGGTGCTGAATACTCAGCGGTAAGCTCTCGAGGATGGGAAGTTTTTCATGAATTCCAATAATTCTTCGTGTCATTTTCTTTGATGGTTTTTTTTCGTTATTGACTTAGCAGGAATAGTTTTTTATGATTAATACCGTACCAAAATACCTATACTTTTGGTTTGTGCTGAAGTTGGGAGTTGATGAGTTATTAAAAGATACTAACAAGCGAAAGTAATCTGAATAAGAAATTTTTGCGGTGAAAAAGTAAATTGCTGTAATTATAACTTATTGATTTTGTGTGTTGTAATGGTTTTTTCGGTAGTAATTAGTTTCAGAAAATAAAATCCGGCTGAAAATTCATTCAGGTTAATTGTAAAGCTGTTTCCAAAGTTGCCCGAATCTGAAATAAGTATTCTGCCTCCAAGGTCGGTTACCGAAAAAGCTTCAACAGTTATTGCCGGGCTTTCAATTCTGATTTCGGAATGGGTTGGGTTTGGATAAACCAGTATGCTGTTTGTCAGAATTTTTGATGAATTACCTGTCATAATATCAGTTGCCGCAACCCAGTTTTCAGCAAGGCTGTTGTCTGATTTTAAATCAGTTAGCTGTAGAAAAAAACCTGTTCCGTCAGCTTGTTCCGGCCAGGGAATTGTATCGGAATATCTTACCGAATCAATCACATTCCCAAAAGCATCGGCCAGTACAATTTTTTCCGATTTGTTGGATAGTTCACGTGAGTACTCGCCAAACGGTGTAATACCATAATGCCCGGTGAATTTCGCAGAATTTCCGGCAAGCAGCAGCCGTTTGCCAGCGCCCAATGTTGAATTGGCCGGAAACTGATAGCCAATTCCAAGTTCACGCATATAAATTCCCGACAGATTTACAGTTTGTGTTCCTGTGTTGGTGATTTCAATAAATTCGTAATCGGAGCTTTCGAAATCTTCCGTAACACCCGGATGATAATTTATTTTCGAAATCACAAGCGAAGGAAGCGGGGGATTTGCACAAGCCGAATAGCCACCCATCATCGAGTTAAGCCAGTTGATTCGGAGCTGAATCCACGATTTCATGTTTTCAATTTCGCGTGCATGGTCTGGAATGGTTCCCCAGCGTTCATTTTCACGCACTTTTGCTTCCGAAATCAGGTTGATAAATTCATCTATATTTTGGGTTATCTCAGTATAATTTAATGGTTCGCCGGTATTATTCAGCTCTTTCCAACGTTTGGTAAGGTAACACCTGAAAGATGCGTTGGTATATAAATCTTTCCAAAATCTTGAACCTGAATTGCCAGTGGAAAATTGCCAGACATCGGTGTGACTTCTGTCGAAACCCCAGTGAAACAGGTCGTTGCCGTAAGTGAGGTCGTAATCCCAAATCGGACCGGCGCGCAGTTTCCCATTCCTGTCTTTATGAAAATAAGTGCTGAATTGGTATGAGTCGGCATTGGAAGTAAGTTCGCTAAGGAGTATAAAATCGACAAACGAAGGAATGTCGATAAACGATGGAAATCCATTGATAACGGAAGTGTTTTGAGCGGTTACTGCTTTCTGAAAATTATTGAAATACGCCTGAATGTAATTGCCTTGCTGAGTAGTAATTTCGCTTTGGTCGGGGTCCTCGTGAATATAATCGGTTGAGCCATTGTACGATTGCATGGTCCACGCCACAGGATCGCCACCGGTTGTTTTATCGGCTTTTGTAACATATCCTCCGGTTAGCAGCGTCCCCGAATTATCTGTATTTTCAATTTTTGCAATATTAATCCGGTTTTTGTCAATCTTTAGTTTTTCCATAAAAATGTACAACCCTTTGTAATCGCCGTTAATTATCACCTCGCAAAACTGGCCACGCGATGCATAATTCCCTATGCTTCGCATCAGGTAGTATGACAGATAATTTCTGATAAGTGAAGGATCGTAAGCAATTGAATTTAAAACCCAATCATGTTCTTCGGGCATTCCAAGTATCGAAACATTATTTTTTGTGGTTTTGTCGTTCATCAGGGTTGTGAGTCCGTATGGTTTTTTGGGCAGTGCTTGTGACGATGAACCTCTGATTTCAATACCAATTCGGCCTGAATAGTTCAAATAAGCAGGATTGAATTGGTCTGAAATAAAATTTCTTCCTCCATCGGGGCGCAGAATTATCTTCATTACAGCGCCAACTTTAGGTTCATCGGGGATATAGCCGGGTTGACCGGTAGCCGGGTTTATATCGGTATTAATTACAACAATTGGCAAATTACTGTCGGTTAGTGTTTGCGCCCTGATAACCAGAGCGACAGAAAGCAGCAAAATCAGAAACAGTGATTTTTTCATTTCTTTTCNNGTAATCAGCATTGGTACAGCAACTCCGATTCCCAGTGAAATCAGTATAAAAGTTGCTTTCACGCCAAAATTAACAGTATTAATGAGATTTTCGATATACAATTCGTTGTCTGTAATATTTGAAAGCGACATGATTCCAAGCATCATTTTGTAAATAAAAAACCCCGGAACAAGCGGAATTACCGAAGGAATATAAAATACAAGCGGCGGACTGTTTTTGAAGTGCGCCATGCGGATACTTAAAACGCCAATCATTGT
>DPCJ01000135.1 GCA_003516705.1 Prolixibacteraceae bacterium | reverse complement strand
AAATTAATGTCATTAGCAGCGTAGTAGAAGGGTGATTATTACCACCATAAGAAATGAACTAAATTGAAAACAATAACTAAATCGATATAAAATGGGAATATTTTCAGCTATACTGGGCAATGCAGGGGCAATGAACCCGGAAGAACTGGTTGCCAAATATGGTCAGCTACTGACCGATGACGAAGAAATTGAACTGGGATTCAAATTGATTCGCGACACTTTTATTTTCACCACAAAAAGGTTGATTACCATCGACAAACAGGGAATCACAGGCAACAAAACAGAATACAAATCCGTTTCCTATAAAAGCATTTCGCGTTTTAGTGTCGAAACCGCCGGAACTTTTGAACTGGATGCCGAATTGAAAATCTGGATTTCGGGCGAACAGCAGCCCAGCTTTGTCAAGCAATTCAACAAATCGGTGAACGTGTACGATGTGCAAAAATTACTCGCCCATCATGTTTGCAAATGAGTGAGTGGGTAATTGGGTGAGTGAAGTTATTGAGGGAATGGGTAAATGAGTTATTGAGGGAATGAGTGAATGCTTTAATGAGAGAATGCATGAATGAAAACACCAAAATCCAAATCACAAATTTCAAGAATTAAGAATAATCAACCCGAAACTCATAACCTGTATAACCTGTAACCTGTAACTTGCAACCCGGAACTTTTTACAGGTTTATCATTGCTTTAATTGCCCCATCTTTGTAGCCTTCCACAATTTCGAAGGCAT
This sequence comes from Prolixibacteraceae bacterium, assembly GCA_003516705.1. GTDB lineage: Bacteria > Bacteroidota > Bacteroidia > Bacteroidales > Prolixibacteraceae > Draconibacterium. The sequence goes on along the minus strand of DPCJ01000135.1, from coordinate 2,393 downwards.
CCGGAGTTTCTTCCAGTGAAAAATGATGGGTAACCATTTTCTCCACATCAATTTTGCCTGATACAACCAAATCGATGGCTTCCTCAACACAATGATTCTGACGGCGGACATTGATAACTGTCAATTCTTTGCGGCGCATCAAATCCATATCAAAAGTATATTGCGCCGATGGCGGAATTCCAACCAGTACCAGTTTGCCACCGGGTTTCAGAATTTTAACTGCATTGGTAACTGCCTCCTGCTGGCCGCTGGCCTCAAAAACCAAATCCATCAGAAGTTCGTTGTTTCTTTTAACCAAGGTTTCAACTTCATCAAGTTCAGGATTAATCAGGTACTTCGCTCCCACTTCGGCAGCTTTCTTTAACCGGTAATCCAACGGCTCAATCATCGTGATATTCAGAAGTTCGTCAGCCAGCAACTTCATCAGAATGCTCAATCCAATCGGACCTGAGCCGAAAATAGCTGCATCCATATTTTTATTGGTAATTCCGGCAAGTTTAACTGAATAAACGCCGATTGTCAGCGGTTCTATTAATGCAGCCTGAACTGGTGTCATTTTTCCGGTAACAGGAAAACAGGTAAATGAAGGCATCACAATATATTCTGACAAACAACCATCGAGTTGTCCCGGGCAACCCAGAAACCGGTTGTTCCTGCAGGTGTGCGGTCGTCCGGCCAAACATTGGTCGCAGTGACCGCAATGAATCGATGGATCAACCACCACAAGGTCGCCAACTTTTACATTTTGTACTTCCGTGCCAATTTCGGTAATAAAACCTGAACACTCGTGACCAACAGGAAAAGGATATTGAACCACCTGCGTGCCAATTTTTCCTTCAGCATAATAGTGAATATCGGAACCACAAACGCCAATGGAAGCGAGTTTAATTTTCACCTCGGTTTCATTTTTAATCGCCGGAACAAACGTTTGCATCAGGGCCATTTGCCTGATTCCTGTTAAAACAACCTGTTTCATATCGCTTTTTTGTTGATAAAAAATATATTTTAAAACATATTTGAAATTTTCTATGTCTTTATTATCAATCGTTTATCAAATCCTGATTTTTGAGTTTTTAACAAACATTAATAATTTTTTAATATACCCACTTTTTTAACCTGAATTTATACTATATTCGTCAGGCAAAAAACAAGAACATATTGAAGATTCTACCTTTTCTCTATTAAACAAATTTTCTGTCTAACTAAACTAAGCAATGAACTATCGGGTTATCTTACAAATGATAACCCTTTTTTTATACCTGTTTTTTCAGGTTATAATTGAACCGCAGGTAAAACATTATACCTGCAATTCCTAATCCGGCCAGATATCCGTACCAAATTCCCACCGGACCAGTTTCCAACACAAATGAGAAGAAATAACTGATTGGAATGCCAACCAACAGATACGCAAATATGGCCATGAACATGGGAATTTTCACATCGGCCATTCCCCTCAATGTACTTAGCATTACCACCTGCAAGCCATCAAAAACCTGAAAGATAGCTGCGATTATTAGCAGGTTTGCTGCAATTGAAATGACTTCAGCATCGGTGGTGAAAAGAAAGGGCAAAAAATTGCGGGTAATAATAAATACAACCCCCATTACCGACATAAAAACCAAGACAAGATGAGTTGAAGCAAACGCTGCCATTTTTAATGCATGATAATCCCGTAATCCCAACTGGTGACTGACCCTGATTGTGTTGGCCTGAGAAACGCCCAACGAAATCATATAAGAGAATGTTGCCAGACCAATCGCAACCTGGTGTGCAGCCAGTTTTACCTCGCCAAGCCACCCCATCATAATTGCTCCAATGCTAAAAGTAATCACCTCGACAATGATTTGAAAAGCGATAGGAATGCCAATCCGCAACAACGAAATAATCTTTTCGCGTTCGATTGTCATTTTATGTGCTTCTGAAAAATAATTCAGAAATAAAGGCTTTCTCACGATAAAATAAATAAACATCAACGGCATCGCCACACGCGATATTAATGTACCAATTCCCGCTCCGTTCAGACCCATTTCTGGAAATCCAAACTTTCCGTAAATGAAAAGGTAATTAAAAACGATATTCAGCAAATTGGCTGTAATTGTTATTTTCATTGCCATTTGCGTGTTTCCAAGGCCCTCAAAAAATTGTTTCATTGTAAAAAACAGCATAAATGGAATATACGATGCACAAAGTATAAGATAATAAGGACCGGCAAGTGCGGTAACTTCGGGAGTTTGTCCCATTTCAGGGAGCCAGAAATAAACCGCAAGCATAACCGCAAAAAGTATAACTGACGAAATTGTGTGTGTGAAAACGCCATTTTTGAGCCACATTAATGCTTCCGGCATATTTTTCTTTCCATAGGCTTTCCCGATAAGCGGGGTCATTCCAAAAGT
>DPCJ01000186.1 GCA_003516705.1 Prolixibacteraceae bacterium | reverse complement strand
ACCATCATCAAAAAAGGAGCTAAAATTGACAACCTTGTTCAGATTGCCCACAATTGCGAAGTTGGCGAAAACACTGTGATGGCTGCACAAACAGGGCTTGCAGGAACAACAAAAGTTGGTAAAAACTGCAAATTCGGAGGCCAGGTCGGCCTGGGAGGCCATCTTTCCATTGGCGACAACGTATTTATTGGTGCACAATCAGGAGTGATAAAATCGATTGAAAGCAACCAGGTGATTTTGGGTAGTCCTGCCATGGAAATTAAAGAAGCCATCAGGGCAATTACTGTGTATAAAAACCTCCCGAAACTTCGTACCGAAGTTTCTCAATTGCAAAAAGAGATAAAGGATATAAAATCGCAGATTAATTCTGCTGTAAATTAGCACAGAACTGAGTTTTATGGTTGTAAAACAGAAAACACTGGCAAATTCATTCACCCTTCAGGGAAAAGGGTTACACACAGGTGTTTTTACTACAATGAATTTTTTGCCAGCTCCCGAAAATCATGGTTTTAAATTTAAACGTGTCGATCTTGAAAATCAACCCATTATCGATGCCAATGTTGATCTGGTAATTGACACATCGCGTGGAACGTTACTTGAAAAAGACGGCGCGCGAATCGGTACCATTGAACATGCACTGGCAGCCTTAATTGGCATGGACCTCGACAATGTTTTGATTGAAGTAAACAACGAAGAAGCACCAATCATCGATGGTAGTTCAATCGAATTTGTAAGAGCAGTTGAAAAAGCCGGCGTTATTGAACAGAATGCAGAACGTGAATACCTGGTTATCAAGGATAAAATCGAAATTTTCGATCCCAAATCAGGAGCTGAAATTGTTGCATTGCCCGACGATGACTATAGGCTGAATGTGTTGATTTCGTTTAAATCGAAAGTACTTAATAACCAGTATGCAGTTTTGAATTCGATAAAAGATTTCAAAAACGAAATAGCCAACTGCCGCACATTTGTTTTTCTCCACGAACTTGAGTTTTTACTGAACCACAACCTTGTAAAAGGAGGCGACCTGAACAACGCCATCGTAATCATCGACAAGGAAGTGAGCCAGCCCGAACTTGACAGATTAGCCGATTTATTCGACCACAAACGTGTTGAGGTAAAACCGCAGGGTATTTTGAATAACCTCGATTTACATTACGATAACGAATGTGCTCGCCATAAACTGCTTGATGTTATTGGCGACCTGGCGCTTTGCGGTAAACATATAAAAGGCCGGATTATTGCCTCGAAACCCGGACACGGACCGAATACCATTTTTGCAAAAGCATTAAAAAAATACATCCGCGACAACGAAGAAAAAGCGCCTGAATACGATCCGAATAAACCCCCGGTAATCGATATTAATAAAATCAGACAGCTACTTCCGCACCGATATCCTTTTTTGATGGTCGATAAAATTATCGATAAAAGCGATCTCCAGATTATTGGGATAAAAAGCGTAACTTCAAACGAACCATTTTTCCAGGGACATTTCCCTGAAGAACCTGTAATGCCAGGAGTCTTGCTTATTGAAGCAATGGCACAAACCGGTGGATTGCTGGTATTGAGCCAGTTGGAAGGAAAATACAGTACTTACTTTATCCGTATCGACAACGTAAAATTCAGAAAAAAAGTGGTACCGGGTGATACGTTAATTTTTAAACTAAATCTGGTTTCACCCATCCGCCGGGGGATTGCACACATGAAAGGAGTTACATACGTTGGCGATAAAATTGTTGCCGAGGGCGATTTTATGGCACAGATAGTTAAACAAAACGAAAACAATAAAGAAATTTTAGAATGAAACAACCATTGGCATATGTACATCCCGATGCTAAAATAGCTGAGAGTGTGGTTATTGACCCATTTGTCACCATCGATCAGGATGTTGAAATTGGGGAAGGTACAAGAATTGGATCAGGCGTTACCATTTTGCCCGGTACACGAATCGGGAAAAACTGCCGCATCTTTCCGGGGGCTGTAATTGGCGCTGTTCCGCAGGATCTTAAATTCAGAGGTGAATATACCACCCTTGAGATTGGCGATAACAACACAATTCGCGAATTTGTCACAATAAACCGTGGCACTTCAGCTAACGGAAAAACTGTGGTTGGAAGTAACAACCTGATTATGGCTTATGTACATATTGCGCACGATTGCGTGGTTGGGAACAATATTATTCTTGTAAACAACACCCAGTTGGCCGGTGAAGTAATTATCGATGATTTTGCAATTCTTGGTGGCATGTCGGCTGTACATCAGTTTGTACACATCGGGCCGCATGTAATGATTTCGGGTGGTTCACTCGTTCGTAAAGATGTACCTCCTTATATTAAAGCTGGCCGCGAACCGCTTTCATATGTTGGAATTAATTCTATCGGGTTACGTCGCCGTAATTTTTCAAACGAAAAAATCCGCGAAGTTCAGGATATCTATCGTTACATCTACCAAAAAGGATTGAACACTTCACAGGCAATCGAAATTATTGAAGCCGAAATGCCTGCTTCGGCGGAAAGAGATGAAATTTTATTGTTTGTAAAAGACTCGAAAAGAGGTATCATCCGTGGTTATTTCCCCGATTAATTATTCAAAGAAAATTATTCTACATACGATAATGCGATTGTAATTGCTGTGGAATTACAATCGCATCTTTGTTTTAAAGATTGAATTCACGCCACTTATAATTTGTATTCACATGAAATTATCCAAAAAAATTCTTCTTTCAACTTTGCTTCTGTTTTTGGTTTTCGCAGGTAATGCACAACATAATCATGAAGAGCATGAACACAACGATTCGCATAAAAATCACCTAGGAATTGGAACTGCAGCAACCTATCTTACATCAGAGAATGTTTTTGCCCCCGGTTTTCACCTGCATTACATCAGGCAGTTTGGGCACGAAAACCGTTGGGGTCTGGGGGCTGGTTTCGAAACCATTACTGATGAACATGCACACAACGCAATGAATTTGCTTGTGAATTATAGACCAGTTTCATTTATATCGCTCAATGCCGGACCGGGTGTTGTATTTGCCAAACACGAAGGAGAAACCGAAGTTCATCCGGCTTTTCATACCGAAGCTGTTCTTGAATTTGATATATTCGGTGTTCATGCCGGCCCGATGATCGGTTTTGGAATTGACCCTGAAGAAACACATTTTGCTGTGGGAATTCATGTAGGATTTGGATTTTAGCATATAACTTATTCTTCAATCCAAAGTACCGAATTGTCAGTGCCATATTCATTCTCTTCGTAAAGTTTGTTGGCCGGATCAAGAATCCAATTACCATCGACGATATATTTATAGGTGTACTTTCCCGGGTTCAGGAACAGTGGTAATATCCAATTGCCCTCCTGTTTACTCATCCTGTATCCATTGTTATTCCAGCCATTAAAACTTCCGGTTAAAATCACATTTTCAGCATCAGCATAACCCTGGAGTTCAAAAACATAATTGGCTTTCAGCGCAATAACCGAGTTCACATAATTCCCGGTGCCGGTAACGAACGGATTTGCAGGATCTGACATCCATTTCCCATCAACAATAAATTTATATTCATAATTACCGGGCGCAACAACATAAGGCAATTCCCAGCCGGTTGCTGTTTTTTTCATTAACAGTTCAGTCTCATTCCAATTGTTGAAACTGCCGGTAAGAACAACTGTTTTAGCTGTGGTAAAACCTTCGAGTTTAAAAAGATATGGTTCGCCAATTTCAAGAAATGAATTTTCGTAGCCGTCAGCATCTTTTCTCACCTTTGAATTGGCGGGATCTGTCATCCAGCGTTTGTCAACCAAAAATTTGTAGGAATACGTTCCGTCGCGAAGAAAAACAGGTAATTTCCACCCATCCGACGTTTTTTTCAGAGCTACTCCTTTGGGATTCCAACGATAAAAATTACCTGTAACCACAACACTTTTAGCTTTCTGATATCCATTTAACTGAAAAGTATGGTTAGTGCAAAACAATACCGAATTTGTGTTTCCATTTCCATCCCGTTCTTTTTGGCGGTTCACCGGATCTGAAATCCACCGGCCATCCACAATGTATTTGTAACTATATTTACCTGGTTTGAGTTTTAATTCTACAGACCAGCCAGTTGATACTTTTTTTAGCGGCATTTCCGTTGTATTCCAGTTATTAAATGTTCCGGCAATGTACACCTTGCCAGCATTTTTGTAACCGGGCAGATACAAAAATGCGCGTCCGCTCGTATAAACAAATGCATTTTCAACACTAAAATCGTTGGCACCCCACTGTGCCTCACTTTCGGTCAGGTTCCCGCTAAAATTCACCCAATTGTCAATCACCAGAAAAATATCATTATGCTTTAACACAGATTGATTGGCTGGCTGTATCGATTTTGAAAGCTCAACCACAGGGGGTTTTATTTTTTTTACCACCCATGTTTCATCTTCAAAGTAAATGGTTGTTTTTCCGGCATAAACCTGGCTCATTAACACGCTATCGAGATCAAACAGATTACTGAGTTCCTTTTTCTCTTTCTCTGTCCATTTCAGGTTAATCGTAAAAATCAGGTTGCCATCATCGATTCGGCAAACCTTGTCGGGATTGAGTTGTGCCCCGGCACTCCACGACAGGCAAACAACAAAAACAAATAATATAATCCGATCAAGTTTTTTCATTTCCCCGATTCTTTTTTAAAGTTGATCCCAAATTGGCGTTTTACAAAATTAATACTGATGGTTCCCTGTTCCAGAAAACTGTACCCCAGCATTCCGTCAACCTTTGTATTGTACGCTTCGCTCATGGCAAACAAACTTGTAACAATGGTTTCCATGCCGGTAATTTGTTTGCCTCCCATCGAAAAATCGTTCATCCGGCCAAACAACACCTCCGATTTTGCCGATCCGGCCCCTTTCAGTTCCATTCGTCGTGTGATGGTTAACGTACTCAAAATGTTTTTGTTGGCATCGCTGCTGATTGCATTTGTTTCTGCACCGGTATCGAAACAAAAATTCAGGCTTTTGCCTGCAATAGCTCCTTTCAGAAATAGAACATTGCCATTACTTTCAATTCTCTGATTATAATCGGGCTTAACAGCCGACACTTTTCCTGAAATCCGGTTGCCCGATTTATCGAGTTTGTACAATCGTAATTCACCATTTTCTGCATTCAGCACAATTTCAAGATTTTTCATCATGCTGAAACCTACAAGCCCCAGAATTTTGACACCACGCCTGTTTTCAATATGACCGAGATTAACCAAATCGGCCCTCATTTTCGGATACTTCAGATTACCAAACTTCATTTCTTCAACCGAAATCCTTTCCACTTTTCCAACTGCTCCGGTAATTCCGCCGGTTGAATTTCCTGTAGTACGCACATGATTGCGAAAATAGGTGCTGTTAAGCACCAGTCCGTTGGCACCTGTATCAAAAACCAGGTTTCCGGTCTGGTCTTCCACTGTGGCATCAATCAACAGCAGCCGGCCTGCCTTTTTCAGTGGTATCACCACCGAGTCGGTATTCGCCGGAAACAATGCTTCATAAGTTTCATTTGAAGAGGAGGGAACCGTGACAAACAGATAATCACGTTCCTTCGATGTATTTAATTTTCCATGAAAAAACGATGAAAGCAGAAGGAATGATGCAACGAGAACAACAGTAGCAAACTTGTGATATCTTTCATCATTTAAATCCATTCCGAATGTCTTTTCAAGGAAATAAAGATGCGAAAAAAGAAGGTTAATCGTGTTGGCGACTTGAAAATCATCGGAAACGATTTTTTATCATCGCGAAAACATAACTTTTACTGAATCCTGTCACACTCCATTTGTCCGTGGTCCCAACCCTGCGCCACCAGCGGAATTTTTGAACCGGCTGTTGTAACAAGATTTGCTCCTTCGGCAGCCTCAGTCATGTGTCCGATTATCGTAATATCAGGGTCATTTTTTATCTTATCGTAATCGGTTTGTGCAATTGTGAAAAGCAATTCGTAATCTTCACCTCCGTTTAACGCGGCAACCAGCGGGTTAATATTGAGTTCCTCCGCCATTTGTTTTGTTTGTAAATCGAGCGGAATTTTTTCTTCGAACAGGTTACAGCCCACACCCGAGTTTTTACACAAATGCAGAATTTCAGACGAAAGGCCATCAGAAATATCAATCATCGAAGTTGGTTTTATGCCCATTTTCCGGAAGGCTGCAATCATGTCAACACGCGCTTCGGGTTTGAGCTGGCGCTGCAAAATATAATCGTAACCCGAAAGTTGTGGCTGTAAATTCGGATTCACTTTAAAAACTTCATTCTCGCGCTCAAGCAGCTGAAGCCCCATGTAAGCTCCGCCCAAATCGCCCGACACACAGAGTAAATCATTGGATTTGGCGCCAGAACGGTAAATCTCATTCCCTTTTTCAACTTCGCCCAAAACTGTGATACTGATAGTAAGTCCTGTGAGCGAACTTGTTGTGTCGCCCCCCACCAAATCAACTCCATAATTTTCGCAAGCCAGATGAACTCCCCTGTAAATCTCTTCAACAGCTTCTACTGAAAACTTTGATGAAACCGCAATTGAAACAGTAATTTGAGTGGGCACAGCATTCATGGCGCAGATATCGGAAACATTCACAGCCACAGCTTTGTAACCAAGGTGTTTCAGTGGCACATACATCAGGTTAAAGTGAACACCTTCAGTTAAAAGGTCGGTTGAAACGACCACTTGTTTATTGCCAAATTCGAGCACAGCTGCATCGTCGCCGACCCCTTTTTTTGTAGTGTTGTTTTTTATTTTTATGTCCTTTGTAAGCCGGTCAATCAGGCCAAATTCGCCCAATTCCGAAATGCTTGTTTGTTTTTCTTTACTCATTGTTAATTTCAGACAAAATAGTATTAATTGAAGTTTTCACCCGGCAAAATTACCTTTTGTTTTATATCTTTGCAATTTATTTTAAACAGGAAGTTTCTACTGTTGTTATTGTAGAAGAAAACAAGCAAAGATGGCAGAACAGGATAAAATATTACACGACTTAACTCAAAGCGATTATAAATACGGATTTATTACTGATATTGAAACCGATATCATCGATATTGGGTTGAACGAAGCGGTGGTAAGAACCATTTGGGAGAAGAAAAATGAGCCCGATTTTATGCTCGATTTCAGGCTTGATGCATTCAGAAAATGGCAGAAAATGAAAATGCC
>DPCJ01000042.1 GCA_003516705.1 Prolixibacteraceae bacterium | reverse complement strand
TTGATTTAATAGAACCGCTTACCCCATTTAAAGCTTTTCTGGAAATACTTCCTGAGAACAGAAGAATGGAAATACTTGAAGGAGCCGAAATCATAATAAAGTATGAAGGATACATCAATAGGGAGAAACAACTTGCAGAGAAACAGGATAAACTGGAAAACCTGAATATTGAGAACAGGTTTAATTATAATGAAATTAAGTCTATTTCAACCGAGGCCAGACAAAAACTGGAAAAGATAAATCCAAAAACAATTGGTCAGGCAAAAAGAATTTCAGGTGTATCACCTGCCGACATAAATGTATTATTGATATTAATGGGAAGATAGTGTTTCACGTGAAACAAAAGAAAAATATGAATTTGAAAAACGAGATAAGAGAAATTCCTGACTATCCAAAAGCAGGTATCAATTTTAAAGATATTACCACGCTTGTTAAAAATCCGGCAGCATTTAAAAGGGTTGTTGAATTGGTTGAAGGGGAATTTATAAACGATGGAATAACAAAGGTGGTGTGCCTCGAAGCTCGTGGATTTATTTTCGGTGGCGCAATTGCGGCAAAACTGAACGCGGGATTTGTTCCGGTCAGAAAAAAGGGAAAATTGCCTTCTGAAGTTATTACTGAAACCTATCAGTTGGAATATGGCGAAGACCGGATTGAAATGCATGTTGACAGTTTAACAAAGAATGATGTGGTACTCATTCATGACGACTTGCTGGCTACCGGAGGTACAGCTTTCGCAGCTTTGCAAATGGTGAAAAAACTGGGTGTGGAAAAAATTTGTTTTAGTTTTGTGTGCGACCTTGAATTTATTGACACCCCATTGAAAAGGGAAATAATGAAACACAAAACACAGGTCTTAGTAAAATACCAGTAATTGAAATATCAAACTGTAAATACCAAAACCGATTATTTAAAATCGCTGGTTGCGGTTCTACCCAATCAACCGGGCATTTATCAGTTTTTCGATGATGCCGGCACAATTATTTATATCGGAAAAGCAAAAGACCTCAAAAAACGCGTAACAACCTATTTTGCAAGGGAACATGACCACCGGAAAACAGCACTACTTGTAAGAAATATTATTGACATCCGACACATGGTGGTGCAGACCGAACAGGATGCACTTTTGTTGGAAAATAACCTCATAAAGAAATACCAGCCCCGTTATAATATTCAACTCAAAGACGATAAATCTTTTCCCTGGATTTGTATCAAAAATGAACCATTTCCAAGAGTTTTTAAAACACGCGAACTTGTAAAAGACGGCTCAAAATATTTTGGTCCGTACACATCAATTTATACAGTCCGCACATTGCTCGAATTGTTTAAAGCTGAATATAAATTGCGAACCTGCAATTACAATCTTACCCCTGAAAACATCAATAACCGGAAGTTTAAAGCCTGTTTGGAATACCACATCGGAAATTGCACTGCACCTTGCGAGGGACTTATTTCAGAAGAAAAATACAATGAAGGAATTGCTGATATTTCCAATATTCTGAAGGGAAATGTTTCGGGAGTAATAAAACATCTTAAGGACAAAATGGCTGAAGCTTCGGAAGCTATGGATTTTGAAGAAGCTGCCAGAATTAAACTGAAATACGACTCATTGCAACGCTTTCAAAGTCGCTCTACAATCGTTTCTCCAACCATAACCGATGTTGATGTTTTTTCGATTGACGAAGATGAGAAATTTGCATACATCAATTATCTGAAAGTGATAAAAGGTGCTATTATTCAAACGTTCACACTTGAAATAAAGAAGGTTCTGAATGAATCTACTGAAGAACTTTTGCTTTCAGGGATTGTGGAAATCAGACAGAAAATATTCAGCAATGCAAAGGAAATACTTGTCCCCATAAAGTTGGATTACAGTTTGGTGAATGTTGCATTCCGCATTCCGCAAAAAGGCGATAAAAAGCAGTTACTTGAATTGTCGCAACGCAATGCGAAATATTTCAGGATGGAAAAGGAAAAGCAAATTGTGCTGAAAAATCCGAAAATAAAGGAAGAACTGCTTTTAAGTACCATTAAAAAGGATTTACAGTTGGCAGAAAATCCGGTGCACATTGAATGTTTCGATAATAGTAACCTGCAGGGAACTGAGCCGGTTGCTGCCTGCGTGGTTTTTAAGAATGGTAAACCTGCGCCAAAGGAGTACAGGCATTTTAATATAAAAACTGTTGAAGGGCCAAATGATTTTGCATCGATGGAAGAGGTGGTTTTTCGCCGGTATAGCAGGTTGCTGGAAGAAAAGAAATCTTTGCCACAGTTAGTAGTTATCGACGGTGGAAAGGGCCAGCTTTCGTCGGCAGTTTCGGCACTCGAAAAACTCGGGTTGCGGGGTAAAATTGCCATTATTGGTATAGCGAAAAAACTGGAAGAAATCTATTTTCCCGGTGATTCTGTCCCCATTTATATCAGTAAAAGTTCGCAATCGCTCAGGGTTATTCAACATCTGCGCGATGAGGCACACCGTTTTGGAATCACATATCACCGGGATAAAAGGTCAAAAACATTTATAACATCAGAACTGACTTCGATAAAGGGAGTAGGGGAACAAACCACGCAAAAATTACTCAAAGATTTCAAATCAGTAAAATCAATAAAAACTCAATCGATTGATGCTTTAGTTAAAAGTATCGGACAGGCAAAAGCATCAATTGTGTTTGCCTATTTCAATAAAAAAGTATGAAGCCACTTGTTTTATTGGGCATGAGCGGCGGTGTTGACAGTTCGGTTGCTGCAATGATTTTGCAGGAAAATGGCTATGAAGTTACGGGTATTTCTTTTCGGTTTTTTGGAAGTGATACTGAATCGGAAAAGCAATTTAACGATGCACAACAATTGGCCGAAAAACTTAAAATCACCCACACGACTGTTGATTTAAGGTGGAAATTTAGTCAGAAAATAATCACCTATTTTGGTAATGAATACAAGGCTGGACGTACACCTTTTCCATGTGCAAAATGCAATCCTGAAATAAAATTTTCTGCTCTTGAGAAACATGCTGAAATCAATGGATGTGATTTTATTTCTACAGGACACTATGCACTGATAAAACGATTGAATGGCATATCTTTTATTTACAAAGGAGTCGATCCTGACAAGGACCAGTCTTTTTTTCTATGGGGATTGAATTCAACATTATTACAGAAACTTATCTTGCCGCTTGGAGAATTTACAAAAACGCAAATCAGAAAAATTGCTGCTGAAAAAGGTTTTTTGCAATTATCAAAAAAGAAGGACAGCCTAGGTATTTGTTTTACTGATGGAGTTGATTACCGTGATTTTTTGAAAAGTTTGGGTGTATTTTCTGAACCCGGAAACTTTGTGAACCCTAAAGGTGAAATTTTAGGCCGGCACTTTGGAATTACAAATTACACCGTTGGCCAACGCCGTGGATTGGGTATAAATCTCAATTTTCCGGTTTTTGTTGCCGAAATTCGTCCAGATGTGAATGAAATTGTGTTGGCAGAATACTATAATTTATATCGGACAAAAGTCGGAATAAAAAATGTTCAATTTGCAGATATACAAGAAATTAGACCGGATAAAATATATAGATTAAAAATACATTACCGACGTGGTTTAACCCCGTGTAATTTGAATATTCAGGAAGAGGGGAAGGCAGAGGTACATCTGTTAAAACCTGAAGCGATGATTGCGAACGGACAAACTGCCGTTTTTTATGATGGCGAGCGTTTGGTTGGTGGAGGTTTTATTGAATGGTCGGAATAGTTAAAATGCCTGCCTGTATTTTTCGTCGGTTTCCAATAATCCTAAATAACTCACAAAACGTGAAACAGCAATTTCACCATTTTCAACAGCCGACTTAACCGCGCAACCCGGTTCGTGGGTATGCGAACAATTGTTGTACTGGCAACCGTCGGAGATTTTGAAAATCTCAGGAAAATAATGCGAAATTTCCCAGGGTTCCATTTCAAGCATTCCAAATGCTTTAATTCCGGGAGTGTCGATGATGTACCCTCCAAAATTCAATTTGTAAAGGGCCGAATAAGTAGTGGTATGTTTTCCTGTATTGTGAACGTCAGAAATATCGCCGGTTTTTAAACTGAGTCCCGGTTCAATGATATTGATCAAGGTTGATTTGCCAACGCCGCTGTGCCCGTTTATCACATTTATTTTATTTTTCAACGCTTCTTTCAGCGCATCAATACCCGAATTGTTGTTCACCGAAGTATGAATACACGAATAGCCGATTTTGGTGTAAACTTCTGTAAGTGCATTTAATTCAGCCATTTGTTCCACGTTTAACAAATCGGTTTTGTTGAAAACGAGTAAAACCGGTATCCTGTAAGCTTCGGCTGAAGCAAGGTAGCGGTCGATAAACGTGGTTGTGGTAACCGGCGAAGCCACCGTTACAACCAAAACTGCCTGATCGATGTTGGCTGCAATAATGTGTGATTGTTTTGAAAGATTCTGTGAACGGCGGATGATATAGTTTTTTCGATCTTCTATGGCCGAAATCAAACCAACCGCATTTTGCGATTGAGAACCAGAACCCGCTTGAACACTGAATTTTACGCGATCGCCAACTGCAACCGGATTGGTACTTTTAATTCCTTTTAACCTGAAGTTTCCCTTGATTTTGCAATCAAATTGCTCGCCGTTTTCGCTTTCAACGGTAAACCAGCTTCCTGTCGATTTTATTACTAATCCTTCTTTCAAAATCAAAATGTTTGCTGCAAAAGTAGCTATTTCAACCAATTAAATTAAAAATCCGGATATCGGTTTTCACGTGAAACCAATACCCGGACAAGTTGTATCGAATTGATTGATTAGGCTGATTATTCCCAGTTCAGAATTATTTTACCACAATTACCATCTTCCATAATTTCAAATGCCTTTTGGAAATCATCGGAGTTAAAACGATGCGTAATCACCGGAGAAATATTCAGGCCCGAGGTTAGCATCATTTCCATCTGGTACCAGGTTTCGTACATTTCGCGGCCATAAATTCCTTTCAGTGTTAATCCTTTGAAAATGAGTTTACTCCAGTTGATTTGAGTGTGTTGCGGAAGCAACCCTAACAGGCTGATTTTTCCTCCGTTGTACATGTGATTGACCATATCGTTAAAAGCGGCTGGTGAACCTGAGCATTCGAGCCCGATATCGAAACCGCCCACCATTTCATGTTTTGCCATCACTTCCTTCAGGCTTTGCTTTGTTGGGTCGATAACTTCGGTGGCGCCAAGCTGGCGTGCAAGTTCGCGCCGGTACGGACTTAAATCGGTACCAATAATATTGCGTGCTCCTGAGAAGCGGCAAATAGCAGCAGCCATTGCCCCAATGGGTCCGCCGATGCCTGTAATTAATACATCTTCGCCCAATAGAGGGAATGAAAGCGCAGTATGTGTAGCATTTCCAAATGGGTCCATAATCGACATCATTTCATCTGAAATCCTGTCGTCGATATGCAATACATTTTTTGCCGGAACAGCTACATATTCAGCAAAACCTCCATTTTTGCTGACACCAATGCCAATGGTATGGTCGCAAATATGCTGACGGCCACGTCGGCAATTCCTGCAAAACCCGCAGGCAATGTGTCCTTCAACTGTAACGCGCTCGCCAACAGTAACACGGTCAACCTCGGAGCCAACTTCAACAACGGTTCCCATAAATTCATGGCCAATGGTAAGCGGTGGTTTAATGGCTTGTTGTGCCCACTCGTCCCATTTGTAAATGTGGAGGTCGGTACCGCAAATAGCCGATTTTTTTACTTTAATGAGGACATCATTTGGTCCAATTTGTGGCATTGGAACGTCTTCCATCCAAATCCCTTTTTCGGGTTTACTTTTTACAATTGCTTTCACTTTTCAAGTTTTAAGTGGGCAAGTTAGTACAATTTGAAATCGTAAATAATAACTAAAATCAGGAATTAAAAATCGAAGTAATGAGGTTAATCAATTGAAAATAAAATGATTAAAAAACAAAATTGAAGCAATCAGGTTAAAAGTAGTTACAGGTTATTTTCTGAAATACTTTTTTTCGAAATGTATTTAACCGGATACCACGACACAAGAAATCCGATAAAAAGAACCACAACAAGGATAATTAAAATATCACTGAAAACCACTCTTACCGGGTAGGCCGAAATTAAAAACGACCCGTTACTTGGCAATGAAATAATTCCGAAAGTAATTTGAATCCAGCACAACAAAAGCCCAAGCAAAGTTCCGGTAACCGCACCAACCAACGAAATCAGCCAGCCTTCGAAAAGAAATATCATGCGAATGGTTTTTGAGCTGGCTCCCATGCTTTGCAGAATCATGATATCTTCTTTTTTATCGATTATCAGCATTGAAAGGCTCCCCAAAATGTTAAACGAAGCAATTATCAATATAAAAATAAGAATCAGGTATGCGACCCATTTTTCCGACTGCATGGTTTTATAAACCAGATCGTGCTGCTGGTATTTGGTTTTCACGTGAAATGCGTTTCCCAGATTTTTTTCTATCTCTTTTTGAATTTTTTTGACGTTTGCCTCGGGTTTTAAACCCAGCTCAATCGATGAAACTTGTGTGCCGCTTTCGAATAAACGGGTAGCAAATGGCTGATTAACAATAATATATTTTGAGTCAATTTCTTCAATAACAGCAAAAACTCCCGACGGATAAACCAGACCCTGGCTCACTGCACGCGCCGGATTGATGACCGCCTGATTGCCTTTTTTTGGTACATAAACCTGGAGTGGTTCGGGGAACGAGGGGCTCAAACCAAGATAATACGCAACTCCCTGTCCAACAGCAGTGTAGTTTATTCCATCTTTTTCAAGAAAAAACTCACCGTCAATAATCAGACTGTCGATGGAGGTATATTGCCTGTAATTATCGGGAACACCTTTCATAATTGCAGGATAAACCTGGTTGCCGTACTTGAGCAAAACCACATCTTCAATTATTTCGGCATAGTGAATTACATCTGGATGATTTTTAATACGCTGAATTTCCTGTTGTTGTGGATCGAACATTTTCCCTTCGGCCGGGGTGATTTTTAAATCGGGGTCGAAACTGCTGAAAAAGGAAGTAATGAGGTCTGAAAAGCCGTTAAACACTGAAAGTACAATTACCAAAGCCAATGTCCCAACAATAATTCCACCCATCGAAATGGCTGAAATAATGTTGATGATGTTTTGTTTCTTTTTCGAAACAAAATACCTGCTGGCGATGAAAAGTGATAATTTCAATTTTGCTAAAATTTAAAAACCAAGCTGTTTCAGGTATGAAGCAACTTGTCGATTTTTTCGATGTAGTCGAGACTGTCGTCGATGTAAAATTCGAGTTCAGGAATTACCCTGAGCGATTTGCCCAATTTTCGTCCCAGTTCGCCACGTAAAGGTTTGTGCATCAGCTCGATTTCTTTTAAAATCTGGGCGCCAAATTCCGATGGAAAAATACTCAGATAAATACGGGCAATACCAAGGTCTTTGGTAACCCTGACCACAGTAACGCTGATTAGCTTTCCGGCAAACTGGGTTTTGTTAATTTTCAGCAACATATCGGCCATTTCGCGGTGAATCAGCTTTGAGATTTTTTGTTGTCGGGTACTCAGTTGTTCTTCCATTGGGCAAATTTTTAATTCGAAAATAAAGGCCAAAATTACGTAAAAAGCATGAAAGACTTGCCCGAAAGCAGCAGAATAGAAATTATTTGAGATTTTGCTTCTTAAATGCGTTTTGCAGGTCTTCGTCGGGTTTAATAATGTTGTAGTTTTCCCAGAATCGCTGGTCGTAATTGTCAATCATTTCAACAAAAATATCGCGTTGTGTAAATGATTCGCTACGATCGAATTTTTTAAGTTCAGTATTTTGAATATCGGTTATCAGCAAGTCGGAAACGCTGTGATACTCTGAATTTATTTTGTCGAAACGGCTTCTCACCCTGAACTTTACTGAAGCTTTTAAAGTTGAAAGGTGCCATTTCCCGTTG
>DPCJ01000038.1 GCA_003516705.1 Prolixibacteraceae bacterium | reverse complement strand
GAGGAATAAAATTCAGGCGCAACTATGGAAAATCAGCTGCGCTGTTTTGTGCTTTTGAAGTTGCCCAGGGAGATGTGATTATTACCATGGATGCCGATTTGCAGGATAGTCCCGACGAAATTCCCGGTTTGTACAAAATGATAAGGGAAGATGGGTTCGACCTTGTTTCGGGGTGGAAAAAGAAACGGTACGATCCTGTTTTAACTAAAAACCTGCCCAGTAAATTATACAACTGGACGGTTCGCCGGATGACAGGAATCAAATTGCACGACATGAACTGCGGCTTAAAAGCTTACAGGAAAAATGTGGTGAAAAGCATTGAGGTTTATGGCGAAATGCACCGTTATATACCGGTTTTGGCCAAATGGGCCGGTTACAAAAACATTGGCGAAAAAGTTGTAAAACACAGCGAACGGAAATATGGTGTAACAAAATTCGGAATCGAACGTTTTATCCGCGGTCCGCTCGATTTACTTTCGGTAATGTTTATTTCGAGGTTTGTAAAACGCCCTATGCACTTTTTCGGAATCCTCGGAATTTTGATGATGTTTGTTGGTTTTTTAGCGTCGCTGTGGCTGGGTATTCAGAAAATTATACAGCTGAACCACGGAATTACAGGACATCTGATTACCGACAGTCCTTATTTTTATATCGCGCTAACCTCGATTATAATCGGGGCACAATTCTTTCTGGCAGGCTTTCTTGGAGAATTAATCTCGCGAAGCGCCACCGAACGAAACAATTACCAGATTGAAAAAAGAACCTTTTAGTCATTTATATTTAAGGATAACCGATGACAAAAACCCAGATTGAGTTCAGAAAAAAACGGGAAATTGGCGATGTTTTTACCGACTCATTTAAGTTTTTAAAGCTTGAAATTAAACCGCTCACGCGTTTAATGGGCATTTATGCTTTCCCGTTTATCATACTCTACGGTATTGTTCAGGTTTATATTCAGAAAAATATTCTCGGAAACATCGACCTTTCCGATATGGGAAATGTAATGTCGAACATGGGGCCACTGTACCTGAATATTTTCCTGTTTTCGCTTTTCGGGCTTTTTATCCAGGCTTTGGTAATTGCCACATTTTACACTTACATTGAAGCCTATGTAAAAAAAGGAAAAGGCAATTTTGAACTTTCGGATATTACTCCGCAGCTTTTTAACAACGGATTACTTGCCATTGGCGCCAGTCTTGCTGTTTATGTGATGGTATTATTCGGGCTGATTTTATGCATTGTTCCGGGAATTTATTTTGCCAACACACTTTCTCCAGCCATCATTATTTTGCTTTTCGAGCGCAAAGGAATTGCAGCAGCGCTTACCCGTTCGGCCTTTCTGGTAAACCGCCAGTGGTGGAATACTTTTCTGATTAACATTGTGGGGTTGATTATTATCTGGACGGTGAGTTTTGTTTTTTCGATACCGGGAATGTTGGCCGGCTTTTCAATTTCGCTGACTAACCCGGTAACAACACCGCTCGATTATCCTAATTGGTATTGGGTTTTATCAGGAATTTCCACAATCGTTTCGTCGGTATTTTATATCATTCCATACACACTTATTGCTTTTCAGTATTTTAATCTCGACGAGATTACCAAACCTGAAGGGCTTTCGGATATACAACGTTAAAACGCGTATTTTCCTCCGTTTTTGATTTCTGCTACAGCTGAGTGATATTCATCCATCAACCCCAATATGATTTCAGATACAGGTTTTACCTTGTCAATCAGTGAAGCTACCTGCCCTATTTCGAGTTCGCCATTTTCAAGATCGCCTTCGAACATCCCCTTTTTTGCCCGACCTTTACCAAGTAACTCGCGCAGTTCATCGGCGGTTGCACCCCTAAGTTCAGCTTCGTTTATTATTTCGAAAAAGGCATTTTTTACCAGGCGTACCGGCGCCAGTTTTTTCAGGGCAAGCCGGGTTCCACCTTCGCCAAGGTCACAAATCATTTGCTTGAATCCGGGATGTGCCGACGATTCCTCAGCAACAGCAAACCGGGAGCCGATTTGAACTCCATCGGCACCAAGTGTCATTGCTGCTAACATTGCCCGTCCTGTGGCAATACCACCGGCTGCCATCAAAGGCAAACTGGTAGCTTTCAGAACCGACGGAATTAAAGTAAGCGTTGTGGTTTCTTCTCTTCCGTTATGTCCGCCGGCTTCAAAACCTTCAGCAACAATGGCATCAACACCGGCAGCTTCACATTTTTCAGCAAAAAAGGCACTCGAAACCACGTGTGCAACTTTAATCCCCGCATCTTTTAACCGACTTGTCCAGAGTTTTGGGTTTCCGGCCGAAGTAAAAACAATTTCAACTTTTTGACTGATAATGATTTCCATGATTTTATCGAGCTCAGGATACATCAGCGGAACATTTACTCCGAAAGGATTGTTTGTGGCATTTCGGGTTTTTATAATGTGTTCTTCAAGCACTTCAGGGTGCATCGAGCCGGCGCCAATCAGCCCCAATCCGCCCGAATTACTTACTGCTGAGGCGAGTTTCCAACCCGAGCACCAAACCATTCCACCCTGAATTACAGGGTATTTGATTTCAAACAAATCGCAAATTTTGTTCATGAAATAATATTTCTGAAGTTTTTAACAGAAAGTTACTCTTCTGTTTCAATGTTTTCTGCAAGGAGTGTCATCAATGTATCTTTTGAAATACGTCGCTGAATTTCACCATCTTTTGCAAACGATATCCAGCCCCTCTCTTCGGAAACAATAATACAAACTGCATCGCTGGCTTCGGTTATACCGATTGCAGCCCGGTGCCGCAGCCCCATGCTTTTATCAATTTCCTTTTGCGTGAGCGGCAAAATACAGCCGGCGGCTGCAATGCGGTTTCCACGAATGATGACAGCTCCATCGTGCAATGGCGTATTTTTAAAAAATATCGTTCTCAGCAACGAAGATGATATTTTTGCATTCAGCTTTTCGCCTGTATTAATTTGTTCATTCAATTCCGATTTTAAAGTAATTACAATTAGCGCTCCTGTGTTCGACTTCGCCATTGAAACACAGGCATCGGCAAGAATATCAATCTGTACCTGATTTATGGTTTTCTTTTTTGAGGTTCCCAACAATTGATCGAGTGCAAAAACCCGGTTCAGGTTGTAGTGTGTACCAACAAAAACCAGAAAACGTCTTATTTCGGGATGGAAAACAATGATAAGCGCAATAACACCTACCCCGATAAACTGCCCCATAATCGACTCCATCAATTCCATTTTTAACAAACGGATAAGCAGCCATAAAAGATAGATGGAGAACAACCCCACCACAATATTAAACGCAACAGTGCCTTTTAACAAACGGTAAAGCTGATACAAAAGAAATGCAACAAGAAGAATATCAAGCAAATCGAGAAACCGTATGGTAATAAATGCCATCATTTTTTTATCGTCGCTTTAATTTCACAAAATATTTTTACTGCTTCAACAGCTTCTTTCACATCGTGAACGCGCAAAATATCGGCGCCACCTAACAAAGCCATTGTATTGGCAACCGTTGTGCCGTTCAAAGCTTCCTCAGCCGTAATATCCAGCGATTTCCAAATCATTGATTTCCGGCTAAGCCCAACCAGAACCGGCAGTTGAAATACCTTAAAAGCATCAAGCCGGTTAAGCAACTCGTAATTATGGTCGAGTGTTTTGCCAAATCCAAACCCTGGATCGAGCAGAATATCTTCGGCTCCCAGCTTTGTAAGCCGTTTTACTTTGTCGCTGAAAAAAGCTGCAATATCTTTCACCACATCGTTGTACTGCGGATTTTCCTGCATATTCAGCGGCGTTCCCTGCATGTGCGATAAAACATATGGAATTTTCATGCGGGCCACGGTTTCAAACATTTTTGAATCAAGCGATCCACCCGAGATATCATTAATCATCACCGGCCCGATTTCATCGATAATCCGCACAGCAACCCACGATCTGAAAGTATCAACTGATAGCGGCATTTCTGGAAAATGGCTCCTGATGGCAGTAACCGCAGGGAGCAATCTTTCAAGTTCGGCTTTTGTTGAAACCATTTGTGAACCCGGCCGCGTTGAAACTGCCCCAATATCGAGAATTGAAGCGCCTTCGTTCACCATTTTTTCAACATGAGCCAGCAACTCGCTTTCGCTTGCCAGCTTTCCACCATCGTAAAACGAATCGGGCGTAACATTCACAATTCCCATCACTGCCGGGATGGTGAAATCGAGCGAATCTTTCCCGATGATTATGCTGTTCCTTCGCTTCAAAAACTTGCCGGTTGACTGGCTGATCAACATGTATTCTGCTTTTTGTTATACTATCGAACTGTGACAAATGTAAAACAAAACAGCTCAAATTCTTCATTTTTTCCTACTTTTATGCCTCATTTCAAAACAGAATCAGCAATAAAAAAGGCACTTCACTACTACAGACATGGAAAAAACAAACCAGCAGTACGACCAAGTTATTGATACCTGCCGCAACATTTTTTTAAAGAAAATGAGCGATTACGGAACAGCCTGGCGCATTTTACGCCCGATTTCGATAACCGACCAGATTTTTATCAAAGCACAACGCATCAGAACCATCGAAGAAAGTGGGGTTACCAAGGTTGGCGAAGGTATCAGACCCGAATTTATAGGCATTATCAATTACGCGGTGATGGGGCTAATTCAGCTTGAACTTGGCCCGGCTGACGCTGAACTTTCGGCTGAAGAAACCGTTGCATTATATGATCGCTGGTTTGCCGAAGCAAAAAAGCTGATGCAGGCAAAAAACCACGATTATGGCGAGGCATGGCGAAAAATGCGTGTCAGTTCGTACACCGACCTGATTCTGATGAAGCTGAAAAGGACAAAACAAATTGAAGATAACGAAGGAAAAACAATTATTTCGGAAGGAATTGATGCTAATTACCTTGACATAATAAACTACGCAGTTTTCGCGATGATAAAAATCGATTTCGAAGAACATAAAATTAAAAGCAAAAAATGAAGATTATTAAACAGATAGCCCGCATTTTACTTGGAGTAACATTTATTTTCTCAGGATTTGTAAAGGGAATCGATCCGTGGGGTTCGACTTACAAATTCACCGATTATTTTAATGCGATGGGAATAGATTGGCTGGTTTGGGCAGCATTTCCGCTGGGAATTGTTCTGGCTTTTGCCGAATTTGCCATTGGAGTTGGCATTCTTTTTAATGTGTTTTTGCGATTCTTTTCGTGGCTCGGGTTGCTTTTTATGGCATTTTTTCTTCCGCTTACTTTGTGGGTGGCCCTTGAAAACCCGGTAACCGATTGCGGTTGTTTTGGCGACGCACTAGTAATTTCGAATTGGGAAACTTTTTATAAAAACATTGTTTTAACTGCATTTGCAATTATTATCTTGATTTACCGGAACGATATGCCCTGCCTTGTAGGTAAAAAACCACGATTCGTTTTGGGCAGTCTGGTCATTATTGTTTATGCCGGTCTGGTTTTCTGGTCGTACAACCATTTACCCATTTTCGACTTCAGGCCGTTTAAAGCGGGAACAAACATTCCTGATGCAATGAAAATACCAGAAGGTGCGCCAAAAGATATTTATGAAAACGTTTTCTATTACAAAAACAAAAAAACGGGCGAGGTACAAAAATTCGACGAACAGAATTACCCCTGGCAGGACACCCTCAACTGGGCTTACGAAAATATGGAATCGAAACTTGTGCAACAGGGCTATGTACCTCCTATTCACGATTTTACCATAACTTCGGCAGAGGGTGAAAATGTAATCGACTTTTTTATTTATGATAAAAATTATGTGTTTATGCTC
>DPCJ01000039.1:5499-5791 GCA_003516705.1 Prolixibacteraceae bacterium | reverse complement strand
TTGGTTTGCGAAAGTGTGAAAACCCTTCGTGGGAAAGCCAGACGAAGCAATTCAACATCGGCTAAAATGTCGTTTCCACTTTCGTCGCGGATGCTGGAGATAGTTCCCCGTTCCATTCCACGGGCTCCTGATACAATATACAATGCAGCTGCAAGTGCACCAGCCGGATATTGGTGTTGTGGAACCTGTGGCAGAAATCCCATGGCATCAATATGGCAACCCAGTGCGCCTGCAGGTGTAATCACAGGAATACCCATTGCGTCAAGTGAGTTTACTGCATATTCAATAAACG
>DPCJ01000039.1:5122-5386 GCA_003516705.1 Prolixibacteraceae bacterium | reverse complement strand
GCATGTTTTGCATCGAAAATGGCTGGCCACCAATCAGGTTGGTTGAGGCTTCCATGCGTACAAATGCAACTTTTCCGGCGCCATATTCTGCAAAAACAGCTTTAAGCTTATCAATGTCGATTTCGCCTTTAAAAGGCTCTTTACTCTTAATCTGCAGGGCTTTGTCTTTGAAAATTTCGAGAACTGTTCCACCGTTAATCATCATGTGTTCCTTGGTGGTTGTGAAGTGGTAATTCATCGGAATTACATCACCTTTTTTAATAA
>DPCJ01000039.1:0-5079 GCA_003516705.1 Prolixibacteraceae bacterium | reverse complement strand
CGGAGGTGAAGCTTTTGTACGATTCTGACTTTATGTAATTCAACAGGAATCTGTTCTCCCTTGTAGAATTTAATAGTAGTGTTGTTTTGATTTGTCATTTTTTACTGGTTTATAGTTTCAAATTAGAAAGGCGCTAAAGTTAAATTTTACGATTTGAAAATCAAGAAGTGGTTTGAAATTTAGATTGGGTAAAAATAAGTAATGTTATGATAGAACTAAATAGAAAAATCTAATTCAGCACTTTTAATAAAGCCCACGTGATATACCTGCAATGCACAGCGTAAGTTTGGCTTTTACACTAAATTTGAAATTAAATAAGCTTTAACCCTGTTTATGAAGTGTTTGCTAATGTAGTATTATTTTATGATGGAGTCGATTTAAATGAATTATTCACAGGAATCGGACGAATTCATTTAAAGTCCGTCGCTGAAATATATACCGCTGGTAAAAGGTGTCGGGGAAGTCAGGGATCAGGAATAAATCAATTTCAGAATTTTTTCCAGCCAGCGGGCGTCAACTTCAGTAAATGAAGCTTTTTCTTTGCTGTCGATATCCAAAACACCAATTATTTCTCCTTCACGATTTTTAAAAGGTACAACTATCTCGGAGTTAGAACGCGAATCGCAGGCAATGTGCCCTGGAAACTGATGCACATCTTCAACTACGATAGTTTCTTTTTTATTAAAAGCAGCCCAGCAAACTCCTTTGTTTTTCTCCAGAATCTGGCAGGCAACCGGTCCCTGGTAAATGTTTACAGTCATTTTGCCATCGTCGATGAGATAAAAACCAGTCCAGAAATAATACTCCATTTTGTGATGAAGCACAGCAATAACAGTTGCCATTCTCGCCTGTGTATTGGTGCTTTTCTTAACCAGCGTTGCCAGTTGTTCGTAAATACGGCCGTAACGACCTTCTTTTTTTATGTCTTCCATTATTGTTTTTTTGAACACGCTGCAAAGATATGTTTTTGCAGGATTGTCTTTTGCTGAAAACTCACCATTAATTTCTATTTTTGCCACCCAAATAATAAAAGAACAATGGCACAAAAACCTTCTATCCCAAAAGGAACCCGCGATTTTTCGCCAGCTGAAATGGTGAAACGTAACTATATTTTCGACACCATCAAAGAAGTTTTCAGGTTGTATGGATTTCAGCCAATTGAAACGCCGGCCATGGAAAACCTTTCGACTTTGATGGGAAAATATGGTGAAGAAGGCGATAAACTGCTTTTCAAAATTCTGAATTCGGGTGATTTTGCCGGAAATGTTCAGGATGAAGTTTGGACCGAAAAGAATTCGAATAAACTCACTTCAAAAATATCGGAAAAAGGTTTGCGTTACGACCTTACAGTGCCCACCGCCCGTTTTGTGGTGCAGTACCAAAACGAAATTGTTTTCCCTTTCAAACGCTACCAGATTCAGCCGGTTTGGCGCGCCGACCGTCCGCAGAAAGGGCGTTATCGCGAGTTTTACCAGTGCGATGTGGATGTGATTGGCAGCAACAGTCTGCTCAACGAAGTGGAACTGGTGCAGATTATCAGCGATGTTTTTACAAGGTTGAAAATTGAAACAGTTGTAAAAATCAACAACCGGAAAATTCTTTCTGGAATTGCAGAAGTGATTGGCGAAAACAGTCGGATTGTGGATATTACAGTGGCAATCGATAAACTCGATAAAATTGGTTTGGAAAAAGTAAATGCCGAATTGGCAGAAAAGGGAGTTTCGGCTGAAGCTATTGAAAAATTACAGCCGATTCTGGCATTAAAAGGAAATACTGCCGAAAAAGTATCGCAGCTTGAACAAATACTTGCAACTTCCGAAATTGGGTTAAAAGGAGTTGCCGAAATCAAAAAACTGTTTGGCTATCTCGATAATTTACAATTGAATACCGAGGTTGAACTCGACCTCACACTTGCCCGCGGACTAAATTATTATACCGGTGCCATTTTCGAAGTAAAGGCAAAAAACGCTGAAATGGGCAGCATTTGCGGGGGTGGCCGGTACGACGACCTCACCGGAATTTTCGGGTTGCCCAATGTATCGGGTGTTGGAGTTTCGTTTGGTGCCGAACGTATTTACGATGTTTTGTTGCAAGCCAACCTGTTTCCGCAACATTCAGCCGAAACCACAAAGGTATTGTTTGTGAATTTTGGCGAACGCGAAGAAGCTTACTGTCTGCCTGTGCTGGCAGAAATCAGAAAAAAAGGAGTGAATGCCGAGATTTTCCCCGACAGCGCCAAAATGCAGAAACAAATGACTTACGCAAACCGAAAAAATATCCCGTTTGTGGTGCTGGCCGGTGAAAGCGAAATACGGTCGGAAAAATTTACATTGAAAAATATGGAAACCGGCGAACAAACAAGTGTTTTGCCTGAAGAACTGATAAATATCCTTTTGCAAAACTGAATCAACGGCGAAATTGCCGCAAAATTCAGGTCATGATTTTAAAGTCACGTTTTGTAAAAACTGCCGGTGGAGACATCCGGTTCCCTTGAAAATCATCTTATGAGAGTTTTCTATTGTGCCCTATGTGCCTGTGTGGTATTAAATGAACCACATAGGCACATAGAACATATCAGTTTTACAATTCTAAAATCATGAAATCATGTCAATTCAAATTCATAAAATCACCCCCGAAAACCTCACTTTCGAAACCATTCAAACTATTCTTGAAAACGATATTAAACTTGAACTTTCAGAAGAATCGAAACAATTGATTCTGAAAAGCAAACAGTTTCTCGACCGAAAAATCAGTGAATCGGGAAACCCGATTTATGGAATAAATACAGGTTTTGGTGCCCTTTGTAACATCGTAATTTCAAACGACGATTTAAGTAAACTTCAGGAAAACCTGGTGATTTCGCATGCCTGTAATATTGGCCCCGAAGTACCGGGCGACGTGGTGAAACTAATGTTATTGCTGAAAATTCATGCACTCTCGAAAGGAAACTCAGCTGTTCAGTTGATTACAGTGCAGCGGATTATCGATTTATTCAACCAAAACGTTTTACCAGTGGTTTGCGAACAAGGCTCGCTGGGCGCAAGTGGCGATTTGGCACCGTTAGCCATGCTTTTTCTGCCACTCCTCGGTATGGGAGAAGTGAATTTTGAAGGAAAAAGGACAGAAGCCGCCACAGTTTTGGAGAAATTTGGCTGGAACCCCATCAAATTACAGGCAAAAGAAGGTTTGGCATTGCTGAACGGAACCCAGTTTATGAGCGCCCACGGGGTTTACATGTTACTTAAAACATTTCGTTTGGTCGATCAGGCCGACATGATTGGCGCACTTTCGCTTGATGCTTTCGACGGATTGTTGGAACCTTTTTCTGAAAATATCCAGCGAATCCGCCCGCACAAAGGTCAGGCTGAATCGGCTGCCAACTTCAGAAAAATTCTGACAGGCAGNNGTGCGCGATGCAGTGCGTTATGCCGCTTCGGTTTTCGAAACAGAAATGAACTCGGTGACTGACAATCCGACGGTTTTTGTTGATGACGATCTGATTGTTTCGGGAGGAAATTTTCACGGTGAACCGCTGGCTTTGGCGCTTGATTTTCTGGCAATGGCGATGAATGAACTTGGGAGTATTTCGGAACGACGCATTTACCGGCTGATTTCAGGCGAGCGCGGATTACCTGCTTTCCTTGTTGCCAAACCCGGATTGAATTCAGGTTTTATGATTCCACAATATGCTGCGGCTTCGATTGTCAGCCAGAGCAAACAGCTTTGCACACCGGCTTCTGTCGATTCAATTCCATCGTCGAACGAGCAGGAAGACCACGTGAGTATGGGTGGAAACGCTGCGACAAAAGCATTAAAAGTGGTGCTAAACACCGAAAAAATTCTGGCCATTGAACTGTATAACGCTGCACAGGCGATGGATTTCAGAAGACCGCTAAAAACGTCTGAATTTCAGGAAGCATTTCTGTTTGAATACCGCAAAAAGGTTGCTTTTGTTCAGTTTGATGTGCTGATGTATGAAGGGATCAACAAGACAATTCAATTTTTAAACGAAACAAGTTTCAAACGGTTGTAGAAAAACTTTTAATAGATTTCTCATTCGTACCTCATTCGAAATGACAGGGAGACAGAAAATTAAAAGGCCGGAAGTGCAAACTTCCGGCCTTTTGGTGTCGATTATAAAAAATAAATGTCTTTTGGCAGAATAGGTAAAATTCTGAACTTCAGCTTAAATTGATTCAGTTACCACAACTTTCGACAGAATTTCGGCGTACGGTAACAACAGGTATTTTTTACCGTTGAAATCGATTTCCGTTCCTGCGTACCTTTTGTAGAGAACCTCATCACCAGGTGCTATTTCTGCATTTTCGATATTACTGATTGCAATTACTTTGGCAACCTCTTGTTTCTCTTGTGCAGAACCGGGAATAATAATTCCGGAAGCAGTTTTTTGTTCGGCATTGTCTTCCAACAATTCCAGCAACACATTTTGGTTAATAGGCTGTAATTCTTTCATTTTTTACTATTCTTAAATTAAACATTTAGTATTAAAAGTCGGGTGCGAAATTAGTTCCAAAATCGGAACTATCACACACCTGAGCATTTTTACTTTGTTGTAACAAGCATGTTGTCGATGTTTTCTTTAAACATCTTTTTTGTGTCTTCCTTTGTGCGTGCAATTCCCGAAGCCATAGTGGGTTTGCCATTTACCGGGATGTACAGAAAAGCCGGAATACCCTGAATTCCGA
Organism: Prolixibacteraceae bacterium; assembly: GCA_003516705.1. Lineage (GTDB taxonomy): Bacteria > Bacteroidota > Bacteroidia > Bacteroidales > Prolixibacteraceae > Draconibacterium. The sequence goes on along the minus strand of DPCJ01000039.1, from coordinate 373 downwards.
AAACAGAGGCGAGTTCCTGCTCCACCTGCGTATCAATTTTGTAAATCACAACTTTACCATTGTATTCTTTGGCAAGTTCTTCCAAAATAGGAGCAGCTGTACGACACGGACCACACCAGTCGGCGTAAAAATCAATCAGTGCCGGTTTTTTACCTTTATATTTCCACTCTTTCGGAGAGTTTTCGTAATCCCAGACTTCTGCCAAAAATTTGGCTTTTGTCAGTTTTACAGTTCCGCCATCGGCAGCATTGTTTGCCGAAACAGCTTCAGCCGGTTTTTCACTGCCGGTTGATTCGTTGCCATTGTTTTTTGCCTGGCTCGAATTGCAGCTCTGCAACGAAATTGCCACAACTGCCAGCATTACCATTAACTT
>DPCJ01000085.1 GCA_003516705.1 Prolixibacteraceae bacterium | reverse complement strand
TTGAATGTTAATAAATAGAAACCGGTTCATACTGTTCCCGGAGAACTAAAAAGTAAATTTGCAGATGATAATAATTGGTAAATGGAAGATTTGATTAACAATTCAATCAACTGGTTTAATAATTACTGTAACTCGTTTGGTATTCTGACCGATCAGCAACAGCATAATTTTGGTATTAAAGCGGAGCATTCGAAACGGGTAGCTGAAAATGCACTGAATATAGCGACTAAGTTACAATGGCAGGACGAAGACATTCAGATTGCATTTTTAGCTGGATTGTTACATGATGTTGGCAGATTCAGCCAACTATTAGAATACAATACTTTTAACGATGAACAATCGGTTGATCATGCAGCTTTGAGTATTAAAGTATTGCAGGTAGAAAAAGTTATTGAACCTTTCGGAAATGGTATTTCAGAAATCGTTTTTGCAGCAATACAGAATCATAACAAATTTAATATTGAAAGTAATTTAAAAGGACGCGAACTGATGCACGCGAGGTTAATCCGCGATGCTGATAAACTTGATATTTTAAAAGTACTTTCAGAATATTATATTAAACGTAACGGTCAGGCAAATCATACACTGACCTGGGAATTGCCAAAGGGATTGTCTGTTTCGCTTGATGCCGCAAAAGAAGTACTTGCAGGGAAAATGGTCAGTAAAAAGAATGTTGTTTCAGAAATGGATGTAAAAATCATGCAGTTGTCGTGGGTTTTCGATTTGAATTATAAGCCAACATTTGAGTATTTGTCGAAAAGCAGGTATCTGGAAATTATTTACAGTACACTTCCCAAAAACGACCTTATTATCGAAATCTATCGGAAAATTAAGGTTTACACCGAGAACAGAATACTTCAGAAGCAGGATGCTAAGGTTTATTCGGCTTCAAATCAGTAATTAAATTTACTAATTAAATTACATGTCAAACCGGTTAGTTTGTCTGTGTAATCTTGTTGACGAAAATGAGATTATTTCGTTGTTGAAAAGGGGAGCAACTTCGACTTCCGATATTCAGCAATTAACACGTGCCGGAACTTCATGTGGGAAGTGTTTGCCTGTTATTGATGATTTGGTCAGCGAATTCAAAAATAAAAGACCCAAAGACCAGCAGAAAAAACTGGACTTTGGGTCTTAACCCAATCAATTAAATTCGTTAGAAATATCTCGGAGATGCAAACATTTCTTTCAGGAAACGCATCTCGTAAGAAATCATAATTTCGTGGGTACCACTATTAAAGTCCTGCAAAGGCGTGATGCTATAATCATACGCATAGCCAATTCGCAGTTTTTTGTCGATAATCCATTGAGCAATAAAACCAAACGAGTCACCTGTACGGTACATTGCTCCCAGCCAGAAACGTTCCTTGATAAGGAAATTGGCAGAAAAGTCAAGTTCAACCGGAGCCCCCGTTTCAGCGGTAAAAGTAGCTTTTGTAAGCATTGTAGGTTTAAATTTTAGATTTTCGCCTAAATTAAACACCAATCCTGCTGAGAGGAAGTAGTGTCTGAATTCGGATGAAAGCGATGAAGTTTCATTTGTAGTTTCAAAGTCGTGATTCAGAATTTTTGGTACTGAAAATCCGATGTAACCTCTTTTGCTGTACAAAAATCCACCAATTCCAAAATTGGGAACAAACTTTTTATCAATCACACCCTGAAATGAAGGGTCGGTCGGATCGTTGATATCATATTCGTTAAGGTTGTTTGAATAGTTGGTGAAACCACCTTTCAAACCGAGCCTTAACCTCAGCCTTTCGTTTAATGGCAATAGATATGAATAATCTGCAAACATGTAGAAACGTTTTTCCAGATTGACTTTATCACTAATCACATTCAACCCGAGAGCCACTCTTTCGTTTTTCATAGGAGCCTGAAGCGAGAAAGTATAAGTTTGGGGTGCTCCGCTGAAGCCAACCCATTGCTGACGACCGAGCACCATAAAGCTTAACGACTCCCATGTTCCTGCATATGCAGGGTTGATGGTTTGCTGATTGAACATGTACTGTGTGTACATCGGGTCCTGCTGAGCATTTGAAACGAAACCAGCTGCTACGAGTACCAGAATCCCTAACCCTTTGATAATATTTAATTTTGTTTTCATTTTCGTCAATTTTTTTTGATTAAACATTCATTAAACATTTACTATTTGTTAAGGAATATAGTACCTGCTTTTGGTTCTTGCACTCCATCATTAAAGTAGAGGATGTAGAAGTAGGTTGCCGGTGGCAATTTATCGCCTCCAACTGTCCATCCATTCGTCGATCGTCCATTCCACCATGCTTCGGTTGGACCCCACTGGTCGATATTACCGTATGCTTCTTGTTCATATACCAGGTTACCCCAACGGTTGAAGATCTCGATTTTTGCAGACGGGAATCTTACGTAAAATTCTTCACATTCGCCATCTCCTGTGTCACCATCTACCGGTACCTGAATAATATCAAACAGGTCGTTTATTCCATCATCATTTGGCGAGAATCCATTTGGTATAAATGGTTCGCAGGTTGATAATGGTGGTGGGGTAATGGTATCTTTTTCTGTAATGTAGATAGTAACAACAGCTTCGTCGCATAAAGTTGGAACTATTGAGTTGCAAATTCTGTAGGTAAAGCTGTCGATACCTGAATATCCTGCATCAGGTGTGTAAACCATTGTTCCATCGGCATTAATTGTAACATCACCATTTACCGGTGGGACAACCGGTGTAGTGGTTATCACAATTTCGCCAACAGGATTTATATCGTTCACAATGATACTGCCTTCAGCTTGTTCATCAGTGAAAATCTCGAATTCATCATCTACAGCTATTATTGTGATTC
>DPCJ01000079.1 GCA_003516705.1 Prolixibacteraceae bacterium | reverse complement strand
CGTGGTATTTACCACCTGGTTTACAGTCTGCTGCAACTTCATATTCTTTTTCGTATGTTTTGTACAGTTCGTCAACATCTGCATCTTCAACTTTATTGATATAATTCACCAAATCGCCAACACCAAAAGCCGAAATCTGCCAGCCAAACTTAATTTGTGCTTCAACTTTGTCTCCCTCGGTTACTGCTACTTCACGCATGTTGTCACCAAATCGTGCTACTTTCAAACCTTGTGAATCGGCCCAGCCAATTGCAGTACGGCACCATTTGGCTACTTCGTTCTGAATGTTTTCGTCCTGCCAGTGACCAACTACCACTTTGCGGTTTTTACGCATTCTTGAATTAATAAATCCGTATTCCCTGTCACCGTGTGCACTTTGGTGCAGATTCATATAATCCATATCGATTTCACCCCAGGGCAGATCCCGGTTAAACTGGGTATGCAGGTGCATATAAGGTTTTGTTAATGCTTTTAATCCGGCAATCCACATTTTGGCCGGAGAAAATGTGTGCATCCATGTGATAACTCCAATGCAATTCTTGTCGGCAACTGCCTGAATACAGATATTCAGAATTTCATCGGGAGTTTTTACTACAGGTTTGAAAACAATTTTTACCGGAAATTTGCCCGATTTGTTAAACCCATCAACAATAGTTGAGGAATCAATATCTACCTGGGCTAAGGTTTTAGGGCCGTATAAATGCTGGCTTCCGGTAATAAACCATACTTCCATTTGTTTAAAATCTGTCATTTTTTTATTGATTTAAATTAGATGGCTAAAATAGCAAAAAACATAAACGTAATTATTACACTTTTCGAATTTTTTAAAAATTTAAGCCAGCAATTGGCTTGCTGTTTTTTGGATAAGTTCCCAGGTTTCTCTCACATTATGCTCCTCTGTGTGTGTTTGAGCAATGCTCAGGCGCAGAACTACCTGTCCGTTCAGTTTGGTGTGGGTAAAATAGACTTTGCCTGTTTCATTCACAGTGTTCATTAACTGCATGTTGAAATCGTTGTCAGATTTATGCCGAAAACAAACCAGGTTGAATGGTGGTTCTACAAAAATTTCAAAATCGTTAGATTTATTAATCCAGGTTGTAAATTTTTGTGCAAGTTCAATATGTTTCCTGATGTGGAATTGTAATCCTTCAACACCGTAATGACGAATTACAAACCAAAGTTTAAGTGAGCGAAAACGTCGGCCCAATTGAATATGCCAATCGCGGTAATCGAATACTTCGCCCGATTCGGTTGCCTTATTCCGCAGATATTCAGGTAAAATCGAAAATGTATTTATCAGTTCCTGCCGGTTCGCAACCCAAAACACGTCGCAATCGAAATTGGTGAACATCCATTTGTGCGGATTAAAACAATAGCTGTCTGCCAATTCCACCCCTTTTATATGATATCTGTATTCAGGACAGAGCATGGCTGTACCCGACATCGCTGCATCGATGTGTAACCAACAGTTCTCATTTTGGGCAATTTCACCGATTGCTGCAATTGGATCTATCGCATTCGACGAAGTTGTGCCCATTGCAGCACATATAAAAAACGGAGTAAAACCAGCAGCTTTATCCTTTTGAATTTGTTTTTTTAACTGTTCTGGCCGCATCGAAAACTTCTCGTCAACTTCAATCAATCGCAGATTTTCTCTTCCGATACCTGCAATTTTTATGGCTTTTTCGATGGATGAATGTGTTTGCGTTGAAATGTAGGCCGTTAATTTTTTCTCAATTCCCTTTTCATTTGAACTGAATCCAGTGGCTTTTTCGCGGGCAGCGATTACAGCTGTTAATGCCGAAGTTGACGCAGTATCCTGAATTACACCGCCACCGGTTGAGGTTGATTTAAATTTTTCGGGCATACCCATCATCTCGGCTAGCCAGTCTAATACACGTGTTTCGAGTTCGGTTGCAGCGGGACTTGTTGCCCAAATCATTCCCTGAACTCCAAGACCCGAAGATATTAAATCGCCAAGAATTGAGGGGAAAGAGGTGTTCGAGGGGAAATAAGCATAAAAATTGGGTGATTGCCAGTGGGTTATGCCGGGCATGATTACAGTGTCAACATCCTGCATCATCCGGGCAAAAGGTTCGCCCGTTTGTGGTGCAGAGAGCGGTAACGATTCCTTGATTTCCCCGGGTTTAACCTGAGAAAGAATGGGGAATTTTTCAATGTTTTCATAATAGTCGGCAATCCAGTCGATTACTTTTTTGCCTTCGGTCCGGAATTGTTCCGGGGTCATGTGGTAATTTTTGGTTTCCAATTGAATTGATTTTAGTATTTCACGCTAAAATTATGAAAATTGGCGGAAGAAATCATTTCAGATTTTGAAACCTGAATTACACGTGAGCGTGTAGGTCCAATATAAAGAAAGTCGATAAAAGTATTGATTACAGGTTCGTCGCCCTGAGCTACAATTAATATTGAATCGTCGGGCATGTTTTTTACCCAACCAAGAATTCCTAATTCATTGGCTTTTTGCACAGTATAGTGACGAAATCCAACTCCCTGAACACGTCCGGTAACGATGATTTCGTAATTTTTCAAATTGCCGTTTGTTTAAATTCAGAAATAACTTCGGGTTGAACCAGCGTCCAAATGGAATAAACACCAACTGCGGTTCCAACCGGAACATTTATTAAGTTGATAACCGATATTACAAGTGTAAGTATTCGTGCCCACTCTTTTCTTTTAAGTAATCCAATACCCGCAATAATACCTGGGATACTCAGAATAATTATAAAAATCAGCATCACCTTTGCAATTATGGCAAGAATAGTCTGGGCTTCAGTTTCTTCAATAAATTTACCTGCTAAAAA
>DPCJ01000203.1 GCA_003516705.1 Prolixibacteraceae bacterium | reverse complement strand
AAATTTGCAAACAGGTGGTTGACGATATTGTACTGGTTCCCGAAGGACGCATCTGCACAAAAATTCTCGATCTGTACAACCAGGATGCCATTGTTCTTGAACCGGCTGGTGCGCTTTCGATTGCTGCACTCGATTTTTACCGCAACGAAATTAAAGGGAAAAATGTGGTTTGCATTTTAAGCGGAAGCAACAACGACATNNCCGACCGACGATATCACTCATTTTGAATACTCTAAAAAAACCAACCGCGAAAAAGGCCCGGCAGTCATCGGAATTGAAGTTCAGAAAAAAGAAGATTTCAACGGTCTTGTGCAGCGGATGGAAGAAAACGGGTTTATTTATGAATACCTGAATGAGCAGCAGGACTTGTTCCAGGTACTTATTTAAAGTTTACTTCAGAGGATAAAGTGAAATGAAAGTGACTTGTAATCAAAATTTTCGATTCTTTCTGAAAACACTGATTTTCAACTTGTTTATTATCCTTCACTTTCAAATCGGGGCACAACCGCTCAGGTACAGCGAAAAAGTTTTCGAAAAATCTGACACAATCAAAGACGTTGAATATGCAAAAGCTCCCTGGCTGAATAATCCTGTTGCGTTACTTTCTGAATACAACATTCACGAAGGAGAGGCAAAAACCGAAATGCGGCCGCTTTACATGGATATTTTTTCACCTTCAGGTGATACTGTTCAACATCGTCCGGCAATTATTTTCATGCACAGTGGTGGATTTTTGTTGGGCACCCGACACAACGAGGACATGCTTGCACTTTGCGATTCGTTTGCACGGCGGGGTTATGTAACTGCCACGATCGACTACAGGATTGGAATGGGAGCAACAATCAATCGTTTTTTTGGCATAATCATCGGCGCACAAGTTGACAAATCCAACGGATACCGATCGTTTTACCGTGCCATGCAGGATTCACGCGCATCCATTCGGTTTCTGAAACAGAATGCTGAAAACTATGGCATAGATACCACAAAAATATTTTTTTACGGAAGTAGTGCGGGTGCAATTTTAAGCATCCAGAATTTGTATCTCGACAAAACTTCAGAAATTGATTCAGCAGCGTTTGAATCACCTTCACTGGGAAACCCAGATACAATCGGGGTTTCGGGTTTTGGAGCAAAAGCCAATGCAGTGGTTGCACTTTGGGGCTCGCTACAAAAACCTGAACTTATTGAAAACGAAACTACGCCGGTTTTTCTTGCTCATGGCACTGCCGATGATGTTGTTCCGTTCAAAAAAGGTAAATTATTGGGAAACATCGAAATCCCGATATCGACCATAAAACTTGAACTACCCGATGGTTACGGAAGTTTTTGCATCGACACAGCCTTGCAAAACCGCGAAATCCCACACCAGACTTATTTTGTTGAAGAAAAAAAACATGAATTTTACGGCGTTGATACAGGCGAGTTTCCTGAAGATGGCCCAAACACGTATTGGGACACAATTATCTGGAAAACCAGCGATTTCCTATTCGATATTTTTCAGCCAGAAGCTGATTTTCAGGTTGATAACCAAAATCTCACTTCTATTTTTACCAATACTTCCTCCGAAATTTATTCAGCTCAATGGGATTTTGGCGACAATACAACCGGAACCGGAAACATTGCAGAACACATTTATGCAAAATCGGGCATTTACAAAATAACGCTCACCGCCTGCAATAAAAACATGGCTTGCGATACCATTTCAAAAATGGTGGAAACGGGAAACCAGGTTTTTGTCAATGAGTTTCCGTTTGCAGAAATCCGGATATTTCCCAATCCCGCCAATGATTTTGTTGTAGTTGAAGGATTGATTGATAATGTACAAATCCGTATTTTTAACATGAATGGGAAGCTGATTGAAACAAGAAAAAACTACGAAAACGGGCCACTCAATATTCAACAGCTGGAAACTGGTGTTTATTTGTTGGAGATTAAAAACCGTCAGCAAAAAGCAATACTGAAATTGGTAAAAACAAGATAAAATGAGATGGATAAATCAAATATTCGCCCTGCTCTTTTTGATTATTTTCACAGGTTGCGAAAAGAAACCTGATCCATTACAAGAAATTCAGCAACATTTTGAACAAGGAAGTTTTGCTGAAGCCGGTAAAATTATTGATGCACTGGAAACAGAAGTTTTAGCCGATTCAATAGCTCTCGACATCGAAATTCTGAAAGCAAAAATGGAACGCATCCAGCTCGATTTTTCAAAAACAGAAACTGAAATTAAAACTGAACTGGAACCATTTTATCCGGAGCTTACCGAAGAACAAACGCGAATTTGGGAAAGATCAAAAAGTCTTGAAATGCGCATGATTAATGGCGAACGCAGGTATTTCAAACATGCTGTCCGAAATTTGTTCCGAATTGATAGTACAGCCGGAAAAATCAAGAATGAAAAATTGGGAATTCAGGTTGATTCGCTTGAATTGTTTTGCCTGGCACACACTGAAAAACTTATTCAACAAACAGAATATGGTGAAAATCTGCTGGAACATCCGGCTAAATTCAGAATCGATTATTCCATCACCTTACGCGCTGATGTAGTTCCCGCCGGCGAGATTGTGAAATGCTGGATGCCATTTCCGCGTGAATCGGCGCCACGACAGAGAAATGTGCAATTCATTTCGGCCAATTCGGAAAATTACCAGATTGCTGATAACAGTAATTTACAACGTAGTATTTACTTCGAAAAGACTGCGGTTAGCGGCCAGCCAACAGTCTTCGAATATTCGGCTACATTCGAAATTGCTCCACAATACCAGCAAATTCAACCTTCACAAATAAAACCGTACAATACAAGCACTGCGTTGTACCGCGAATTTACGGTTGAACGCCCACCCCACCTTGTATTTTCAGCGCCGATTAAAACACTCACCGATAGTTTAGTTAGTGGTTTAAATAATCCATACGAAAAGGCAAAAGCCATTTTTTACTGGATTGACCAGCATATTCCTTGGGCTTCGGCACTCGAATATTCTATTATCGAATGTATTCCAGAATACGTTCTGGAAAACCGACATGGCGACTGTGGGATGAAAACGCTGCTGTTTATGTCGATGGCACGGTATGCAGGTATTCCATGCAAATGGCAAAGCGGCTGGATGTTGCATCCCGAAGAAATTAACCTGCACGACTGGTGCGAGATTTATTATGAAGGCATAGGCTGGGTTCCGGTTGACCAGTCATTTGGTCTTCAAAATTCAGAAAATCAAAAAATTAAAGAGTTTTTCCTTTCGGGTGTTGATGAATACCGATGGATTGTGAATGATGATTTCAGCACCAGTTTCGAACCTCCGAAAAAATATTACCGCAGCGAACCCATCGATTTTCAACGCGGCGAATTGGAGTGGAAAGGCGGAAACCTCTATTTCAACCAGTGGAATTACCAGCTGAAATTAACGTATCAACTGACTTCTGTCGATAAAAAATCGATTGAAAATTTCATGTTTTGATATTCGGTTTCAATAAAAAGTTCTCTAAACTTGTAAGCCATATTTTAATAAAATGATATTCAACCGACGAAATTTTATTCAAACTTCAGCCCTGGCTACAATGGGCGGAATTATTTTACCACACAACAGTTATTCGAAAATGAAAAAAGGAGTTCAACCCGCTAAAGGATTAAAACTGAGTTTCGAACCTTACAGTTTGCAGTTAAAACATGTTTTTACGCTTGCTGGAAGTTCGCGCAGCACAACACCGGTAATGCTGGTTAAAATTGAATTTGAAGGAATTACAGGGTATGGCGAAGCTTCGATGCCGCCCTATTTGGGAGAGTCGCACGAGTCGGCCACAAAGTTTTTATCGGCTTTAAATCTCCGGCAGTTTACCGATCCGTTCCGACTGGAAGAAATACTTGAATATATGGACAGAACAGCACCCGGAAATGCAGCTGCCAAAGCTTCGGTTGATATTGCACTGCACGACCTGACCGGCAAAATAATGCAACAACCCTGGCATAAAATCTGGGGACTTTCGGCAGAAAAAACGCCTGTAACATCATTTACTATTGGGATCGACACCGATGAAGTGGTGAGGGAAAAAGTACGCGAAGCTTCGGAGTATAAAATATTAAAAGTAAAACTGGGTCGTGATACCGACAAACAGATGATTAATGCCATCCGTTCAGTTTCTGAAGTTCCGTTGTGTGTTGATGTAAACCAGGGTTGGAAAGACAAACAAATGGCACTCGACATGATTCACTGGTTAAAAGAAAAAGGTGTTAAATATGTTGAACAACCCATGCCAAAAGAACAAATCGAAGATACAGCCTGGCTGACACAAAATTCGCCACTTCCTGTAATTGCCGACGAAGCGTTGCAGCGCTTAACCGATGTACAAAAAACGGTTGGTGTGTATTCAGGCATCAACATAAAACTGATGAAATGCACCGGAATGCGCGAAGCACACAAAATGATAACGCTGGCACGGGCAAACCAGATGAAAGTAATGCTTGGCTGCATGACCGAAACATCGTGCGCTGTATCAGCAGCAGCACAACTTTCGCCACTGGTGGATTGGGCCGATCTTGATGGCAACCTACTGATCAGCAACGACCGTTTTGATGGTGTAAAAGTTGTTGAAGGAAAAATCACATTAAACGAACTTCCTGGAATTGGCATACTTCCAATTTAACAAGCGTTGAACTATTTTGTAGCCTGACCTGTTTTTATTGGATGAAAACAATAATAACAATATTCATTTTAGGATTGAGTTTGAGTATGAGTGCACAGGAAAAAAGCAAACAGAATAGCGAAACAAAAAAGCAGGAGTACCGCAAACTCACTGATTTTGAGCGGTATGTAATTTTAGAAAAAGGGACCGAACGACCATTTACAGGTGAATACACCGATTTTAAAGGCAAAGGCATTTACACGTGCAAACAATGTGGTGCGGCTTTGTATAAATCAAGCGACAAATTTAATTCAGAATGCGGCTGGCCCAGTTTCGATGATGAAATTAAAGGGGCGGTTACCAAAACCCTTGATGCAGATGATCGAAGAACGGAAATTACCTGCACAAAATGCGGTGGCCATTTGGGCCATGTTTTTTATGGTGAGGGTTTTACACCGAAAAATACACGGCATTGTGTGAATTCGGTTTCAATGGTGTTTGTTCCCGATGAAGTGAGAAAATAAAAAAGGAGGGCTGAACCCTCCTTTTTTATTATTGATTTTCGGTTGCCGCCGGCACTTCTTTCACCGCCAGACCTTCAATAAAATATACTACCTCAGCCGAATCAATCGAAGCAGCTAAAACCTCGTGAGCTACATCGGCCAAAGAATCGGTCTTTTCGCCTTCAGTACCATGTTCTTTACCCGGATTGTGAGCATCAGCTTCTGTTCTGACCACTTTCAGAATCCCTGAGATTTCGAGTTCGCTGCCCATTTGCTCCTGGGTAAAAGCGCCAATTTTTTCACCTGCTTCAACCCTAATGTTAATGTTTTCATTACTGCCCATAAGAAAACAACGGGCACCACCTTCTTTACAAACATGGTAAACAGTTCCTTTTACAACCACTTCCTTATCAGATAGTTCGACTGCCTGTTCATACAGTTGGTCAACGGTAAGAACAACCCTTGCCTGCTCAGTATCCTGCTGTTTTTTTGTTGTGTTGCCACACCCGAAAAACAAAAATACAGCCGCCAAAAAGAATAACATGTTTTT
>DPCJ01000106.1 GCA_003516705.1 Prolixibacteraceae bacterium | reverse complement strand
CCGGCAAGAATTCCCAAACCTCCCGAAAAAATTTTAAGGCTGTCGTGCAACCCGTATTCCATACTGAAATACGCAATCTGCGGACCTTCCAGTTGTTTTCTATCGGCAAGATATTCATCGAGCAGGTATTTGGCACGAATCATTTTCGACACAAATTGTTCATCTTTTTCAAGCTGAACAAAGCGTTTGTAACTTACCTCCTGCAATAAAACGATGGGATTATGATTACACTCTTCCCAAATTTCACTATCAATATACTGAAATACTTCCCTTGCTTCTGTGTTCCACACCCACCAGAGGTTCCGCGATAAATCCTTCAGCGGATTCAGGCTTTCCGGCAGGTTCGATTCTACAATTATCTTTTTCCAAACCGGTTCCGAAATCCCCGGTTTTTCAACAAATCTTACTCCTTCTGATTCCATTTACACATATTTAAATGATACTAAACCAATAAAAACCATGCCCGGGAGCGAGCTGCAAAAATATACTTTCCTGTTAAAACACGGTTAAAAATCAGTTTTTTCAAAATTGAATAACAATGAGATAACATTCAAAGTTGTGTTTTGAGAAAGAAAAACCTATTTTCTGTTTTTATTAACCTGCGATTTTTCCAGCTTTAAAATACTGTCCTCCAATTCCTTTATTTTTAATTCTTTTTCGGCAAGGCGTTTTTTTAGTTCTTCGATTTCGTTGGCGGGACTTGTAAGCCGGTTAAGGCGAAGACTGAAATCGCTTAAAACATTCATATAATTTATGAATGCCTCGTAAGGCGAGCCAAACGGATTGAAATGTTTGTGCACTTCTCCATCGGTTGAAACCTTGGTTGACATGTAAAAAAAGTGGTCGCTCAGCTGAAGATAATTCCAGTCTTTCAGTAAACCAGTGTCGGTGCAGGAGGTAATCTGATTGCTCAAACTGTATAGTTTTTCAAATGCTTCCTTTTGCATTTCGTTACCCAGCCATGCGGTTAAATCGCGTTCCTCATCGGCCCACGAAATGGAGTGTGGCACACTAACTGCCGAAACAGGCTGTAAATCTTTGATTATTTCGTAAGGCGTAGAAAGTTTAAAATCAGAACTTTGTACAATTTTTTCAAGAAGTTCTTCAAGAAAAGTAAAAATTCCGCTTTCATCTGCATGTCTTTCGCCAAAAGCTTCATAACTCAGAAAAAGACTGACAATCTCATCCTTTTCGGGTAAGTTCCGGAGCCATCTCATGTATTTATCTGTGTTGAGGGGGTATTCATTCCATTGTTTATTTGAAAACCGAAAAGCAATATCGTCGCTGAGTTTATAGTTGCGCATCAGCATTTTCAGCCTTGGATTGACTGCGTTCACGTACAAAAAGCCGGGACTTTTCCATCCCAAAACCTGTTTTGCCCCTTCAGTAACCATTCCTTCGAAACCCATTTCGGCCACCTGAACACCAACCTGGTCGGAATAAATCATTTCAGTATTCCTGAAAACCCGCGGTTTTTGTCCGAACAGACTGAGAATTTTATCGTTGTGAAGTTTCACCTGTTCTCTGAAAATGGCATTGCTCTTTAATGAAGCGAGAGAATGCGAATAAGTTTCAGCTAAAAATTCAACACAACCGGTTTTTGCCAATTGCTGAAACGACTCAATTACTTCGGGTGCGTACATTTCAAACTGGTCGAGTGCAACTCCCGAAACCGAAAAAGAGATTTTCAGTTTATCACCCAATTTGTCAGCAAGTTTTAGTAACAACTGGTTGGCCGGAATATAACATTTTGCCGAAATACCTGTCATTACTGCATCGTTTGTATAATCGTCGTAATAATAATGGTCGGCCCCGATATCGAAAAACCTGTACCGGCGGTGCCTGAATGGCTGATGTATCTGAAAAAGCAAACAAACTGACTTCATATTTGATAATTACTGATTTAGAACTGAACGATAAACCTCTACCACTTTTTGTGCCGAATGTATCCATTCAAGTTGTTCGACTTCGGTTTTGCCACCTGTTTTAAAATGGCGCGAAAGCGCGTCGTAACTAAGTAACCCGTAAATTGCGTCAGCCATGGCAAGTGTATCCCAGAAGTCAATTTTTACTGCATGTTTTATTACTTCTGAAACGCCCGACTGGTGCGAAATAATTACAGGCACATTAAACTGCATGGCTTCGAGCGGTACAATTCCAAAAGGTTCGGAAACCGAAGGCATCACAAAAACATCTGTCATCCGCAACATCTGATGAACATCGTCTGCGTTCAGAAATCCTGTAAAATGAAACCTGTCAGCGATACCCAACTCGGCCACGCGGGTAATCATTTGATGTAATAAATCACCGCTGCCTGCCATTACAAACCTCACATTTTTCATTTTTCTGAGAACCAATGCAGCAGCTTCGATAAAATATTCTGGTCCTTTCTGCATGGTAATCCGTCCCAAAAAGGTGACTATCTTTTCGTTAATCGCTTTTGCACCAACTTTTTTCTCCGATTCCTGCACAGGTTCAACTGCATTGTAAACCACACTTATTTTTTCAGGCCGAATACCATATTTCCCGATAATAATGTTTTTTGTGAGTTCACTTACAGCAATGATGTGGTCGGCAGTTTCCATACCTTCGCGTTCAATGGCGTACACCCGCGGGTTTACATTTCCGCCGCTGCGGTCGAATTCGGTTGCATGCACATGAATCACAAGTGGTTTTCCCGATACTTTCTTGGCAGAAATTCCGGCCTGAAAAGTAAGCCAGTCGTGCGCATGAATGATATCAAATGAATTTTCGGCAGCAATTACTCCGGCTACAAGTGCGTATTTTTTTATTTCGTCCATCAGGTTGCCGCTGTAGTTGCCCGAAAAATTAACCCTGAAACCTTCGTCGGTCTGAACAAACCGCGGCTGAGTTGTGTAACGTTTGCTTTTCAGTACCCAGAATTCGGTTTCCGAAACATACGGGACCAATGGAGAATCAACCTCAACCAATTCCATTTTTTCATCAGTTTCAAAAAACGAAAATTCTTTGTGCGATACAGCAACCTGGTTGGCGCCAATCAGTTGAATAGTTTCATGTTGTTCGTCGCCAAAGGTTTTTGGAACAACAAAAATGACATCCGTTTGTCTGAGTTCCGCGAGCCCTTTGGTGAGGCCTTGACATGCTGTTCCCAATCCACCTGAAATGTGGGGAGGAAACTCCCATCCAAACATCAATACTCTCATTTATTAATTCTTATTCACTGTAACTTTGAACCAGATGATTTGCATACAGCACAGCGGCAACACTCCATGCCTGAGAAATGGCGCCCTTTGCCTTGTGTGGCGGTGCACCATTGTACATTTCTGAAAGTGTTCCGATGCAATGTTCTATGATATCATCTTCAAAACCTGCTAACAGGTTTCTCATTGCCTGAACTCCGCTTTTCCGGTGAATTTTCAGATAAGCCTCAACATAAAACTGAATCAGCCATGGCCAAACTGCACCCTGATGTACTGCACTCTCGCGTTCGTTATGATTACCTTCAACAGAACTTTTAAACCTGATGTGTTCAGGTGCCAGCGTTCGTAATCCGCGTTTTGTGAGCAAATCTTTTGTAATTACATCGAGTGCCGATTTTTGCTGCGCTGCCGATAATGGTGAGTGTTCCATGGCCAGCGCAATTACCATGTTTGGCCGCACCGACCAATCGGCCCGGCCCTCTTTTATCACATCGGCCAAATGATTGTGCCCCGGATTCCAGAAAGTTTTCACAAAAACATCTCCCGTCTTTTTCAGCGTTACTTTCCAGGTATCGGCAAAAGTGCTTTCGCCGGCAGCGTGTGCAAGTTCAACAGCAAATGTGATGGCGTTGTACCAAAGTGCGTTTATTTCAACCGGCATACCATCACGCTGAACCACAGGGACCCCATCAACTGTCGAGTTCATCCAGGTTAACGGTGTATTGGCGAGTTTGGCAAAAACCAATCCTTCGCGGGTTGTTCCCACATATTTCAGCGCCGAACTTTTATACGCCTGCAAGATTTCGGTTATTGCATTACCATACTTTGCCCAGAATTCTTTGGGTTTGTGGTGCTTTTTGTAGTATTTGCTGAGCGCCCAGATAAACCACAGCGGCGCATCAGCCGATTGATAAACAGGTATTTTCTGGTTTATCTGGTCGGGAAAAAATCCGTTTTTCAGGTGTTTCAGGTAAGTGTCAATTACGTCTGAACAGGTTGCCGAATCGTTTAACGATAAACACAAACCCGGCAACGAAACAAATGTCTGTCGGGTAATGCTGTCGTACCATGGAAAACCTGCAATAATATCGGTTCCTGTAGTTGTTCGCATCACAAACTGGCTGGCAGCGTGGTCGAGCGATTCAAGAAATGAATTTCGCACCGACCTGTTATTTTTTTCTGTGGTGAATATTTTTTTAAGATCCACAGGTTTAGTTTCCTCTGTACTTGCTGAAAACCAGATACTTTCATCCTTTTTCAGCGTCACTTCAAAATAGCCAGGAACAAACAAATCTTCAAGACATTCATAGCCCCGGTTTTTCTCTTTGATGTATTCAATATTATAGTACCAATCGGGCACCGGAATAAACTCAGTCTTTCTGCTGAACTGCATAAACAGATGGGGCAGATTTTCGTACAGCTGCATTGAAATTCCGTTGGCAACCTTTGTGAATTTGCGGTTTACAAACATGTTTGCCTTGCTCAACTGGTGAATGTTTCGAAAAGCAAGAAAAGGTTTTAACCTGAGTTTTACCGGCAAAGTACAGTCTTCGATTGTGTATTTTATGATAATCTGGCGGGCATCATCAACCAGCAGCATTTCTTTTGTTAAAATGGCACTTCCAACCTGATAGGTTATTTCAGGGATGCGGTTGAATTCCATTTGCTTCATGTATTTGTGGCCTTTGGGGTCGAAAACCCCTCCCTGGTAACGGCGAACGGCGAGGT
>DPCJ01000090.1 GCA_003516705.1 Prolixibacteraceae bacterium | reverse complement strand
ATTTAATTTTCAATGTATTAAACGAATATTTTGAGTGTGCAAAAATAAAAATAATTTAAAAACCCAAAAGCTTTTCAATTAATTTATTTTTGTTTTTGTTAAGATTTTAAAGTACTTACCTGAAATGAGCATATTCAACCAGACAATTTACGACTGGTACATCAGTAATAAAAGGGAATTGCCCTGGCGAAATACCAATGATGCGTACAAGATTTGGATTTCGGAAATTATGCTTCAACAAACCCGTGTGGCCCAGACTGAGTTTTATTTCAACCGCTTTATTACAGCCTTGCCAACTGTTTTTGCTCTGGCAAAAGCTGATGAAGACACTGTTTTGAAACTTTGGCAGGGCTTAGGTTACTACACACGGGCCCGAAACCTTCATGCAGCAGCAAAAATAATTGTTGAAAAATACAATGGGATTTTCCCCGTCAATTACCCTGAAATTCTAAAACTCCCCGGAATTGGCCACTATACTGCGGCGGCCATCGCTTCCATTGCATTTAATCGGCCTTATGCAGCAGTTGATGGAAATGTGTACAGGGTACTCAGCAGATATTTCGGCATTGCAACCCCAATCGATTCTGAAATGGGAAAAAAGGAATTTCAGCAACTTGCTTCAGCAGTTTTAGCCGAAAATAATCCCGGCTTGCATAACCAGGCAATGATGGAGTTTGGCGCATTGCAATGTATCCCAAAATCGCCCGATTGTAGCAATTGTCTGCTAAACTCGTCATGTGATGCAAAAAAGAATAACCTGGTTGGCAGCTTACCGGTTAAATCAAAAAGAACAAAAATGGTAAACCGGTATTTCTACTATTATATAATAGCGTGTGACGATTCCTTTCTTTTTCAAAAACGAACTGAAAAAGACATTTGGAAAAACCTTTACCAGTTTCCAATGATTGAAACCAATCACGAAATTTCGGATAGTGAAATAATAGCAACTGAAATACACTGGTTAGCCGGATGCACATATAATATTAAAAACATGTCGGTTACAAAAAAGCACCAGTTAACCCACCAAACAATATTTGCCCGGTTTCTCTATGTTGAAGCAAATAAATTGCCACTATCAGGCCCCAATTTTTTTAAGGTGCATAAAAAAGATATTTTTACATTTGCAGTACCCCGGTTGCTTGAACCGGTTATAAAAAATATTGGCAACACTTAAATACAAAAATTATGTCTGTAAATAAAGTAATCCTGGTTGGAAATGTTGGTAAAGACCCTGAAGTCAGGCATCTCGATGCTGGTGTGGCTGTCGCTAATTTTCCGTTGGCAACCTCCGAAACCTACACAGCGAAGAATGGCGAAAAAGTAACAACCACCGAGTGGCACAACATTGTTTTGTGGCGTGGGTTGGCCGACGTAGCTGAAAAATATGTTACAAAAGGGAAACAACTATACATCGAAGGCCGCATCAGAACCCGCAGTTATGACGACCCAAACGGTGTAAAAAAGTACATAACTGAAATTTATGGCGATACAATGCAAATGCTGGGTAACCGCGAAGGTGGTGAAGCAAAACCACAGGCTGGCGCAAAAAGTGCAGCACCCGAATTTCCAGCGGCCACAGTAAACGAACCCGAAATGGGTGGCCCCGAAGGTGACGAAGACCTTCCGTTTTAATTTAAAACTTTAAATTTTGGAAACAGACTCGATACGATTATCCTCGTCATTCAATGGTTGGGAATTTTCCATGTTTCAAAATCCCGGCGATTTGGCTTCGCTTGTGATAATCGTTTTACTGCTATTGGTATTTTTGATGCTAACCAGAAGTGCAGGAAAAGCTTATTCTTCCGATTTCATTTCCACTTACTTAAATAGTAAGAATAAAGACGCTGTAAACGAAAGAGTTTTCAAAAATCTTCAAAATTTAGAAAGTCTTCAAACTGCAATTTCTGCTGTCAGTTTCATTACAAATATTGTGTTGGTTTTCCTGCTTGATGGCTTGACCAACCTGGTTTTCACAGGGATTCATTTCATCATTCTGAAAGCTTTTTTGCAGATTGTATTGATAATTTTAATCCTATTTATTTCAGGAGAGTTGGTACCTGAATTCATCGCGGCAAAAGTTCCGTTAACCATTACCCGGTTAACTGCCTATCCCGTATTTTGGTTTGAATGGTTGTTACGCCCGTTCAGCAGTTTATTTCTGAAGTTTACAAAATTTGTAAACGAAGGAAACTCCGATAACCGGACACCCATTTCGATTGAAGAAATCACACAGGTGCTTCACATGAATAACGAAACTGAATCGGCTGATGAAAAGGAGATTCTGGAAGAAATAGTGAAATTCGGCAACAAAAACGTTTCAGATATCATGAAACCCAGAATTGATGTGGTTTCACTCGACATAAAATCCAGTTTTTCAGAGGTTCTGAATGTAATTATCGATTCAGGATTTTCGAGAATACCTGTGTTTTCGGGTTCTTTCGATAATATCAGGGGTATTTTGTATGTGAAAGATATTCTGCCACACAGCCACAAAGGTGATTCATTTAACTGGCAATCAGTTATCCGACCGTCGTTTTTTGTGCCTGAAACAAAAAAAATTAATGCATTGCTCCAGGAGTTTCAAAAGAACAAAGTGCACCTCGCAATGGTGATTGATGAGTACGGAGGCACCTCGGGAATTGTAACCCTTGAAGATATTCTTGAAGAAATTGTTGGCGAAATTGTGGATGAATTTGATGAAGAGGACCATTTTTTCACCAAAATAGATGAAAATATTTACCTGTTTGACGGAAAAACACTGATTGGTGATTTCTTGAAAACAACCAAATGTGACGACACGGTTTTCGACGATATCGGGGGTGAATATGAAACGCTTGCCGGATTAATTCTCGAACTTAAAGGAGATATTCCACAGTTAAACGATAAAATTCAATACAAACATTTTACGTTTACAATTGAAGCTGCTGACAAACGTCGCATTTTAAAAATCAAAGTTGAAATTGAAAAGGAATAATCTGATGGCAATTTTGCCGGAGAGTATCCGTTTAAGACATAAAAATGAAGGCTTTGCCAAAAATAGTTGTAATACTTTCAGTAATCATCTTTTTTGCAGGATGTAAAGAAAAATATACGCCAAAACCCCGTGAATATTTCAGAATTGATTTCCCCGAAAAAAATTATCACTTTATACACAGTGCTCTCCCCTACAACTTCGAAATACCTGATTATGCGTACATTGAGCAAGATGCTGATAATCCGGAAAATCCCTTCTGGATTAATATTGAAATACCAGCCAACAAAGCCGAAGTACACCTGTCGTACTATGCTTTACCCGACAAAAGACCTGATAACCGACTGAAATTAAACGAGTTCATGGAAGAATCGAGAAAACTGGCTTACAAACATTCAATTAAAGCCGATGCCATTACTGAACAGGTCTTTATGAATCCTGACAAACATGTTTTTGGCCTTATTTACCGCATTGAAGGAAATGCCGCATCTCCTTTGCAATTCTTTCTTACCGACAGCACCCGTCATTTTTTACGCGGGGCGCTTTACATACGCGATGTTCCGAACATCGATTCGCTGCAACCGGTAATCGATTTTCTTGAGCCCGATGTGATCAGGTTAATCGAATCAGCCAGCTGGAACTGATGCCTTTTGTTACCGAAATACAAACAAGGTTTGGCAGGGCCGGAATTTGGGAACTCACCGAATCGCCACAGGAACTTACTGAATACTTTCAGTTTTCCCCACTTGAAAAAACAGAGTTTGAAAAAATAAATGCCCCAAAACGACAAACTGAATACCTCTCAACAAGGTTACTCCTTCAAAAAATGTTGGGCAGAAAAACCGAAATCGGCTATCAGCCCGATGGCAGGCCGGTTTTGAAAGAATCAAAATTGAATGTCAGTATTTCTCATTCGGCCAACCTCGTTGTTGTTTTGCTCGCAGAAAAAGCCTGTGGGGTGGATGCTGAACTCAAAAACCGGAACATTGAAAATGTGGCAAAACGCTTTCTTCATCCCGATGAAATCGGTAATATCGAATCATCGGGCAACCGCTGGTTTTTGCAAATATTATACTGGTGCGCCAAAGAGGCCATTTTTAAATGCAGCTGCCAACATGGAATTCAATTCGACCAACAGATAAAAATAAAACCATTCGATGCTGTGAATGAGACCTTTTTCAGCGGAACACTATGTTCAGAAAACACAACCGAGCACTTTAGTTTACAGTGGCTGGAGTTCAAAAACAATATCATCGTTTTTTGCGTTGAAATAGAAAATATTGAGAAATGAGAACAACTTCAAATCATATCCTTGTCATTTTTGGCGCTTCGGGCGACCTTACCAAACGAAAACTTATTCCGGCGCTTTTCGATTTGTACAAACAAAAACTGTTACCTGCAAAATTTGCAGTTCTTGGGGCATCGCGAACAAGTTTGACTGACGAAGAATTCAGGGATCGTGTGGTAGAGTTTCTGCCTGAAAACAATGACGTTGCCGAATTCAGAAAACAGCTTTTTTATCAGCCGGTTTCGAACAACAAGTCCGAAGATTTTTTGCCATTAAAATTGCGCCTCGAATCGTTGACACAACAGCTCGGAATTCCTGAAAACTATATTTTCTACCTTTCCACTCCCCCATCGCTTTACGGTGTAATTCCTGAATTTTTGCATGAAAACGGGCTGAGCCGTTCAGAGAAATATTTCCGCCGCTTGATTGTGGAAAAACCTTTTGGCACCAATCTCGCTTCAGCAAAAGAGCTGAATGTTAAACTGCTGAACTATTTTGAAGAGGACCAGATTTACCGGATTGACCATTATCTTGGAAAAGAAACTGTGCAAAACATGCTGGTTACGCGATTTTCGAACGGGATTTTTGAACCGCTCTGGAATCATAATTACATCGAAAGAGTTGAAATCACCTCAGCCGAAAGCCTTGGCGTTGAAGGGCGTGGCGGATATTATGACCACTCCGGCGCATTGCGCGACATGGTACAAAATCACCTGATGCAATTGGTTGGTTTTGTGGCAATGGAACCGCCTGTGGTTATCGAAGCCAATGCCATCCGCAACGAAATCACCAAAGTATTTCAATCGCTGCGACCTTTTAAAGAAAACATGATTTCGCGACATGTTATTCGGGGACAATATACCTCTTCGGTAATAAAAAACGAAAACGTGGTTGGCTATCGTGAAGAGCCCGGTGTTGACCCGTTTTCGCGAACCGAAACTTTTGTTGCGCTCAGATTTTATATCGATAACTGGCGTTGGGCGGGCGTTCCTTTTTATATCCGTACCGGGAAAAAACTCCCAACAAGAGTAACCGAAGTGGTAATTCATTTTAAAAGTGTCCCACATCATTTATTTGGTAATTCATCAAATTCGATAAACAACCAGTTAATCATTCGTATTCAGCCCGACGAGGGAATTTTGTTGAAATTCGGTATGAAAACACCGGGTGCCGGATTTGATGTGCAAACAGTCAATATGGACTTTCATTATTCCGATCTGGCGAATGTGACTGTTCCTTCGGCTTACGAAAGATTACTGCTCGATTGCATGCAGGGCGATGCCACACTTTACGCCCGCGGCGATGCTGTTGAACAGGCCTGGGAGTTTGTTCAGCCCATAATAAATGCATGGGAAACGAACCCTGAAATACCTATTTACGGCTACCCGGCCGGAACCTGGGGCCCCGAAAATGCCGACGAACTAATGAAAGGCGCCAACTGGAGATACCCTTGTAAAAACCTGACCAACGATGGATTGTATTGTGAACTCTAACCTGTTATATTTGCAGATATCAGAAATTTAAAAACTCAGATTATGTCGGAAGCAACAGAAGTACGGATTTTTTCGAACCCAAAGAAAACAGTGAAAGCAATGGCCAAAGAAATATTCCGGCTAACAAAATCATCAGTTCAGGAATCGATTCATATTTTGCTTTCAGGAGGGAAAACCCCGGCATTACTTTTCCAGAAACTGAGTTCGAAATACGCTGCCGAAATTGAGTGGGACCGAATTCATTTCTGGTGGGGCGACGAAAGATGTGTTTCGCCCGATGATGACCAAAGCAATTTTAAATCGGCCAACGATTTACTTTTATCACAAATTTCAATTCCGAAGCAAAATATTCACAGAATTAAAGGCGAGAATAACCCGGAAGAAGAAGCACTCAGGTATGCCAAAGAGATAAAACTCAACCTGAATTTCAGGGGCGACAGTCCTGTTTTCGATTTGGTGATTCTGGGGTTGGGTGACGACGGACATACTGCCTCAATTTTTCCTGATGAGCTTGAACTTTTTGAAGATGAACGGATTTGTGCTGTAACCCGCCACCCGCTTTCGGGCCAGCTCCGCATTACAATCACCGGAAAAGTACTGAACAATGCGAACCGGGTTTTCTTTCTTGTAACCGGCGAAAGCAAAGCACAGCGCATTGCAGAAATTATGAACGACGACGAAGCTGCCAAATTACTGCCAGCTTATTATATTTCGCCCAAAAACGGTGAGCTGATTTGGTTTATTGACGAAGCTGCCGCAGCAAAAATTCTGTAAATTCTAATTTATTTTTGGTTCAATTTTCAAGACTTCGGTGGCAAATTTTATTGTTTCGGCTAAAACTTCGTTATGCGATTTTGATGTAAGTTCGCACCCAATCACATGGTTTCCGGCTTCTGGAAATGCCATTTTTACTCTTTCACTTTCAGCAGTTTCCAACTGATCAAACATTTCGAGCATGGCATCCACGCGAACTGTTTCGTCCTGATGTGTTTCATCTTTGTAATAATATGCCAGAAAAACAGGTGTTTTTACTCTTTCGTAAGTTTCCTTTTTCATGGTTGCCTCTACCAGCTGTTGCAGATAAACAACGGCTTCCATGCGATATTTGCAGTCCCAGTACTGGCAATCTTTTGAGTCAAAATTTTCATTGGTTACACGGTGTAATCCGCCTGTTACCTTTCGGCCAATTTGCAATCCCCAGGGTTTCGAGAGCATAAAAGCTGCCCCGTTGTTAATCCTTATGTTTGGAGAATAAAGAATCAGTCCGTCAATCATTTCAGGGAATTCGGCAGCGAGTTTCAGGCCGAGCGTTCCACCAGTGGATGTGCTCATCACAATCACTTTCTCACCTAAAATACGTGCAACCATCAGCGCCTGTTTGGCCGATTCCCAAAGCCGGTCAGGGGTCATATCAATCAAGGCATCGTCGGTTACAATTCCGTGCGAGGCAAGTCGCGGAAAATAAGCATTCATTCCAAAATGTTTTGCAAAGTCAACATTTGCCGGATAACCTTCATACCACGAAGCCGAAAATCCGTGCAGATAAAGCAAAACATATGGTGTTTTTTCCATCACCGAATCGTTTGCCCAAATGATACGCGACTGGTTATCGGGCTTCAATGTCAGGCCTGAATCATTTTTCTGCACATAAGATTCAGCCATTTCAATATTGGCTGAAACTACTGGCAAATCGTTGTTTAACAAAGGCCTGGCTGGTTTGGGTCCTATAATATAAATCAATACAAGTGAAACAATCAATATTCCCAAAAATCTTAAAATGCGTTTCATAAACTGATTTTTAACTGGTTAAGAATATTTCAAATTTAGCCTTTTCAGGTGTTATTTCTGAATTTTGCAAAAACTTTTTGCCGGCAACTTTTTTGTTTGTTGGCAATTTGTATTGCTTTCTTCATCTTTACAACGCAAAATTATCCGAATGTCGTTATTCAACGAAATACTCATTTTTCTGGCTGCGGTAACCGCAGGTTTTATCAATGCCATGGCCGGTGGCGGCACGTTGGTAAGTTTTCCTGTATTGCTGGCACTTGGTGTTTCACCGGTGGTGGCCAATGTTACAAACACAGTTGCGCTTGTTCCCGGAACCATTGGTGGCATGTGGGCGCAGCGAAATTCATTCAGGTCGCAGTACAGCCGGTTAATAAAATTGCTGCCCGTGGCAATTATCGGCGGTGTTGCCGGGGGATTACTTATTCTGAATACAAGTGAAGATGCCTTCCGCAGTATTATTCCCTGGCTCATAATGATGGCAACATTACTGCTTGCAGCCCAGGTTCAGGTTAAAAACTGGGTAACACAACGGATTGGCCATGCACATACAGAACACCAAAACCCTGCTTTTATGATGGGCGCGGTTTTTTTGGCAGCCGTTTATGGCGGTTATTTCGGGGCAGGACTCGGGGTAATTCTGATGGCTGTTCTTGGTCTTGTAACTGACGAAAACATGACCCGCCTTAATTTCCTGAAACAGGCGCTTGGGTTTGTAATAAACCTTGCGGCTGCCATTTATTTTGCCTTTTCGGGCAAAGTGGATTGGGGAATTGCTGCCATTATGATTTTTGGTTCGCTGTTGGGCGGATGGATTGGCGGCAAACTTGCCAACCGTGTAAAACCAGGTATACTGCGTTGGGTTGTGGTAACTGCCGGATTGATTGCAGCGGTTGTATTCTTTCTGAAAGAGTAAAAGTGTTTCGCATCACAATTTCAGCCAAATCATTATTGTTCAAACCTGATTGTTACATTTTGAATTTAATCGCTTCAATTGAGTGATGCGAAGCAAAATACCGCAGAGGTGTTTTCCATTGTATTTTAGTTACAACGCCTGTTCTCAAGCTACTGACAGGAATATGTGGGGCTGCCATCCCGGGGTTGAAACCCCGGGTTATTCAATATCAAGCCTCAGTAAGGCTTTTTTTGTGGTCTGTAACTACCCGGTTTCCAGAAGCAAACTGAAAGAACTTGTTGTGAATAACCCCCGGTGAGCCAGCAAAACCGGGGGAAAGATGGAATACCGGCAAACCTCAGCCCTGAAGGGGTTACTCCTTGATTTACTTCAATCCAGATAGTACTGGTTTCTACATACCCTGCATTTTTAAAGTGTTATAACAAAGGAAATCTTATTTATCTGTGGCGTATTTTTTACATATTTAACGAAAAAACATGAAACGAAAACCTGTTGTGGCCGGTATCGGCGAGTTGCTTTGGGACTTGCTGCCCGACGGAAAACAAATGGGTGGTGCACCTGCCAATTTTGCCTTTCATACAAAACAGTCGGGCTGTGAAAGCCTCATCATCAGCGCGGTTGGTAACGATACTGATGGCGAAGAATTGCTTCAAACACTTACAAATCAAGGCTCAGAAACCCGTTTAATTCAGAAAAACAGCTTTCCAACCGGAACAGTAACCGTTTCACTTAGCCCGCAGGGTCAGCCACAATACACCATTCACGAAGGTGTTGCCTGGGATTATATCGGTTTAGACGACCAAACAAAAGCGGCAATTAATGAACTTGACGCAGTTTGTTTTGGTTCACTGGCACAACGAAATCCGGTTTCAGCAGCAGCAATTCAGCAGCTTTTAACTTTAGTAAAACCGGGTTGCCTGAAAGTATTCGACATTAACCTGCGACAAAATTATTATTCAAAAGAGATTATAGAAATATCGCTTCAATTTGCTGATATTTTGAAACTGAATGATGAAGAATTACCAGTTCTTGCCGGCTTTTTTGGATTAAGCGGGGATATTGAAAATCAACTTTATCAACTAATGATTAAGTTTAACCTGAACTTTGTTGTTTACACAATGGGGGCAAAAGGCAGTATTGTTTTTGATGAAACCAAAAGTTCATTCACTGAAGCTCCAAAAATAGATATTACCGATACAGTGGGAGCAGGCGATTCGTTTACTGCGGTTTTTATCTCGGGAATTTTGCTGAATATTCCGTTTGAGCAGGCTCACAGGCAGGCAAGTCGCGTAGCAGCTTATGTTTGTTCGCAAAAAGGAGCATGCCCGGTTTTGCCGTTCAAGGTTTTCTGAACAATTAACTTCAGGTTAAAACAAAAAATGAAATCCTGTTATCAGGCTACTTTAACTACAGAATTGACCTATTTTTGCAGCATAATTAATTTATTGGATTGGAAACAAAATTTGATACGACTTTGGCGCTTCAGGTTGGTAATGTATTGCTCGACGTGGGTTCAGCGCTTATGAGTTCGGGTGCAAGTACGCACCGGACAAGGCTTACACTAGAAAGATTAGCCAACGGTCTTGGCTTTAAAATTGAACTGCTGATTACGCATCGTGCATTGATGGTAACTGTAATTGATAAAAGTCAGGAGCATTTTTTCAGCCGGCTGAAGCGGACTTCGCCACATGGTGTGAACTTTAAGGTAGTAAGCGGAATTAGCCGCATGAGCTGGCGCGTGCTCGAAGAAAACTGGTCAGTTGAACAGATTGAAGTTGAATTGCGACGGTTAAAAAAACTGCCACACTATCCGCGCTGGGTGGTTTTAACAGTTGTTGGCCTTGCGGGGGCTGCATTCTGCCGCATTTTTGGCGGCGGATTTTTAGATATGCTGGTCGCTTTTACAGCTACTTTTGCGGGTTTATTTGTAAGACAAACTGCTGTCAACAAAAAATTCAATCCATACATCAGCATTTATTTTGCCTCGTTAACTGCTTCGTTAATTGCAGGATCGGCAGAGTTTTTTGCTATCGGCAGTAATTACGATGCAGCCTTTTCCACTTCAGTTCTCTTCCTTGTACCCGGAGTTCCTATGATAAACGCGGTTACCGACATGATGGACGGTAACATACAAAACGGCACTGTTCGTTTGTTCAACGGTTTGATTATAGCTTTTGCCATTGCAATGGGTGTTTTTACAGTGCGTGCACTATTTAATTTTTAAACATGGAAATCATTGAAATCATCATAAAAAGTGTTGCCGCCGGTGTTGCCGCTGCCGGATTCGGAATCCTGTTCAATGTTCCGCAGCGCACAATTGCGCCCATCGTTATCTTGGGTGCAGTGGGCGGTCTTGTTAAATTTGGCACCATGCATTTCGGTACAGGGATTGTTTTTGCGTCATTTCTGGCAGCTACAATGATTGGCGTTTTAAGTATCC
>DPCJ01000098.1 GCA_003516705.1 Prolixibacteraceae bacterium | reverse complement strand
TATTCTGATGACAATTGCCACAAAGTGCCGGAACCGCCGAACGGAAAACGGGTGAGGTTTCGTCGTTTTTTGATTTTACCAGGTGAGTGCCATGACATTCTGTGCAATAGGGTGCATTTTCCATTTTGCGGTCGTAGGCCTGACCATGACCGCTTGATGCGTAAATATCGGCTACTTCGGCGTGACAGCTTGAACAGTCAACCTTTTCGGCAGTTTCGCACGGACGGGTAATATTAGGAGTAATATCAGAGTGACATTTTACACAGGTAATACTTTTATGCACCGAATTGGCAATTGGTACAACATCTACTTTTAATGAAACCTGTTTCCCATCAACCATTTTGTGCACATTGTCCCGCTCGTGACAAACAAGACAGGTTTTGTCGGTAATATTATCCAACACATTGCGCAACTCTACTTTATGTGGCGGGTGGCAATCGGTACAGGCAGGTATTGCGCCCGGGCTTTTTTCCCAAAGTGTTTTGTTGATAATCTTCACATGCACATCTTCAATACGTGCATGACAAGTCATACACGTGGCAGCAATATTTTTGCGTGAAACTGAAGAATTGAGGTTGGTGTGAGGTAGTATTTTATGATTGCCATGACAATCATTACAAGTTGCTGTAACTGTAAGACCCTTTTCATACAAGCCGATTCCATGAGTACCCTGGCTGTAGTTTTCAAGAATATTGTGCTGCGATACATTATAACCTCTTGAAACTGGCGCTCCTTCACGGTGACACTGTCCGCAAAGCACCGGGATGTTCATTTTATAAGTTCTCGATTTCGGATCTTTTGGAGTAATGATCTGGTGAGAACCATGGCATTCTTTGCAGGTAGGCGCATTGTGGTCGTTTCGTTTTAAAGCAGCGCCGTGAATGCCTTCCATAAAATCAGTCATCGCACCGTCGTGACAATCGCCACAATTCACCGGAGTCATGTTTTCGGGGTGCGGAAAATCAGTTACAGCAGCTTCCGAATGGCAAAAAGTACATTCAAGGGTACTGTGAACCGATTTATTCAGCGCATCGGGTCTTACATACAACGATATTTTTTTGCCTCCCCTCATTTTGCTTAATTCAGGGTCGTTGTGACACGAAAGACAATCGTCGTTGGTTTGTCCGTAAACAACCGGGATCGAAATAAAAAGCAGTAGTATAACAAAAATACTGTACCTACACAAAGTACTGTTTAAACAACCAAGTGAAGCGAATCGGGTGTACAGAAAATATTTTAATTTCTTCATAACAACTTCTTTTTTGAATTTCACTTCACTTTTCAGATTAATGAATGTTATGCCAACCGTTGATAATACTTTTAAAATTTTCAGCAGGATTCTTTCCGATTGATGCTACATACAGGTGAATAATAAGAAATATAGAAATAAGAAACCCTGCTGCCGAATGGGCAACTGCCGTTACTAATACTCCGCTTAATGAATAAATTTGTTCGATAATGATTTCGGGAAAAAGTAAGGCAAATCCTGAGATAATTACAAAGGGAACAAAAAGATACATGATAACCACATACGAAACTTTCTGTAATGGATTAAATTTTCGTTTTTCAGATAATGGAAAAGGATGAGGAGCGCCTTTAAACATTCCAAATGCATAATATTGAGCTTGTTTCATTAATCGTTTAAAAAACCCTTTCGGCTTAATCAGATAAAAACTAATATTCTTTGTAACAATATTTCCAATAAAGAAAAGCAGGTAATTCAGTGTTAAAACAACACCTGAAATGTTATGGATATTTACTGCTAATTGAAATTCGATGAACGAATTCTCAACGCCCCATTGCATAGAGATTCCGGTGGTAATGAGCAAAATAATTCCAATTGCATTTATTCCATGCCAGATGCGTAACCAGAGAGGGTAAAAATATAATTTGGTATTTCCTGAATTCATAATTCTATTTCTTTAAGTATCTGAAGATTAAATGAATTAACATCGCACCAATTGCCATAAAAAAGATAATGTAACTTAGCTTTTTCAACAGCGGGAATTGTTGTGCCCCAATCACATACGACTGATTGGTGAAAATTGATTTAACCGACGAACTATCGCTTCGGCTTTGCAGGTTAGCGTATTTATATAGTGACGCCTTTAATCTCGAATCAGCATTATGACATTCCACACATTTTCTGACAGCCTGTTCTTTTTTTAGGATGTTATGCGAAACCATTAATGTATCTGTGACTTCGGTGTGGCACTCAATGCAACGTACATTTTTAAAGTGTAGCTCCTGGTTGGGGAGCCATTCGTGAATTTGTACAATCTTCGGATTCTCATGCCCCGAAATCATTTCATAACGATTCATATCGTTATGACACGATAAACAGAGACTGTTGCTGTATGCTACAATCTCTTCGATACTCCCGCTGTTGCGTGCGGTTGGTTTGTAGGTATGTTGATTGTGGCAGCTGGCGCACGAAAAATGGTCGCCACTTACCTGAAAGTGAATACTCTTTTTAAATTCTTCATCAATTCTTTCGAATTGATATTGTGCGTAGGTAGGGTCACCTCCATGGCAATCCAAACAGCTGCTCATGGGTTGCAGTTTCAGTTTCCCGTCATGCGGATAAGTTGTATAATCGTATGAATGACAGTCGGTACAATCAAAACTTTTATGAACACCAAGCCTGATAGCAGTTGTATCCATTATGTAATACGGATTCATCAGCCTTTTTTGATCTGTATTGGTTACCTCATTAAGAAAAGAAATAATCTGAGAGGAATGACATTTAAGACATGCATGATTTTTAGGGTCATCATAAGGCGTCTGAGCCTTTAACAGTGCTGAAGAAAGCAGCGAACAAATTAACAGTAGCAGTTTAATTTTTTTCATATCAAAAGGTTGTAAGAGAAAGAGGTAAAATCACAATAAGTAATTTTACCTCTTTGTTTATCAGATACTTACATATCGTTAATTTTCATATCAGAAAGCCCAGAGTCGGGTGATTGTAAAACCAATCGCTATTCCATCTTTATCGAATCCTGAAGAAGTAAACATCATATTTTCCTGAGGAATCATACTGGCAGCATTACTTACATAAATTTGAAATGCGTGAGTAAAAGTGGAAATTTGCCAGCCAATAGCCAAATTTGGTTTGTAAGAAGGCATTTCGGTTTGTTCTGAAATGGCTTCAATTTTTAATGGTGCATTGTAATTAAAAGTGAGCGACGATTGCGGACTGATTTTTACGCGACCCAGCGCATGAAGACCAACTAAATCGTGGTTCTGATTCCAGGCTGCCATATTATAATGTGTAAAACTGGCACCAGCCTGAACCGAGAGCCATTCCGTAAATTTGCGGCTGACTATCAATTGTGAGAAATACGACACTTTGTCCATTAATTCAATCGATTGTGGCATCGTTTCTCCTTTAGTATCAACTACTTTACCGGTTTCAAATGCATCCGCTTCACGACCGTCAATTCCAATAACTCCGTAAAGTGCAACACTAACTGGTACTTTATTGTTATCTGTTTGCTTCAGAATTGCCCACTTTGCATTTAAATCGGTCATCATTTTACCTTTCGATATACCTGCTCCAATCTGAAGATTTTTAACAGGAACATAATCTAAAGCCAACCTGATATTAGTGCCAGGGCCATAAAGTCCCCAAAGGTCAGATACACCGTTGTTTACTGTCGCAAATTTATGCTGTATTGCAAATCCCAGTGTTTTTTTGTCACCAACCTGCGTGGTTTGGTCGTCAACTAAAAAATTGCTTTCGAATACAGTTACCGGAATGCCCGGTGTTTCTTCGGTTTCCTGCGCAAAAGACAAACTAAAAACGAATCCTGTTAATAGTATGAATAGTATTGATTTTTTCATTTCTTCTACTTTTTAATAGGTTAGTTATTTTTAGCTCCTTCCTGAATCCAGGTCAGCAGCAGAGTTGCCTCGTTAGCACTGAATTTTTTCCAGGAGTGCACCGAAGTTGTTGGAGCAGGGAAAGTGTAAATTTCACTTTGTGCGGGAGTTGTAAGGTTTACATATCCCGGAACAACCTGATTGTATGATTTTCCTGAAGAAAGATCAGGCGAAGTTCCACCCGTTTTGTGGCACGAAACACATTTGGCTGTAAAAATTGGTTGAATCTGAGTGGCGTAACTTACAGGTTCACCTCCCGGGTTCGGCTCGGTTGTTTCTTCCGGAAGTATCCAGTTATACTCGCATCCGGCGAACAAAACCACAGCGAAAACAATGGATATGAGTGATTTAAAAAATTTCAT
>DPCJ01000007.1 GCA_003516705.1 Prolixibacteraceae bacterium | reverse complement strand
TTTAAATCGTTTGTTGGAATGGATCCGATTCCGATTGTACACGGGTGCACTGTTGGCGAACTTGCTCTGATGATTAATGGTGAAATGTGGACTGACACAATTCCGTGTGTGCTCAATGTAATTCCGGTTTTGAATTACACCCATCGTACAAAATATGAGTTGCCAGTTCCGCCTTCGCCCAATTTACCAAATTATCTGTCGGTAAGATTATACCCTTCGCTTTGTTTTTTCGAGGCAACAACCGTGAGTGTTGGCAGAGGAACTGATTATCCGTTTCAGGTATTGGGTGGTTTGCAAAAAAATCTTGGAGGTTTTCATTTTACACCTGTCGATAAACCAGGTGCTGCTATTGATCCTGTAAATGAAAATCAGAAATGTTACGGTATTGATTTGAGGGAACTGACAGAAGTTCCGCAATTCACCTTACAGTTTTTTCTTGATTTTTATGAAAAATATGAAGTTGAAAAAGATTTTATCAATCGTGAAAAGTGGTTCGATACTTTGGCCGGAACGGGAGTTTTACTGAGTCAAATCAGGGAGGGTAAAAGCGAGGCCGAAATTATGCAGTTGTTTGTACCCGAAACAGATAAATACAAAGAGATTAGAAAAAAGTATTTGCTTTACCCTGATTTTGAATAGTAATGAATCCATATCTGGTTATCAGCATCATTCTTGGTTATTTTATTATTTTAATTGTTGTCTCGTGGTTCACTTCACGAAAAGCCGATACTGAAACTTTTTTCACAGGCAACAGAAAATCGCCGTGGTACATTGTAGCTTTTGGAATGGTTGGCACCACGATTTCAGGGGTAACTTTTATCTCCGTTCCCGGCGAAGTTGGGAATTCAGCCTTTTCGTACCTGCAGTTTATTTTTGGAAATATTGCAGGATTCTGGATAGTTGCCCTGGTTTTATTGCCGCTGTACTACCGTTTGAACCTGATTTCGATTTACACCTTTCTAAACCAACGCATGGGAGAATATGCCCATAAAACGGGTTCATTCTTTTTTCTTGTATCAAAACTTATCGGAGCTGCTTTCCGGCTTTACCTTGTAGCTGGTGTATTACAACTTGCTTTTTTTGATGCATTTGATATTCCATTTGCGCTTACAGTGATTGTAACCATCACACTGGTTTGGGTTTACACGCAAAAAGGAGGAATAAAAACAATTATCTGGACCGATTCACTTCAAACGCTGTTTCTTGTTGTTGCTGTTGTTTTTACAATCGTAACAGTCGCAAAATCATTAAACTGGAGCTCGTTACAGTTGATCAATGAAATTGTTGAAAGCCCAAATTCACAGGTGTTTTTCTGGGACTGGCGTTCGGAGAATAACTTTTTTAAACAATTTCTGGCCGGGGTATTTATCACCATTGCAATTGTGGGAATGGACCAGGATATGATGCAAAAAAACCTGACCTGCAGGAATATTCGTGATGCACAAAAAAATATGATTGTTTTCAGTCTGCTTTTTTTAATTGTTGTGGTTCTGTTTTTGAGTTTAGGAACTTTGCTTTATGCATTTGCCGAAAAATCGGAAATTGCAATTCCGGTAAATACCGACGATTTGTATCCGATGCTTGCCCTGAAATATTTTGGATTGCCTGTTGGAATTGCCTTCCTTTTGGGGATAACCGCAGCTGCATATTCCAGCGCCGACTCAGCTTTAACAGCTTTAACAACCTCATTCAGTATCGATTTTTTGAAGATTGAACAATACGAAGAAGCAAAACGGAACAGAGTCAAAAGAATGTCGCATTTGTTTTTTTCAGCACTTCTAATACTTATAATTTTGCTGTTCAGAGCGCTTAATAATGAAAGTATTGTTGTGGCAGTTTTTAAAGTCGCCGGTTATACATACGGTCCAATTTTAGGGCTTTTTATCTTCAGCCTGTATTTTAAGCGGAAAACTAACGAGAAGTTGGTACCAATGGTGGCTGTTTTAGCTCCTGTTGCATCATTTTTTATTGCGAAATACGCTCCGGTTTTGTTTAACGGATATCAGGTTGGCTTTGAATTATTAATGGTAAACGCCTTTCTTACAATCATTGGTTTATTGCTGATTTCAAAACGATCGGAATGAAGTAACTAAATATTACTAAGAAACGTTAAAAATTGTGAATTCATTTTTATATTTGCCATAATAAGAGGTTCGCATAACCGTTATATATATTCTAAATATTTCAAATTGAACAGGTATCTTATTCAAATATTGATGCTCGCAGCTATTGTTTTCTCGTTATTTTCCTGCGAGGATGAAGGATATTTGAATTCACCGGATGCCCGTTTACAATTCTCTGCCGACACGGTTACTTTTGATACGATTTTTACAACAATCGGGTCAACCACGCAGCGGTTTACAGTGCATAATACATACGAGGAGAATATTCTTATTTCCCGCATTCGGCTGTCGGGTGGTGATTTTTCCAGTTTCAGATTGAATATTAATGGCGAAGTGGCCAATGAAATTTATGAAGTTGAAGTTCCCGCCAGAGACAGCATTTTTATATTTGTTGAAGTTACAATTGATCCAACCGGGCAAAATCTTCCGATGGTTGTTCAGGATTCAATTGAGTTTACCACAAATTCGAATGTTCAGAATATTCAACTGGTGGCTTATGGTCAGGATTTTAAATTAGTGAGAGCCGAAACGATAAAAACCACCACCTGGACCGCTGAAAAGCCCTATCTGATTTATGATTATGCCTATGTTGACAGTACTTCGGTGCTTACTATTGAGCCGGGTACAAAAGTCTATTTTCATAAAGGGGCAGGCTTGTATGTTAAAGGCAGAGTTAAAGCAAACGGTACTTTCCAGGAGCAGATTCATTTTATTCCCGACAGACTTGAAGATGCATACAAAAATGTTCCGGATCAATGGAATGGAATTGTCCTGTTTTCAGGAAGCCACGAAAATGTTTTCAATTTCTGTAATATTAAAAATGCAAATATTGGTTTGCAGGTTGGTACAATAGAAAATGATGGGTATGCAAGTGCCAGAATCACAAATACTAAAATAGTGAATATGGCTTATGCCGGGCTGTTTGCAATTAAATCGAAGATTACTGCATACAACGATGTGATTGCCAATTGTGGTTTTTATGCTGTTGCACTTGTTGTTGGAGGCGATTACCAGTTTTTTCATACTACTATTGCCAATTATTGGGGCAATTTTTCAACCAAAGCCCGGTCAACAGCTTCATTAGTAATTTCAAATGTGCTGATTATAGCAGATTCAAAAGGTGGAAGTAAAGTTTATAATGGGGAGCTTGAAAATGCAACTTTCG
This sequence comes from Prolixibacteraceae bacterium, assembly GCA_003516705.1. Lineage (GTDB taxonomy): Bacteria > Bacteroidota > Bacteroidia > Bacteroidales > Prolixibacteraceae > Draconibacterium. Next base: position 3,690 of record DPCJ01000007.1, on the reverse strand, counting down.
GGAACAGTGTAATTTATGGTAATAATATTCAGGAGATTGAACTTGGCGATAATGGAGAAAGCAAGTTCAATTTTAAATTCGAAAATTGCATCATGCAAGTTGCCGATACGTTTAAAACATCAAATCAGGAGCGTTTTGTTAATATTCTGAAAGGGTCAAAATATGATCCTTTATTTGTAGATCCTTACAAAGAATATAATTACCAGCTTGATACACTTTCTCCTGCCAAGGACGCAGGCAAACCTGAAATTGGTGCGTTGTACCAGTACGATATTCTTAATAAGGACAGAACTACAGACAAAGCTCCTGATTTGGGAGCTTACGAACGTATTGAAAAAAAGAATGGAAAGTAAACGCATATTACTTGCAGGTCTTTTCAGTTTCATCGTCACACTTTCATTGGCTCAAACCGAATCCGGAGAATTCAAAATTCTGTTTTATAATCTTGAAAATTTGTTCGATATAAAAAATGACTCACTAACCAACGATGAGAATTTTACTCCTGAAGGTGAAATGCACTGGACTTACAACAGGTTAAACTCGAAATTAAAAAATGTTTCGAAAGTTATTATTGCAGCCAGTGGATGGAAAATGCCGGATATTTTACTGTTTTGTGAAATTGAAAACCGGTTTGTTCTTGATAAACTTGCGAACGAAACTCCATTAAAAAACACAGCTTATAAAATTATTCACAAAGAATCACCGGATCATCGCGGAATTGATGTTGCCATGCTTTACAACAGCACAAGATTTTATCCGATAAGTTACAAATACTATCCGCTGATTTTTAAAAACGAGGCTTTGAAAACTCGTGAAATATTGTGCGTTTCGGGTATTGTTGACGGGAATGATACAATTCATATTTTGGGGAACCACTGGCCATCGCGTTATTCAGGATTGCTCGAAACCAGGGAATTACGCGGCGCTGCGGCTCATTTGTTGAAAGGTCTTGTTGAGCAACTAAAAACGGATTACAAAAATCCAAAAATTATTATTGCCGGTGATTTTAACGAAAGTCCGGATGACAACTCGATTCAAAATATTCTGGGTGCCCGGAGTTATGAAAAAACGATTACCGATTCAGCAATTTATAATTTGTCAACAAACTGGGTAAAGGCGAACAACGGTACATTAAAATACCAGTCGCAATGGTTTGTTTTCGATCAGATTATGGTTTCCGGGACGCTATTAAATTCGAACGTTCGGTTACACACTAACCCGGAAAATGCCTCAATCGTGAACTTGCCATTTTTATTGGAAGAGGATAAAAAATTCGGTGGAAGAAAACCTTATCGTACTTATAATGGCTTTGATTACCAGGGAGGTTTCAGCGACCATTTGCCTGTAATGTTGCGCCTCTCAATAAATTAAGAATTCTTTTTTGTAAGTCCGAGTTCAGTTGCTTTTTGCATCATTAATGCAAAAGCTTCGTCAAAATCATTCCTGATAACACCATCCAGAATCGCATCTTTTATCGCGTCTTTAATTATCCCAACCTCTCTGCATGGCTGAAGCCCAAAAATCTCCATAATAAGTTCGCCTTTAACCGGTGGCTCAAAATTTCGAATTGCATCTTTCTCTTCAATTTCTTTCAATTTTTCGCGGACTACCAGAAAGTTTTTCATGTAACGTTTAACTTTCTCCGGATTTTTTGAAGTGATATCTGCTTCGCATAGCGTCATTAAATCATCAATTTCGTTCCCGGCTTCAAATAGCAGCCTCCTTACAGCCGAATCAGTTACCACATCTTCCGACAAAACAATTGGCCGCATGTGTAACTGAACCATCTTCTGTACATATTTCATTTTCTCGTTTAGTGGCAATTTAAGGCGTTTAAAAATTTCAGGAATCATTTTGGCACCTAAAAAATTGTGAGAATGGAATGTCCAGCCCTGGCCTTCAACAAACTTCTTTGTAGGTGGTTTGGCAATATCGTGAAGCAGCGCCGACCATCGTAACCAAAGGTTTTGGGTGTGAGGCGTAATACGATCGAGTACCTCAAGTGTATGGTAAAAATTATCTTTGTGCGCAATTCCTTTAACCCGTTCTATCCCCTTCATATTTTGTAATTCAGGGAAAATAATTGCCAGCAACCCGGTTTCTTCGAGCAGTTTAAATCCAATAGAAGGTTTATCGGATAGCATAATCTTGTTTAACTCTTCGACGATTCTTTCGCCTGAAACTATTTTTATGCGGTCTTTGTTTTTTGCGATGGCATGCAACGTCCCGGATTCAATTTCAAATCCAAGCTGAGTAGAAAACCTTATTGCTCTCATAATCCTGAGCGGATCGTCGGAAAAAGTAATGTCGGGGTCAAGTGGGGTACGTAGTATTTTATTTTTCAGGTCTTCGAGTCCATTAAACGGGTCGGTTAGCTGGCCAAAATTAGAACTGTTCAAGCCAATTGCCAGCGCATTTATAGTAAAATCTCTTCTATTCTGGTCGTCTTCCAATGTACCGTTCTCCACCTGTGGTTTCCGCGAGTCTTGTTGGTACGATTCTTTCCGGGCACCAACAAATTCAATTTCAAGGTCTTTGTATTTCAGCATGGCTGTACCGAAATTCTTAAAAACATGTACCTGAGGTTTGCTTTTTAACCTTTCTGATACTTTTCCGGCAAGTTCAATTCCACTGCCTAATGTCACAATGTCAATATCTTTCGAATTTCGATGTAGAAATAAATCGCGGACAAAACCGCCGATGACATAGGTTTCGAGTTGCATTTCATCAGCAACTGCTTTAATTTCGTGAAATATTTTGTGATTCAGTTGTTTAATCATCTTCAATAAAATAAGAGAATGTGTCATGTTACCAACATGACACATTCAGAAATTTGCGTGACAAAATTACAATTATTTAACTGAAAAGGGCAAAAAACTATGCGTAACAAAAACGGTATTATATTTGCATTGAAATATGTAGATAATTACATATGAAGTTTAATTTTAAAATTTGATATTATGTTAGAGCATTTAACCTTAGCAACTTTTAAAGAAAAAGTATTCAATTTTGAAGAGAATAAAGATTGGAAATATGAAGGCAGTGTACCTTGTATGATTGATTTTTACGCCAACTGGTGTGGTCCGTGTAAAATGGTGGCCCCTGTGTTGGAAGAGTTACAAAAAGAGTATGGCGACAAAATCGTTATCTATAAGGTAAACACCGAAGACGAACAGGAACTGGCTGGTTTGTTTGGTATTCAGAGCATTCCTTCGTTGCTGTTTGTTCCAACAGACGGACAGCCACAAATGGCAATGGGAGCGCTTCCGAAACAGACTTTTGAAAGAGCAATTGCTGATGTATTGAAAGTTGAAAAACCTGTGCTGAATTAAAAACAGTTCAGTACTTTTTCAAGATGGATTCCGCGCGAACCTTTTATTAAAACATTTCCTTCGGTGATGGGTGTTTTTTTAAGGGTTTCGCATAAGGAATCTACATTTTCAAATGCAGTAAATTTATATTCACCAGCTATTTCAAAAAATTGATTGCCAACCAGATAAACATTACATTTCGGATAGTTTTTCAGAAGCTCAAGTATTGTAATGTGTTCATCTGTTGAATATTCACCTAATTCAAGCATATCACCCAAAATCAAACTGGTTTCGTCTGAGGCGCTTTGCATAAAGCTCTTAATCGATGCCTGCATGCTGGTTGGATTTGCATTATATGCGTCCATCGTTATTCTCAGGT
>DPCJ01000084.1 GCA_003516705.1 Prolixibacteraceae bacterium | reverse complement strand
TGGTTTGCTGGTGCCGTTTTTTCTGGTTGAAGATGGTTTCAGATACAAAACCGACGACACAGCCATTTTAACTTTTAATGGTGTGGAAACCGAAAAATATGCCAAACGATTGGTGGGTTGTTCCGTTTTCCTGTTCACCGATGAAATACAACTTGAACCTGATGCTGAGGCTGATGACCGTTTTCAAGGCTTTACTCTTTGGGATGCAACTTTGGGCGAAATTGGTAAAATTGAGCATATCGACGATTATTCNNCCTCTGAAAAATATTTTTCGATTTGTGCAACTTCGGGTAAAGTTGTACGTCATTGTTACATTGCAAAATTCAAATTCAAAAACAAGTCGAAACAATTAAATGTAAAAATTATGAACAGAAAAATCAGTTATCTGGCCATTTTATTAGTGGCATTTTTGTTTACCACGTCATTACAAGCCAAAGAAGAAAAGCGCGAAGTGTCAGCATTCTCAAAAATCGCATTACGTATTTCAGGTAAAGTTTATGTTGAGCAGGGCGATAAACAAAGTATCAGGGTGGTTGCCGACCCCGAAACACTCGAAGAAATTATTACTGAAGTTAAGGATAGAACCCTGAATATAAGGTATCCCAACTCAAACTTGTTTCGTACCTGGAATCCCGGCAAAGTTGAAATTTACATCACAGTCCCTGAAGTTGACGGTTTATCGGTTTCCGGCTCGGGTGATATTGAATCGGANNAATATCAGGTTGAATAAAGGCGGTGTTGCAGAAGAATTAAGGGCAAGAATTTCAGGTTCGGGTAATGTCGATGCTTCAGGTTTTGAAGCTCAGCAAGTTGATGTGCAAACTTCTGGCTCCGGCAACTGCTCCGTGATTTCAAACGGTTCGCTGAATGTAAGGATTTCAGGTTCGGGCAGTGTTTACTACAGCGGTAATCCATCCATTGATTCTTCGGTTTCCGGCTCGGGAAAGGTCAGAAAAAGATAAAATATTCAATAAAATCTGAAAAGACCGTTGAATTCAACGGTCTTTTTTTTTACATAGTTTTATTGCTTCATTGAACTGCAATACCGCTTAACAATTTCAGGAAATTGCTCAAAGCTGTATTTGTTGTTTTTTATATCGTTAACCAGTATTCGGTTGTCTTCAAACAAGCCGACACAATCTTTAAAATTTTCATTGTTATACAAATACCACCTCAAATCCTTTCTGATTAAGTAATTTTTTACCTCCGTCATTTGCGATTCTACTCCTGTATTTTCCATTTTTGTTGTTACAAAATAGTACAACGGAATAGCATCGTTTGATATACGATAATAGAAGAAACCTTTGTTTGAAGGGAACGCAGTTAAATTGATATCGTTTCGACTTTCAAAATACATTTTTTCTTCCTCAGCTTCAAGAAAATATCCATTTATCATATCGGGTTTAAATGATTTCTTTCTACCGCCTGCATCAATAAACTTGACTTGTTTTTGCATTTTTGTAATGTTTTCCAGAAGAATATTGGCAGTAATTGTATCATTATTCAAACTGATTATTCCGCCGGGGAAATAATTGTCGGCGTTGCGGTTTCCTTTTTGTCCAAATGCAAAAAATGGAATAACAAATGACATCACGACCAAAGCAGTTGTGTTCGTGTATTTTTTTAGAGCTTGTTTAATGTATTGCTGTATCATGGCGTTTTTGTTTTTAGATTGTTGTTTTAGATAAAAGTTTAAAACCTTTGAGTACCAGTGGAAGTAAACAGATTTTAATGCTGAACAATAAGCTTTTGTGAATAAGTGCAACCATCAGCAGTATTCAATTGCAGAATGTAAAGTCCAGGAGCAAAACCTGAAACGTCAACCTGTTCAGTTGTGCTTTTGAACATATTGTTCCTGAAAACCTGATTCCCTGTATTATTGAAAATCCTGATTTCCAAAAGTTGTTTTTCTGAAACCACATTTAGTTTTTCTGAAACCGGATTAGGGAAAATCCGGATTTCTGAATTGTTGGTCAATTCAGATATAATATTAGTTGAAGTACAGGTTCCAATCATATTTCTATCAAGCCAGTTCAACCTTGTAGCTATCCACTGACGTAATTTTTCGACTTCTCCATCATAAGTTTTTGGTTGAGCGTCAACTTCGGGAGCGCCGACATTTAAACCCAGAATTTTCCATTTACCAAAATGCCGCACCTGAGCTTCCTTCACTTCATTGTATAACGAGTCAATCCAGAATGACAAATTCTCATCTGACAGAACCCCCGCTCTTGCATCGTTGTATTGGCATTTTGTATTATTTCTGAAATCACTGTCGTAAAACAAACGAATCATCCAGCCAGGTGATTTTACCCAGGGATTACAATCATTCACTTTGTACGACCATCCGGATCCATCGGTGGCTTTAAAAATGTAGCATTCGTTTATGTTTTTCCAGGCCCAGTCGAAATCCCAAACTGGTCCGGCAGTAATTTTTCCATTTTTATCTTTATGAAAGTACCTGCTTTTTTTAAATCCGTCGTTGTTTCTCGATATTTCGTTAACGATAAAATAGTCGATGAAACTCTCAACATCAATCCATTTTGAGTAGCCGTCGGTTGGATGTGTATAATTACTGCCATATAAAATTGTTTCAAAGTCAGATACAAAATTGCTGATGTAATTTTTTTGCTGAGGGAGCAACTCATCCCAATCAGGGTCGTGGTAAATAAAATGAATGTCAAAGTCAGGATGATTTATTGGAGAAAATGGCGATTCCCAGCTGTCCCAATCATTCCAGTAATCGATTTTAAAAATGTACCCACCGGTAAGTTCTTCTCCTTCAATGTCCTCTTCTTTAAGGGTTGCAATGTCAACACGGTTCTTGTCTCGTTTAATTTTTTCTCCAAACAAATATATTCCCTGGTATTCTCCATTCAAAAATACTTCAACATACCTTGTTCTTGGGGCATAGTTTCCGAGAGCATCAAACATTTTGTATCCCAAAACATTCCTCATAAACGATTTGTCGTTGTAGTTTGATAACATAACCCAGTCGTTTTCGTCAGGCATTCCTAAAAGTGAAACATTAAGATTGTTTCCCTGGGCATCTCGTGTTTCGATTGCGAAAGGCTTTTGCGGGTACGATTGTGACGAGGCACCCCTTAGTTCAATACCTATAAACCCGTCGTAACCATTTGCGGGGTCAGTAATTTTATTCTGATTTGTGGAATTATCAATGATTTTCATTCGGGCAGATATTTTGGGTTCATTCGGAATATTCTTTCCTTCAGTGTCTATCAAAACTATTGGGAGATTACTGACAAAGCTGCTGGTTTGGGCGTTGAGAGTTTTCCCTGAAATAATCAGCGTAACAATTAGTATTGAAATTATAACAACATTCGGGCATTTTATCTGCTTAATCATAGTTTTCGTTGAATTCTTTGGCTGGTAAGTGTAATTTTTGAGCAATTGGTTTTATGCTTCTCTTTAGCAGTTAATTCAGTCCACTGTACTAACTGGTTTATAAAGTAAGGCTCTTTGCGACAAAATTTGGTAAAGCAATGACAATTAAGTTTCATACAGCAAAAATGAAAGAGAACCCGAAGCTCTCGGGTTCTCTTATCAAAAGGTAATACAATTTATTGAGCGTCCTGAGCGTAAATACTCAGTTCGGCAAGAAATGCGTAGTGATTTGGTCCTGCTGTCGCTTCATACTTAATGTAGCGGGCAGTAGGAAGAAAATCTAATGGATACAGCTGGCCTGCGTCTGTTTGCGAGTTGAAATTAAACTCACCCTGATCCTCGAAATTAATACCGTCGATACTGGTATAAATTTTAAATTTGGTTTGGCCGTTGCCATTACCCTGGCGTCTGAAACATTCCACTGCAAGAATTCTTTTCGATTCTTGTAAATCAACCGTAAAATAGTGAGGATATGGTGGTTGCGACAGTTCCCACGCCGAATGCCAGAATGTTCCGAGATCATTGTCAACTGCTGCTGCTGCCCTGCCCTGAATTGCAGGACCCCAATCGGCTTCCTTAGGTTCTTCAGAAGAAAATCCGGCAATGGCCCAGTTGGTTTTGTCAAGGTTTGCTGCAACTTGTCCATATAAATCAAGTTCAGCAAGGAAAGCAAAGAAATCTGATCCTTTTGTTGCCACATATTTCACATAACGGGCCATTGGTAATGACGGCAGATTGTATGACATGCTGTTAAGTGTGGCATCGTAGGTGAATGTTCCCTGATTCGAGAAATTGATACCATCGAGACTTGTAAGAATTTGGAATTCAGTTTGTCCGCGTGAATCACCCTGACGTCTGAAAGCTTCAATTTTGTTAATTTTTACGATATCTTTCAAATCGATGGTAAAGTAGTGCGGATATCCCGGGCTACCACCACTCCATTGCGTATGCCAGAAAGTACCCAGATCATTGTCAATAGCAGCTGAAGCCAGGCCGTTTGGTGCTCCTTCGCCTGGTTCTTCTGTCGAAAAATCAACAATCTCCCATTTTGTTTTGTCAATTTTAACACCTTCAAATTCAATAAATGCAGGAAGAGTTTCTTCTGATTCACCCGACATGAAAGTATCGATTGCATTCTCCTCAGGAATGAAGAACGAATGATAAGTCATCTTGCTTTCAGACTTCCAGCCCCGTAAAACGGTGACATTTTCGTTTGCTGATACTGATTTTTTAACTTCAATACCGTCAGGATTTGTATAACTGAGTT
>DPCJ01000017.1:662-4738 GCA_003516705.1 Prolixibacteraceae bacterium | reverse complement strand
AATTGTTTTGTAAGGCAGCATAAAACGCATAAATCCATGCAGGGCTGTTTTCGGCATAAATGGCAATTTTATTAAAATCTTTGTTTTCGAAAAGCATGGCAAACTGCCGCGTATTTTTTAAAAACTGGCTGTATGTTACATCTCCCTGCGCGCTAATAATTACTCTTTTATCGGGATATTCCCTGTTTATAATCGCTTTTTTCATAATCAACTTCTTTAGATAAGTCTAAATATTAAGGCGATAAGTTTTGTTTTACTTCCGGTTTCTTCTTTTTGCAAAAGAACGCAAGTCTAAAACTTTTCTATTTAAAAATAACCAAATAAAACAGTTTTTCGGATAACCATCAATTTTTGTCGCTTCCATCAAAAAAAGAAAAATGTAATGAACATGGTACACACAGCTATGGTTCGGACTCAGCAGCCAAATCACAAAAGAATTTCAATATGATACCGAATTCAGAACAGGGTTAATATCTGGTAGCGGGTATAAAACGTTGAACTATCAGGCTATTATTTTGAAGGCTGGAGCGGCCCGGCATTTTTAATGTTTGCGCTTTCGTTTAGTTTTCCGGAGTAAACGAAAAGTATTTACTCTCCTACTTTGTAAGCCATTAAAGCATTTCCGTGACGAACAAAAAGTAATCCTTTATCGATTACAAGCCGCGCCCAATGTTGATCCGTTCCAAGCGGAACTTTAAATTTACTGATGATTTTTATCTGTTCAGGCGTAGCTTCCATCAACGCCACTTCACCATCATTCTCGGCATAACAAAAAAATAAACCGTCGGCAAAAATCACTGAGCCACCACCAAATTCCTTATTCTGAAGTTTTATTTGGCCGGTGTTCCAATCCAGCTCCTGCCAGTCGGATTTCAGGTAAGCCGAAATGTAAAGATTGTTACCCTGTTTTACCATGCCACCCATCAGGTTCATCAGTTTGTTGTTCTGCCAGATTTCGGTTACACTTTTACCATCTTCCGAAAGTTGCAGCATTACAATTCCTGATGTCTTTTCACGACCTGCAGAAGCGACAAGCAGTTTTCCATCGGCATAAACCGGTGTGTTTGCATGAATTTTATTGCCTTGGGTTTGTTCAACGCGCCAGAGTTTTTCGCCAGTTGCGGCATCAAAACCCATTATCGAATGCGATGTCATCGCAATTACCAGTTTTTTCCCGTTGTGATTAATCAGAATCGGAGAATTGTAGGTTGCAATTTCACCATTTCCGGGCGAGCTCCACACTTTTTTACCCGTAAACCGGTTAAGTGTAACAACATTATTTTCCTTTCCACCGGGTACGCAAATCAGGTTATTTCCATCGATTAAAACCGACTCAGAGTAGCCAAATTGGATAACAGAATCGACACCCAAATCTTTCAGAAAGTCAATTTTCCAAACCTCTTCGCCATTGTCGGTATTCAAACAATAAATGGCGCCCATCCCGCTTTCAATATAAATCAGATTATCAACAACAACAGGTGTGGAGCGGGTTCCGTGAAAATTCAGGGCAAAATCTTTCCCGTATTCTTTTTTCCAAAGCAGTTTTCCGTTTAAATCAAATGTATAAAGCGACCCTATTGATTCAATGGTATCTTTCACGCCGGTTACAAAAACCTTGTTGTTAGTCACGGCAACTGCCGAATGTCCGTATCCCAGACCCTCAAATGACCACGCCATTTCGGGTCCTTTTTCAGGCCATTGTTTCAACAGATTTGCTGCAGGATAAATGCAGTCGCGGTTGGGTCCCTGCCAGTCTGATTTCTCTTTTTCCGACCGAAAACCACATAACAGCATAAAAACAAAAGGGAAGAAGTAAGCAAAGTATTTCATATTCGTTGTTCAATTTTTTATCATTTGTACTGCTTTAGTGAAATGATTACAGTTGTATTGTATTCAGCAGGTTTTTATTTTTAGTAATGCAGAGTGCAAGTTCGTTCGCAGAATAAAAAACGCCGTTGGCAGAATAATTTCGTCAATTCACAGATATTATTTCCAGTGGTGGTATGATTTGCGTAATTTGGTTTGCAAATTGAACTTTTAAAAGCCAGAAAACAAAACAATTATGAAAGCAATTATTCTTCTCTCTTCCATCTTTTACATTCTCGGGTTAAAAATCGGTCATAAAATCGATGTTATCAGAGCAGCAAATCCTGTTCATAAAATTACAACAACCACAAACGCGGTAAAATCGGCTGCAAAGTCAGTCTATTTCAGCGAAGAAGCAAAAAAAACACCAGCTGTTGATTCATTAAAGTGCGAAAATTCAGTTAACAGAAAAACAGAAGAAACAAAGCATTTTTGAATACGGCAACTTTTTCATAATTAAACAGCTACAAAGGGAATCATAAACGATTCCCTTTTTTTTTAACCCAAATCTCAATTTCAGAGAACTCAATTATCTAAGCTTTTAATACCCCGAAAATCAGCAAAATAAACCACTGATTTTTGAACAGAAAAATTGCAATTAAAAAATTATATCTGTTAATTTAACAAATCTTAAGAATTGATTAATAAGGGAAGTGAAAGTTCGATTTGGTGCATTTATAGTTAAGCAAATGAAATTGTCTCAAACCATAATAAAAACATTATCCAGGATAATTACCTGCTTGATTATTTTTGGCATTTTATCTATACCGATGAAATCAGCTGGTAACGAAAATTCAAGAAAATATTTTATCAATAATCAAACATCCTATTCAATTACCAACCAAACCTGGGCAACTGCACCAACTGGCGGCGACACCATTTTCATTTTGGCAGAAAGAACAAGGGCTTTGCGTTTTGAACAAATGAACGGTACGAAAGAAGCACCAATTGTTGTTATTAATTCAGGAGGTCAGGTGCAAATCAATACTGAAGCGTGGGGAGCAATAACTTTTGAGAATTGCAGCTTCTTTAAAATTTCAGGAAATGGTGTTAAAGGAATTCAATATGGATTTTCGCTGGCCGCCGCTACCTGTGGATTGGCCTTTTCTGAATTGAGTTCTGATTGTGAAGCTGAATTGATTAAAATAGACCACGATGGTTTTTTTGGAATTTTTGCAAAAAAAGATTACGATGGAAATCCACCTTCTCCTGCCCCTGTTTTTTCAAACCTGAGTATTCATGATTGTTTTATTCAGAATGTAACCGAAGGGATGTACATTGGAGAAACCAAAAGTCCCGGAATGGAATTCAGACACCTGAAAATTTACAACAATATTGTAAAAAATACCGGCAGAGAATCAATTCAGGTAGCCAATGCCGTTGAAGATGTTGAAATCTATAACAATACACTTTTAAATGCCGGACTTGATAACATTTCGTACCAAAGTAATATTTTGCAAATTGGCGATAACTCGGTAGCCCGGGTTTATAACAACATACTGATTGGGGCCCCGTCATACGGAATTATTTCGAATGGATTGGGAAACAACATTTTTACAAACAATTACATTGCCTCGTGCAAAGGAATTTTTATCGATAACAGGCTGTTTACTGTAGCCGGATATCCAATTCAAATTGAGAATAACTACTTCAGGGATATAACCAGCACCGAGGCTGTAAAAAACATGAACGAGATTAACTTTTTGGAAATCAGAAATAATAATTGGGATGGAGAGATCGAATTTTATAGAAACAGCTCCGGAAACAGCAACAACTTTATATTGACCAATAACCAAAACGTAAATGTTGTTGAAATCAGTTTTACAAATCCTGAAGCAAATGATTATTCGCTGGCACAGGGAACACCTGTTGAATATGTAAAAATGGGCGCTGCAATGGGTGGTCAAGAAACTGAACAAATTCACAGAATGCCAGAACAAATTGTACTAAGTTCCGATATGATTGTTGATGAAGTTACCGGAGGAAGTTACTGGTCGGCAAATTATTTAACCGATGAACAAAATTGTACCCCGGAAAATAACCTGCATCCNNTGCACGACATGCACAATACGAAAAATCTGGTGATTTCGATTGGAGAACCAGGTAACTGGATTCCACTTTTCACTGATTCATGCGAAAAATACAAGGTTTGGAAACAACATACAATTGATGTTTCCACCCGTTTTATCCGAATCAGCATGTTTGAAAGT
>DPCJ01000017.1:0-613 GCA_003516705.1 Prolixibacteraceae bacterium | reverse complement strand
CAGAAGTTTAAAAGGTGGCATCTATTTGTTGAAATATTCCAACAAAAATGGTTTTTACGAAACCCTGAAATTTGTAAGAAACGGGTTTTAGTATTTCACAACGATAACCATTTCGAATAAAATTTTAATTAAGCTACCAACACTTGTTTTAATAATATTTTAAAACAATATTTTCGCTAAAAACGAGGCAGGTTGCTCCGAAAATTATTATTATTACTCATTCATTTTTTTAAACATGAGCATAAATCATCCTGCCTATATTTTAATTTTTGCCGCAATTATTTCACTGTTTCTGGCTTTTTATGCCTGGATAAAAAAGCAAACAAGTGCGGGAATTTTGTTGTCGTTGCTCCTGTTTTCTGCTTCACTGTGGTCAGTTTTTTATGGTATGGAGATTTTAAGTTCGAAAGAAGAACTTATGAAAATCTACCTGTTCATATCCTACTTTGGAATTGCCAGCCTGCCTGTATTCTGGCTGATGTTTGCAGCCCGGTATTCAGGAATTGACAAGTGGTTGAATCCTTTTACCATACTTTTACTTTTTCTTGTTCCTGTAGTGAGTATCTTCATGGTAGCTACAAATCAGCATCATTACTTATATTACACTTCAGTA
>DPCJ01000111.1:8302-8524 GCA_003516705.1 Prolixibacteraceae bacterium | reverse complement strand
TTCACCGGCTCTGTTTTTATCAGCACTATTCAACTTTGAAAACACAACTTCCAACGCAAATTTTGCCATTGTTTGAAATGCCTTCAACAATTACGTGGTAAATTCCGGGCAAATCTGAACTCAGAAAGTGAATTTCAGCTTCGCCGTTTTTAGTTGTAACCGAATTATTCCAATAAAGCAGCGTTCTAAAATCAGGTTTTTCAGTAAATGCCGATTGTCGAA
>DPCJ01000111.1:0-8163 GCA_003516705.1 Prolixibacteraceae bacterium | reverse complement strand
CTTTTCCCACCATAAAATCAAGCACGTTATCGTATGAGCTTTCAAAATCACCAACTTCAAGAACAAAATCGGGCGATTCGTACAATCTGAAATGACCATCAGATTGTTTTTCATTTTGCTGATATCTTCTTACAATCACTTTTGGCTGATGTTTTTTATTCTCATTACTAATAGAATATTTAATTTCCGCCAGTTTTTCGGGCTTTACCGACCATTCTTTTAACAAATCATTCCGGGGACCAGGGTCAGGCGCTGGTTTAAACACAGGAGCCAATTCAATTTCGGTGTTTAATCCGCCGGATTCATTCTTTGCCTGAACATGAACAGTTGCAGTGTCGGTAAAAAGCAAACCTGCAAAACTGAAATTACCTGCTGAATCGGTTGGTTGCGTTAAAAATGCAACTTCATTATCTTTCCGGATAGCAAGGGTTATTTCGCCATTGGAAAGTTTTTCTCCGGTAAGCCTGCTTTTTGCAACACCATTAATCTGAAGCCCGGCTTCCTGTCCGTATTTTGGTGTTGTATTGGCTAAGGGCGCCTTGTTCCAGAAATAGTTATCGTTTCCATGTGTAAGCATTACCAATCGCAGCTTGGCCTCCGAACTAATTTCATCATCGGCAAACAGGTCGGCAGTTGGTTCCAGATAGCCGTTTAACTCCGAATCAATCAACATATTAGAAAGTATATTTTTTGAAAACCCGCTTTTTGGAATAACTGCTTCGTGCAACACCGCTACCGAAAGGCTTGAAAAATCCTTTTCATCAACCCATTTTTCGTCGGCTATTTTCAAGATAACATTTTCACGTTTGCCATAAACAGGCTTTTGTGTTTGCACCAAAATATTGTTTATACCGTCGGTTCCCGAAAAAAGCAGTCGTTCTGACAAAGGTTTTAAATTCTCATCAAATAGTACCAACTGGTTAATTCCTGTTTTGAGTGAACTACTTTCAAATTTCATCACCTTATTTATACCATCCATTACAAACGACTGGTAAAACAGAATTTCGCCGCGGTTCATGCAGGCGATGTAGAGAGTTTTCCCGCTGACCGATTCGTCGCTTCCGGCAATGTTTAAGATTATTTCGTGGGTTGTATGGTTTATCAGTTGAACTTTTACTGCGCCTTTTTCAGGCTGAAACTGATATCTGAAAGAAGGAAAACCATCAACTGTTGCATAGTATGTTTTACCGGCTTCGGGGGTCAGAAAGAAAAGCCCCATTCCTTTATAATCGGTCGTAAAAGTTGCCACAATATTTCCTTTACCATCTTTTACTTTACCGCTTGCATTTACGCCATAACCGAGTTTGCTAACGGCTTTAAAAGCTACCAGATTGGTGGCATTTTCGAGCAAAACTCCCCCTTCGGGCATAAAATCAACTCTTGCAACCATATTACTTGTTCGGTTCACTTCAGTTGTTACCATCCCATTTTCGGTTAATTTCGAAATCGAAATCTGACGGTAAAAACAACCATCGGCTCCAAAATTCAACAGATAATTTGTGTAAGCCTGCACCAGATAGTTCCCGGGTTTAACATCATCAGGAATGGAGAAATTACCGGCAGCCTGTCCGTTCGTAGCGACTAAAACCGACTGTAAAACAGAAACTCCACTTCCGTCTGTCAACTTTATGTAGATATTCTCAGGTTTTGGAATCAACTGCCCTGACCGGCTATCGGTAAGATAAATTTTAAACCACAGTGTATCGCCCTGAAAATAGGTTTCACTGTCGGTATGTATGTATATTTTTTCAGCGGGAATTTTTTCATTTGCCAAAACAAGTTTTTCACGAATTTGAGCAGTAGTGAAATCTCCGCAAAACAGAATGAACGAAATGATGAGTAAAAGTCTGATTGATTTCATGATCTGGCGTTTTTCTGCATAAAGTAAATTACGCTGAATGTTTTTTAATTGACAACTAAATCATGAATTACCCTGAATAGTGGCGCAAAAGATATTCGAAGAAACGATTGATTTTGTCCACCTTCACCTCTTCGTTTTTAGTTTCCTCAATATAGCCAATCCAGAATTTCCGGGTTGAAAGTGGCATCTTTGCAAATGCCTTTTGCATTTTCAGATCGTCCTCCAGCAACCATTGCAGATATTCCGGAATTTCAGGTTTTGTAGGTGTCAGATTTTTTTGGAGAGTTATAAAAACTGTATCTCCTTCACTTTTCCCAATGGTAAGTCTGATTTGCCTGTTAAGATTCAGCCAGTGTTTGCCATTTCCACAAGGCAACAGACTCAACTCTCCCGAAAATTTATTATCAATTTGAACTATCACAGGTATTGCTTTCCGCGTTCCGAAAATCTTCTGGCTGTCGAACGGAAAATCGGCAAAAACGCCCAATTGAGGCCCATTCTTTAACACAGTTTCGTATTCAAATTTCTCCATCGCCCCGGTTTTCGTTCGTGTTTATATTACTGATAAACCGAAGATTTCGTTTTAATCCTGAAAACCCGGTGCGTTTAACCGGCGATTTTTTAAACAGTGAATCAAAAAGATTGGCATCCATCGCATGCCAATCTGAAGCGTTTAGTTTCAGTAATTTTTCTTCAGGATTGAAACCGGGTTCGTGGTGCGGTTCAGCTTTCAGGTTCCACGGGCAAACATCCTGGCAAATATCGCAGCCAAAAACACGGTTCTCAAACTTCCCTTTCAGGTTGGGGTCAAGCTCGCCTTTTAATTCGATGGTTTGATACGAAATGCATAACCGCGCATCAACAACACGGTCGGCAACAATCGCTTTTGTGGGGCAGGCATCAATGCAACGCGTACATTTTCCGCAGTGGTCGGCCACTGCCCGCGGATTATCGAAAGGCAATTCAATGTCGATTATTAATTCACCAATAAAAAAGAAGCTGCCGGATTCGGTCGAAATCAGATTGCTGTTTTTGCCAATCCAACCCAAACCGGCACGTTTGGCCCACGCTCTTTCGAGCACCGGTGCCGAATCGGTAAAAACACGTCCGTTACAAGGCGAAACTTCAGTCTGAATAAACTGTAACAGCTCTTTTAATTTGTCTTTCAGCACAAAATGATAATCGGTTCCATAAGCGTATTTCGAAAGAACAGGTGCCGCCGGGTCCGATTGCTTTTCGTTTGTAAAATAGTTTTGAAGTACAACAATTACAGTTTTTGCATTTTCGACAAGCAACCGCGGATCGAGCCGCTTTTCCGTGTTCCGGGCCATGTAATCCATTTCGCCATGAAACCCATTTTCGAGCCACAGCCTGAAATGTTCAGCCTCATCGTTCAATGCTGTTGCTGGCAGCAAAACGCAACCGCCAAGCCCAAGTTCAGCGGCTTTTTGCTTAATGCGAAAAGCGATTCCGGTGTTGTTTTGCATGTTTTAAAAATACATCTTTCACCGATAATGGCAAGCCATAAAAAAACCTGTCTCTCCGAAAAAAGACAGGTTTTTCAACCAATTCAGGCAAAGCCTATTTCTTTTTCTTTTTGAGAACAAAAAAAGCAATTACAACAACTACCACAATTGCAACTACTACAATGATGGCTGTGTTGCCCGACGATGTTTCTTCGGTTGCTGTTTCGAGTGGTTGCATGTACGAGCTGTCCTGAACATTCAAACTATCAATGTAAGTTCCGGCATCCTGCGCTTTTGCAACAACAGTTAATACGATGGCGGCCACCATGGCCATGAAATTCTTCATCTTTTTCATTTTTAGTTATTTTTTAATTATTGAATTTATGTTCCTCCAGTTTTTTGTTTACAGCGTTTAAAAGAGGCGCTGCGTTTTGGTATCGCGGGTTTACATCAATAAGTTTGTTGAGCACAACTTTCGCTTCTTCCGTTTTTCCAAGATTGAAAAAATACTGCGCTTCGAGTAAATAAAATGGCTCATAATCAGCATAAATCGACCTGCCTTGCTGCAAATATGTGTTAAATCTTTCAAAATCGTTCAGCTTCAGCGAATTTTTTGCGAGTTGTAAAATTATCCACACATTGTTTTTGTCAGTCTGCAATGCATTTTCCAGCAAAACCGAAGATTGAACCCAGTCGCCTGAAGCAGCCAATTCTATCCCCTGAAAATCGGTTTTACTTCCACGTTTAACAATCACCACAAGCGGTTTTTTTTTGTGCAAAATAGTTTTAACAACTCCGGCTGGCTGCCACTTTCCCGATTTTAAAAGTTCAGGATGAATGTAATTCACGCCAAACAAACCGTAATCCCAATCGGCTGAACTGCGTTCCAAGAAACGTACATACTTATATGTAATGTTTGGCGATTTTTCAAAATAATTGGAAAGATTACAATTGGAAGCAACAGTTATTTTTTCAGCTCCGGCAGTTTGAATGAGATATTCAGCCGCCACCTTCATCCCGTGAAAATAGTAGTCGTACTCGTAATTCGACCAGGCCTTTTTGTTGCCACCCGAAATCGAATTAAAATAAATATAATCAGCCGGAAAAGTATCAAACTGGTGTTTTACGGGTAACGCAATCAGCCCGGCAAAAAAAACTAAAACAGCAATTTTAAGCGTTTTCCCTTTTATCATTTTTAATAAATACACAAAACCTGCCGATGAAAATACTGCAACAAGCGGCATCACAAAAAGCATTTGCCGTATTCCGCTGTAAAGGTTTGCACCAATGATTACTACGTAAACCAACGGAAACAAAAGGGTAAAAAGCAAAAACAACTCTGTGAAGAGTTGTTTTTTTTTCGTTTTTAGTTGGTTGATTAAAAAGGCTGTAAAAACCACGAACCCTGAAATCAGGAACTCAGGCGTTGATATAAATAGCCACTTTGGTAAATAATACCACGGTAGTTGCGTACTCCAGAGCCAGTCGCCGTCAAAAACCTGACGAATGCTGACGCTGTAATGCTCCATTACCCGAAGGCTTTCGAGCGGATGGACAAAAACATTTTGTAAGGCAAAGGGCCAGAAAAGTAATCCTGCAAAATAACCTGTAAGCACAATTACCAACATCTGGCCCAATAACCTTCCAAAATCAGATTTAGTTGTAAATATTTGTTTAAGTAAAAAAGGTTTCAAAAGAAAGGTAACGACAATGGCAAACCCAAGAAATCCGAATAAAATAAGCCCGCCGATACGCACCGAATTGGTAAAAGCGATGGCAAAACCCAGAGCAATCACTGTTTTCCACGATGGGCGTGGTAATTCATAAATAAGTCGCGATATAAAATAAATACCGGCGATGTATCCCGCTGCAAATGGAATGTCTTTCAGGTTTCCGAATGCCTGCCCAAACAGCCTCGGCATTGCAAGCATTGAAATAACTGTGAGTGCCGAAACCCAGTACGAACCAGTAAGATGGAATCCCAAAAGTCCGCTGAACAAAAGCAGCATCAAAAAGAAAATTGCGCCTGTGTAGTGCCGCAGCAAAAATTCATCTTCAACACCAAAAACCCGGTTTATCAAAGCAGTAAAATTATCAACCGACTGCCCGTAATATTTCAGATTTGTAACCGGAGTTTCGAGACAAGATTTGTCGGCACCACCGGTAAAATACCAGTTAACCACTTTTTTTGCGTGTGGATAATGCAACTGTTCATCAACATTCACCGCCGAGCGCGGAGCCAGAAATGCCAGCAACAATGCTGCAACCAGCAGGCTGGCAGCAAAGGCATTTCTTCCGGTGAATATTTCCGACAGTTTATTCATATACTTCTTTTACAATATAAACAGGCCGGTTTTGTACTTCTTTAAAAATCCGGTAAACATATTCGCCAATCAATCCTAAAAAAGTTAATTGTACTGAGCCAAAAAAGCTGACGGCCAAAAACATCGACGACCAGCCGATGGGCGCCAGCCCCGTGATTTTCGAAAAAAAGGTATAAACTATGGCAGCAAGGAAAATTAAAATTCCAAGCAGTCCGAAATACAAACAGGCTTTAATCGGCCATTTTGAAAATGAATAAATGGCATCGGCAGCCAGGGAAAAGAGCTTTTTACGGCTCATTTTTGCCTTTCCCCTTAAACGGTCAGGGCGATCATACAAAATCACTGTATGTTTAAACCCAACAAAATTTCTGATTCCGGGGAGGTACCTGTTTTTTTCAGTAAAACGTTGAATTGCTTGGTGCGCTTTCCGAGTCATTATACTAAAATTTCCAGCCTGCGAAATCTGTTCGCTTTCGCTCATGCTGCTGAAAATGTGATAAAAAACACCTGTATAAATCCGTCGGGTAAATTTTTCATTTCGTTGCTCACGAACCGCGGAAACAATATCAGCGCCGGTGTCCTGAATTTTTTTCAGCAAAACCGGAATCAGTTCCGGTGGATCCTGAAAATCGCCGTCCATCATCACCACATAATCGCCTGTAGCATAATCGAGGCCGGCAGTAAGCGCAGCCTGTAATCCAAAATTGCGTGAAAGTGAAATTATCTTCACACTGCTGTTTTGCTCTTTCAACTGCAACAGTTTGGCAACTGTATTATCGGTACTTCCGTCGTCAACACAAATAATTTCGAAAGCTTCGCCGGTAAGTTGCAAACTGTCAGCGGTTTCCCGAATCAATTCGGTAACCAGACTGCTTTCGTTTAATAATGGTATAACTACGGAAATCATTTTATCTCAGTTTTATTCTTTGTGTTGTGTGCCGGGAACCGGAACCGGAAATTCCATTGCAATCGGGCCCATTTCGTATTTTTCAGGGCCAAGTTTCATGGTCGAGCTCATCATTTCGTCCCAGGTAACTTTCTGTCCGGTGTAAGCTGCTGTTCTCCCCATAATCGCGGTTAACGTAGAAATGGCAGTGCGTTCAGCTTCAACAATTGGTTTGTTGGTACGGATAGCTGTTACAAGGCTGATGTGTTCCTGTACATATGGCGAAATGGCAACAATTTCGGTTGATTTTCCATCCTTGGTTTTTGGATATTCGTATTTCCATTTTACCGAACCATCGAGGTTGTAAACCGTATTTTTGCAGTTGGTATACCCTTCGGTTCCCATAATCAATTCGCCTAAAGTATTGGCACAGTCGTCAATTTGCCGTGACATACTGTGCGAAAAAACGCCGTTCCCATAATCAAAATCAATACTGAAATAGTCGTACTGGTCGCCGGTGAGCCTGCGTGCCCTGCCTCCAAAACCGATGGCTTCAACAGGGTGTTTTCCCACAAACCAGTTGATAATATCTATGTTATGAACATGCGTATCGAGAATGTGATCGCCACAAAGCCAGCAGTAATTGTTCCAGTTGCGGAGCATGTATTCCATATCGCTCCAGCCCTCTTCGCGGGTACGGAACCAAACATGGCTTTGCAGCCACCAGGCTTTTGCCGAAGTAATTTGTCCAATAGCGCCCGCTGCAACCTGACGGTATGTTTCGAGATAATCGCGCTGGTGACGGCGTTGCGTGCCTGTAACAACCGACAAACCAATATTTTCAGCTTTTTTGGCAGTTGCCATAATTTGCCTTGCTCCAACCGGATCAACGCAAACCGGCTTTTCCATAAACACGTGCTTTTTAGCCTGAACACAGGCATCGAAATAAGCAGGGCGGAAATGCGGCGGCGTTGCGAGTATCACCACGTCGAGGTCAACTTCAAGAAGACTTTTATACGAATCGAAACCCCAGAAGCAATTTTTCTCAGGAACTTCTACTTTTTGTTTGCTCAGTTTATTGCGACAATCCCACACTTTATCTTCAAAAACATCGGCAAGGGCAACCAATTCGAGGTCGTTTCCGGCTGAAAGAAAATTGAGTGCGGCACCGGTACCACGATTGCCACATCCAACAAGTCCTGCCCGGAGTTTTTGTCCGTCGGGCGCTTTATCCAGTTCGGGAGGAAATACATAATCAACCGGTTTAGTTTTTTGGGCACAAGAGGCCAGCGCATTCATCCCGATAACACCGGCAGCCCCAATGAGAGCCGATTTACTGAGAAAATTTCTGCGCGAGAACTGATTCTGTTCCATGATATCCTGGTTATTGATTTTTTTCTGTATTTAAAATAGCCTTGTTGTATTCGCATACCACCCTGAATCCCAAATTTTTACTATCAGAGTACCACCAGATACTTTTTGGTATTTGCGGGTCGGTCACCAACCAATCTTTGGTGCGGGTAAAATCGCGCCGGCCAACACGTAAATCTTTTGCCGAATAATTATACGCGCCTCCACGAACCACATGTTCCATTCCGTTTCTTGGCCCGCGTGGATTTTTCACCA
>DPCJ01000027.1 GCA_003516705.1 Prolixibacteraceae bacterium | reverse complement strand
AGCAATCAACTGATAATCGATATTCCCGAAAGTAAACTGACTTAATTTTTTTGATGCTTCGGCAATTAAATACTCATGCGAAACATCTGTAATAATTGCTGAGAAATAATTTTTTACAGGTGAATTTATAACAACTTTTAGCCAGTTTCCGGTTTGATTAACATGATATTCATATTCAACAATTTCGCCCTCTAATACTCTTTCAGTAATGCTCCATATCCAATGGTTCTCCCGGAAATCAGACTGCGTGAATACCTGTTTTAATGTTTTTCCGGTAATATCTTTGGCTTTCAACCCTGTTAACGTTTCAAATGCTGTGTTTACTTCTACAAAACGGAAATCAGTGATGACCCCTTTATTGTCGAAAATAATTTCGTGCAAGGCATAGCCAAATTGTGCATTTTGTACTACTGATTTATAAATATCGGTTACCATTGTATTTCATTTTAAGATTTCAGCTTTCATTATATGAATAATTTTTGATTAACTGAATCAGTTTTTGACGGTTTACCGGTTTAGTAAGGTATTCACTACAACCGGCTTCCAATGCTTTTTCCCTGTCGCCGGCCAAAGCAAATGCTGTTTGCGCAATAATATAAACATTGCGGTTAATTTCTCTGATGAGCTGCGTAGCCTGGTAACCATCCATTACCGGCATACGGATATCCATAAGAATAATATCAACATCCTGATTTTTCTCAAAAAGCGCAACCACTTCTTTGCCATTCGATGCTGAAGTAATTTCACAATTGATTTCCGAAAGAATGGTTTTCATGTACTCCAAACCTATGGGGTCGTCTTCTGCGATCAGAATTTTAATTTTCTGACTGTCAAATTCAACTGATTTATTTGAGGGCGCTTCAGGTAATTTCTGCTTGTTGGTTCTGTTTCTTACGGGAATTCGTACATTGAAAACAGATCCAATGTTTGGCTCCGATTCCAGGTCCATTGTTCCGCCTAACATTTCGGCATAAGCCCGTGCAATGGTAAGACCCAGACCAGAGCCCTGATAGGCACGCTTATCGGAAACATCTGCCTGTTCGAAACGATTAAAAATAGCTTTTTGCCGGTGTTGTGGAATGCCAATTCCGGTGTCACGTACATAGAATTCAAACCATTGATTTTTGACAACCCCACCAACTTCAACACTTCCTCTGTCGGTATATTTAATCGCGTTCTTTATCAGATTGGTCATTATCGAATCGAGTTTTGCAACATCCGTTTCAATTACAGCCATTTCAGGTAAAATATTATCCCTGAAAACCATACTTAATCCTTTATTTTTTGCTTCGGCAATAAAGAAAGCATACAAATTCTGCATCTGCTCCCTGAGATTGGTTTCGGTATAAATGAGCGGCATTTGCCCCGTTTCAATTTTCGAGATATCAATCAAATCGTTTACTGTATTCAACATTCGCTGACCACTTTTCTGTATTATATCAATGTATTTATCTTTTTCCTCTCCTGTTAAATCAGATTCGCTCAATAAGCTGGTGAAGCCAAGAATTCCGTTCATCGGTGTTCTTATTTCATGGCTCATGTTAGCCAAAAAAGCCGATTTCAGTTTGTCTGACTCTTCAGCTTTTTCTTTTGCTTTTAATAAATCATCAATCATTTGATTACGTTCAATTACAAGAGAAAGTTCGTTGGCAATCATTTCGAGAAGGCGGGCATTGTTTTGGGTGTAAATTACGCCAGGGGTATAACTTTGAATTACAATTGTTCCGATTACCTGCCGGCCAACTGTTAATGGAGCACCGAGCCAGCACTCAGAAGGAGTTCCTACAAGCGCAAGGTTATTCGCATCTGCATATTTTTTTGCTTCCTGTCGGTTCAGCAGCAAAGTTTTACCATACTTAACCACCTGTCCCGAAAATGAATCTTCAGCTTTCCATTCCTGAAAATTATCTTTCTCGTCCTGAAAAATTACATTTTTCAGTGTATCGGTTTCAGGTTGGTACAATGCAACAAAGAAATTGGTTGTATCCATTACTTTGTTTAATTCTTGTCGAACCACTACCATCAAATCTTCAAGCGTATTATTACTTACCGAGGTGCGTGCAATTTCAAAAAGAATTTGCTGAATTTTTTCATCGAGTTTACGTTGAGTAATGTCGTTTAAAATATGTACTGCGCCGGTTATCTGGCCATTTTCGTTTAAAATCGGATCTACAATGATTTCGAAATCACGGTCTTTCATCTGTAATTCCATCGTTTCGCGTTTGTGGCTCTGTTTCATGCGCACAAACGGGCATCCGTCAATCGGGCAATCGGTACCATGCACAAAATGAAAGCAATGTTTACCTTTTAATTCATCGTCGGTTTTTTCAACAAATTGTTGAAATGCAATGTTGCTTTGCACAATATGCTGGTTGGCATCGAGCAGCAAAATTCCGCTATTCATCGCATGGAAAGTGGTATTCCAGTTTTCAGAAGCCTTTAAAATTTCTCTTTCCGATTTTTTCTTTTCAGTAATATCGAGAACTGTAAATGTTACTCCCACTGAAAGATCGACATGGTTAATGGGTGCAGAGCTGATTAAAATGTCGATTATTTCTCCATCTTTTGTTTTAAACTGGGTTTCAACAGTTCCAATACCAAACTTGCCAATCTGTTTGTATTTTTCTTTACCAACATACTCGTATGTTGCATCATCGGGATAAAGCTTACGCGAATTCTGACCAACTAACTCAGCACGTGAATAACCAGTGATTTTGCATAAAAAATCGTTTGCTTCAATAATAACGCGGTTAGAAACCAGCCCTACTCCAACCGGCGAAGCTCTGAAAATACTTTTCATCAGTGCTTCGCTTTGTTTATATGCCAGTTCTGCTTTTTTTCTTTCGGCTAATTCATTTTCGAGCGCTTTGGTCCGGGTGTTCACCAGCATCTCAAGCCAGGCTTTTTCGTCACGGCTTTTCAGATTTGCATTTCTGATTTTAATCATTGCCTTGATTTGCGCCGTGAGTTCAGTTTCGTCGATTGGTTTGGCCAGGAAAGCTTCAGCGCCTGCCTCAAGTGCGCGTATGCGGCTTTCGCTGTCTCCCTTCAGCGCCGTTAGAAATACCACCGGAATATCAGCAAGATTTTCGTTTTCCTTTAACTTTCTGCAAACTTCGTACCCATCCATCCCGGGCAT
Organism: Prolixibacteraceae bacterium; assembly: GCA_003516705.1. GTDB lineage: Bacteria > Bacteroidota > Bacteroidia > Bacteroidales > Prolixibacteraceae > Draconibacterium. The sequence continues at coordinate 8,222 of DPCJ01000027.1, read as the reverse complement.
CACAACATCAAGCAGAATAATATCGGGATTATCAGCTTCAGCAAGTTCAAGCCCTTTAGTTCCGCTTTGTGCAGTAATAATATCCACGTCAGGAAAAACGTCATTTATTAATGCTTTTAAACTAAAGAGGTTATCTGAAACATCATCGATGGCTAAAATTTTGATTTTTTGGCTTTCCATTGTATAGCTACTTTCTGTTGGTTTATTATTATGCAGGCAAACTAAAAGTAAATGAACTACCTACTCCCAATGTACTGTTTACCCATATTCTTCCGCCGTGTTTTTCAACAAATTCTTTACACAAAATCAGCCCCAGGCCCGTGCCTTTTTCGTTGTTTGTTCCACGGGTGGTGTAGGCCGAACCAATATCGAACAGCTTTCCAAGGTTCTCTTTTTCAATTCCAACCCCATTGTCGGCAACTGAAACCTGAATGCCCTTATCTATTTCAATCGCAGAAACAACAACTTTGCCACCGGGATTTGTAAATTTCACGGCATTTTGAAGAAGGTTACGTAACAACGTTTTCAGCATATTTTCGTCGGCGGTAACAATCAGTTTTTCGTGCACCTGACTTGTAACTGAAATGTGTTTCTGATTTGAATTCTCGGTTACAGTTTCAATTACATCCTGCACCAGTTCGCTTAAAATAATTTTCTTCGGGTCGAACAAAATTTTTCCCTGCTGCATCATCGACCACTGCAACAGGTTGTCGAGTAAGTTTAGTGTTTGCCTTGCCGAAGTGTTGATAAGCGAAACATATTGTGCAATTTCATTTCCGTCAAAAGAATTTAATTCTTCGTTCAGCAGGTTGCTGAATCCCAAAACATTGCTTACCGGGGTTTTTAAATCGTGTGCAATTATCGAAAAGAATTTGTCTTTTGTGGCATTCATCTCTACCAACTGGTTTTCAAGCTCTTTGCGCTGAGTTAAATCGTATATTGTGGTTAAAATACTTACCTCATAATTAATATCAAGCAACTCGGCACTCACAAGGCCAATCAATAATTCGCCCGATTTTTTACGAAAAGTGATTTCAATATCTTTAAGTTTCTGCTCCGCACTTAATAAACCAACAATTCTTTCACGTTCGCCGGAATACACGTATAAGTTCAATTCGTTGGTGGTTTTTCCAATCACCTCATTTTTTGTGTAACCCGACAGCGATAAAAAACCATCATTAACTTCATAAATTTTCCCGTCAGAAAGTCTGGTTAATAATATTGCATAAGGTGTTATCTGAAAGGCTTTTGAGAATTTTTCCTCCTCAAATGATATTTGACGGTTTAACCTGCCATTAAACATCAAAATCAATGAAAATGTAAGTAATGTAAATAATAGCTGGTAAACCAGAATTACACCCGATTCAAAAGGACCTGAATTTAAATAGTCGTTGGTTTTTATACCTACCAGGAAATATTCTACAATACGAATCAGGTTAACCAAAGCAAATAACGAAAATACCATTCCCACCCAAACAGTCAGTTTTTTCAATCCGCCCGGAACTTTTACAAGCATAATCCAGGCACATTGTACCGACAGAATTAAAAATATCGCCGAAAAATTAAAATTTCTAACTGCAAGATTTTCATCAACAATTGAAAACCAGAATTGCACTGCAAATATTTCGGCGATAAGAAACAGGTTTAACGGATAGTTTATTTTTTTGCCTGTAAACTTTGCTAAACCAACCAACCCAAAAAAAGTTCCTGTAATTGACAAGGTAACTGGAACCACCATCGAAAAGAAATCGGGTATATGCCCTCTTAAAAAAATGAGAAACAGGCAAATGATTTGAAAAACAAAATCAAATACAAAAAAATGGGTTCCCTCAAAACGTTTTTTCGATTGGTTCCATAAAATCAACACCATGAAAAGACTCACAATGTTTACAATTGTGTAATTAAAATACAAAGTACGTAAATCCAATACTTCCATCGCTAATTGTCTTTAATGGGTAATTCAACAATGAAATTACTTCCCTCTCCTTCCTTACTTTCAACCCAAATACGTCCGCTATGTTTCTCGACAAACTCTTTGCATAAAATCAGCCCCAGCCCGGTACCCTTTTCATTGGCTGTACCACGTGCCACATAACCAGCACTGATGTTGAATAGTTTTTCGATATTCCCGGTACTTATTCCAATCCCGTTGTCTTTTACCAAAACTTTTATGAATTTATTATTCGCTTCAATCTTAATTTCAACTCTTCCGCCACGATGGGTAAATTTTACAGCATTCCCAACCAGATTTCTGATTAACAACTTAAACATATTTTCGTCAACACTGAAAATGAAATCTTCGGGTACAACACTTTGAATCGCTATTCCTTTTTGTACTGCGGCCTGCCTCACCACCGCCAACGCTTCTTTCAGCAATTCGCCAATCAGCGCTGGTTTTGGATTAAACAACATTTGTCCTCGTTGCACCTGCGCCCAATCCAAAAGATTTTCAAGCAAAGCCATAGTATTTTTTGCCGAAGTATTTATCAACCCTGCATACTGAATAATTTCGTCGATATCGAGCGATCTGGCCTCGCTTTGCAGCAAATCACCAAACCCTGCAATGCTGTTAAACGGACTTTTTAAATCATGAGCAATGATGGAGAAAAATTTGTCTTTTGTTGCAATCAGCTCACGTAATTCAACCTCGCTGCGCCTCAACTCATCTTCCATCTTTTTCCGTTCTTCAATATTCCGGCTTACACCCAAAACCTCAACTTCACCGGCCTGGTTAAACTGGTATTGCGTTGCAACTTCAACCCAGATTATTCTTCCATCTTTACAAGGTTGCTGTATTTGATTAAGCGATCTTGTTAACCCGGAGTTTTTGTGACTCAGAAATTCAGGAATGGTTGCACGGAGGGTTTCTTCAACCATTTTCCCCGATTCGGGTGTTAACGACTCATCCAGACTCTGGTTCATGGCTTCCTGCACTGTATAGCCACGGAGATTTATGATTGACGGACTGATGTATGTAAACTTCATTTGTCCGAGATTCAGAATCCAAATCACATCTGATGTGTTTTCGGTAATCAGTCTGTATTTTTCTTCGCTGGCTTTTAGCTGCAGTTCAGCTTGTTTTCTGTCGGTGATATCGTTAATAAAATTAAATGTTGCCGGTTTTCCGTTCCATATCAGTTTAGCGCCGGTAAGTACCACCCACCTTATTTCACCGTTTTTTCTTAAAATTCTGAATTCATAGCTCTGGTCGGTTTTGCCACCAACAAGCCGGTTATTGTAATTGCGGGTTACTAATTCATGATCATCGGGGTGAATGATATTTATAAATGGCATTCCCATGAGTTCTTCACTGGAGTAACCGGCAATATTCAGCATCACCGGGTTAAAATACACAAGCTTGTAATCCTGGGCAATTAAAATTCCTTCGAGGGCCGTTTCAAACATTAACCTGTATTTTTCTTCACTTTTTTGCAAATCGGCCAATGTTTCCTGGTGCATATTCATTCTGTTCTGCAAATCATTCACCAGTAATTTCATTTGCTCATTACGCTGTTCGAGTTCCATAGTGCGCTCAGCCACAAGTTCATTCAGCCTTTCATTTTCATTTTTCATGAGTATGTTAGCTGTTTTAATTTTACTCATAGCTTTTAACAGCACCTGCAGTTCGGTTTCTTCAACCGGTTTTGATAAAAAGGCTTCTGCACCTGTATCCAACGCCTGAATGCGGGTTCTGTTATCGCTGTCGAGAGCAGTAAGAAAAACCACCGGAATTAAGGATGTTTTTTCGTTCCTTTTCAACTCTCTGCATACTTCAAAACCATCCATCCCGGGCATTAAAATATCGAGTAAAACCACATCGGGGTTTTCTGCAACAGCTAATTCAAGTCCTTGTTTTCCACGGTTTGCAAGTAACAGTTTCGATTCAGGAAAAGCCAGACTAATCAGTGCTTTTAAACTAATCAGGTTGTCTTCATTATCATCAATTACGAGAACTTTTAATGCCATATCAATTAAGAATTAGGGATTATAATTAGTCGAAAAGCGTTTGCCGTATTGTTTTAAAAAACTGTTCTTCATCAATTGGTTTCGGAATAAATGCATCAAACCCTTCAGCCAGAATTTGTTCGCGATCGGTTATCAGTGCACTTGCAGTAAGCGCAATAATTGGAATATTGGATGTGGGACCATAATTTCTGATTTGTTTAAATGCTGAAATGCCATCAAGTTCGGGCAACGAAATATCCATCAGAATAAAGTCGGGCACGTGTTTTTTTGCCATTTCAACGCCCTGGTTACCATCGGTTGCTTCATAAACTGTATAATTTTCGTGCATCAGCGCCCTAACTGTCAGCATATTATCCTGATTATCTTCCACAATCAGAACAGTTGGTTTCTCATTAATAAGCATCGGTTTCTTCACCGATTTTTCAGCATATTCAGGTTCTTTGTGTACCATTTGAGAAACAGCGCTAATCAGTTCATTCAGATTTACATCGCCTTTTTGTATCAACTGCGAAATACTATTTCCTTTCAGAAAACTGAGTTCTTCTTTTGTAACCTGTTTCGCCGTCAGAATCAGCACCGGAGTAATAACATTTTCAGCTGATGCCCGCAATTTTCCGAGTACTTCAAATCCATCAATCACAGGCATCATCAGGTCGAGAATTATAGCATCGGGTTTTTGTGTTTTAACAACCGACAAGGCCTCATTTCCATCGGTTGACACAATTACATTGTATCCATATTCTTCCAGGGCATCTTTTATCTGAATGATTGCCGGTTCGCTGTCTTCTATCAACAAAATTGTTTTCGAAAAATCACTTTTCCCTATTTTTTTATTTTGTATGGTTATTTCGTGTTCTGTGGTGCCAGCAGAATCAACCTCTGCAATGTGTGAATCACGGGTTAATGGCAGTGTAAAAGTAAAAACCGAACCTTTTCCTGATGTACTTTCAACGGTTATAGTGCCATTCAGTAGTTGAGCATATTTGCGTGCAATGGCAAGCCCGAGTCCGGTACCACCAAAACGTCTCGATGTACTTCCATCGGCTTGCGTAAACTCATCAAATATGTGTTTCTGGTGTTCGGGTAAAATTCCTATTCCTGTGTCGGCTACTTTTACAGTAACCTGCTTCAAATCGGTTTCAACAGTTATTTCAATCTGTCCCTTTTCGGTAAATTTTATTGCATTTCCAATGAGGTTTTGCAGAATATGGCGGCACTTTGAAATATCTGACACCACATTTATCTTTTCGCTTGCTTTGTGGTGAATCAACTTCAGTTTTTTCTGTTCACACTGTGGTTTTAACATTTCCAGTAAATCGTGAACCAGTAAATTTATATTGAATGACGAATCAGATACATCTTCTTTTCCAGCCTCAATTCTCGAAAGGTCAAGAATATCGTTAATCATTGACAGCAGATGTTTTCCGTTGCGGCTGATTACTTCGATATAACTGTACTCGTCGTCGGGAATTTTGCCTGCCAAACGACGGTTTAAAACACCCGAAAGTGCGATAACCGAATTAAGCGGTGTGCGTAATTCGTGACTCATATTCGAAAGAAAAACCGATTTCAAACGACTGGCTTCGTTTAATTGTTGTTTTTGAACTTCGAGTTCAGCGTTTTGCTCAGCCAGTTCATGCGACTGTGTTGCCAATTCAGTTTTTTGTGTTTCGAGTTCAGTGTTTTGTATTTTCAGTTTTTCCGATATTTCTTTCACCTGCTGATGAGTGATTACACCACTTAATCGTGCACTTAATGTACTGGTAATCAAATACAGCAACTGAACTGTTTCTTTATTGAACAACCGTAAAGTGGCGAGTGAAATTATGGCAATCGTTTTATTGTTTGCAACCACCGGAAGGGTAATGATTTCGCGGGGTTTAAAATCGCCGGCAACTGAAACAAAAGTAAAACGGCAGTCTTCGGGAATCGATTGAATATGTTGTATTTTCCCGGAAAAAACAGCAGCCCCAAACTCTCCTTCAAATTCTTTTGCTGAAAATGGGCGACAACTTTCGGCATTCATTCCAATACATTCAAGTTTTTCGTACTGGTTTTTTTCTGTGTTTAACAGGTAAACTGCTCCCATTTGGGCTTCAGTATGTTCAAGCAAATTACCAAGCAGTTGTTTACAAAAGGAATGAATTTCGTCTTCGCGAAGCATAACCGCCGAGATTTGAGTAACACGCTCACCAAGTAATAATTCACGTTCAATTTTGTCGGCCATATCATTAAAACTGTCAGAGAGTTTGCCAAATTCATTTTTCGAAATATACCCGCTGCGGACATTTCGGTTTCCCTCTCTGAAAAGTTGTGCAAAATTGGTTAAATGCAGAAGTGGAACATTTATGCTCTGGGTTAGAAAAACCACTACCAAAACTGAAAACGCAAGCATAATTAACGTTAATATAAGGAGTTGCAAATGAAGCTGTTTCTCCAATCGAACTGAATCGGAGTAAAACTTGTTTCCAAAAGCACGGGCCTGACTATCGATAAGTGCGATTGCCTGTATTACTACTTCGGCCTGCTTACCACCTTCACCATCTACTTTGGTTCGTTTAGCTGCCTCTTCTATATTTCCGCTGCGCAGAATTCTGATGGTTTCTTCACGAATAGAATTCCACTTAACAAATTCATTTCGGGCAATTGCCACATGTTGTTTTTCACCTAAAAATCGTTCTTCTATAATATTTAAATTAGCAAAAACAAGCGCCACAGAAGAGGCGGTTTTTTGAAGAATCTTTTCTATTTCGGCTTCATTTTCAGCAAGAAAAAGATCCTTCATATTTTTATGAATGTTTTCAATCCCGGTATTAAGGTCACCAATGGCCTGCCGCACAACAAACGGATGATTATACAGGTTCTCGGTTTGTGATGCCAGTTGTTTGGTCTGGTTCCACGAAACTGTGGCAAGAACCACAATCAATACCATTATTATTCCAAAACCCAGTTTTAAACGGGTTCCTGTTTTCAAATCGCTAAGCACCATAATGAATGTTTTACTATTTGTTTATCAAACATATATCTGTTTTCCTCATCGCTTCTGAAAAACAGATGACATTGTAAATATCTCTCTGTAAAATTTATCGTCTATCATACCAGCTTCAGTTTCTCCGATTATTAAATATCCTCCCGGAGCCATGCTTCCGGTTATTTTTTTCAAAATCAGCTGACGATATTCGGGTTTAAAGTAAAACAACAGGTTAGTGCAAAAAACGAGGTCGAAATTTCCAAAAATACTGGCCGGAGGAACCATGCTTTCACTATTGAAAAGGTTATACTCCGAAAAATCGACATAATTTTTCAGGTTTTGTTTTACACTGTAATTTCCGTTGTCGCGTACAAAATAGTTTGTAAGCCTTTTTAATGTCACATTTCCGAGTGAGTTTTCGTTATATTTTCCTTCAACTGCTTTTTTAAGTTCGTTTGAGTTTATATCTGATGCAAATATTCTGAAACGGGAAGATTTGCCGGTTGAATTTAAAATTTCATCGCACAAAATGGCAGCACTGTATGGTTCTTGTCCGGCTGCACAGGCTGCCGACCAGATTCTTATTTCCTTTTTTTGCCTTATTAAAGCAGGTATTACAAGCTGCCCAAGAATTTCGAATGTGAATGTGTTTCTGAAAAACTCGCTGTAGGTATTATTCAGGGCTGTTAAAAGTTCAAAGGTTTCATCCTTCTCTGTTTCAACCAAACGACAATAATCATAACCCAAATCAAGACCTCTGCTGTGTAACCTTTTCTCAATCAGCCTGCTAACATACAAATCATCATAACATTGAATGTCAATTCCTTTTGTCTGGATCAAAAATTTTGCGATACGATTGACATTGCTATTCATAGATTAATTTGCCCTGGTTACTAAAATTTATACCGCTCGGTTCATTCCATTTACATAGCTAACCACTGTTTCGCAATACAAATTCGTTTATTTTTTGTAACAAATTTTTTTTATTGATTGGCTTTGCGATATAATCATTGCAACCGGCATCCATTGCCTTTTCGCGGTCGCCGGCCAATGCAAAAGCTGTTTGAGCAATAATATGTACCTTGTTATTTGTTTCCCTGATTTTCCGTGTTGCCTGATATCCATCCATTAACGGCATTCTGATGTCCATCAGAATCAAATCAACATCGGGCTTTTCATTAAACAACTCAACAGCTTCAGCACCGTTAGCAGCATGATAGAGTTCGCAGTTTAAATCGTTTAAAATTGCATTCAGGTATTCAAACCCAATCTGATCGTCTTCTGC
>DPCJ01000165.1 GCA_003516705.1 Prolixibacteraceae bacterium | reverse complement strand
ACAATGCTCAGGTAGCAAGTCAAACACTGTCGTTAGAGTTAATCATGAAACATAAATACATTTCCACTTTTGGTACCAATCAGGCTTATGCCGATTATCGCAGGGTTGGTCTGCCTGTTATTACACCTCATCCAGATGGTGCTTTGCCAGCAGTTCCAACACGTTATCCATATGCACAGGACGAAATTTCATATAACACTGAAAACGTTCCTTCTGTAGCAATCAGCGATAAATTATGGTGGGATAAATAGTTGATAATGAATCTTAAAATTCAGTAATTATGAAAAATACATTCAAATTCTTATTTGCTCTCGGATTTGTCCTTGCTATATCGGCTTGTGACGAAGAGGTTGCTTTTGATGCCCTTACAAGTGCACCGGAAGCAGGTTCTACCTATTATCTGCAATTTTTAAATGCATCAAAAACCATGGAGACTGGCGTTACTGAAGCTGGTGGTTTGGTTGAAGCAACTTCAACTGTTGCCGTATCTCTTATGGGTATGCCAAGCGATCAGGAAATCACCGTGAATCTTACTCCTGATGCTGCTAATACACTTACATCAAGTATGTACACGTTATCGGCCAACAGTATTAAGATTCCGGCTGGAAAAACATCAGGTTCTGTTTCCTTCTCTACAAAAGCAGCAAGTATGCCGGTCGGTCAGACACTTACCTTTACCTTAAATATGGATGCAGGAGAACACAATTCGCCAAGTGCAACCGGAACCAAATTAACTTACAAAGTAAAACGTATTGAGTTTTGTCCATTGGTTAATGGAATTGCAGATCTTGTTGGTTCATGGTCGGGAACTGACGGGCAGGGTGACTACACCTTCCCAAGCCAGGTAACATCGGCTGTGAATGGCACCAAACTCGCAGTTTCGGGTTTAAGTGTAGGCTTCATTAATGGTTTCTGGGGTGAAGAAGTGATTGAAGGAGGTTCTTTTGACATGACTGTTAAAGGAAATGGTATGATTGAAATCCCAAGGCAATACATTTACACCACAACTTATGAAGGAGATCCATACGATTATGAAATTATGGGTAGTGGTAAATGGGAAAACTGCGGTACCAGCCCAAAACTTATACTTACCTATGATATTTATTATCCGGGTGATGAAAAAGGATTGGCAGCAAGTTATGCTTCTTATCTGGGTGGGGTTACTTACCTTAAAGCTGAGCTTACACTTTCAGGAACTAAATCGGCTGAGATCAGAGATTTTCTGAATACAGTTCAAAACGTGGTCAATAAGAAGGTTGTAAAATAAATTAAAAGCATTGATTTTCCAGATAAGCCAGCAGGTTATCCTGCTGGCTTTTTTATTTTATTATTGAAGAGATTGAGATTAATAATCTCGGTAATTTTATTCACTTTTTACATTGGTGTTTCGATTTTCTCAGCTGTAGTTCGGCAAAATATAATAAACACTTTTCAACATTTATTAACTTTTCAGAAATTTTATAAAATTCATGAACGCGCAATAGTTCAAATCGTTAAACACTTGAATTTACTTGTGATTTGTAACTGAAATCGACGAATTTATTTCATTCTTTTTGGTAATTAAATTCTTTTTTTACATTTGTTACCGTTAATTTTTGTTAACACACAAATGGGGGAACGATTTGATTTTACTGATAATTCAACCAATTCGTAATAAACCGTTGACTGGTTGTGTTTTGTATAATTATTGAATATGATTTTTTTATTATATGCTGTTTAATTATTAATTTAAAACTATTTCTATGAAAAAAATTGCATTTTTTTTATCGATCATGTTTTTCATGGGAACAGTGTTGGTTCATGCTCAAACCAGAAGTATATCGGGAACGGTAACTTCTGCTGAGGACAACCAGCCTATTCCCGGAGTTTCAGTTTCTGTGAAAGGGACAACACTCGGAACCATCACTAATATTGATGGAGGATTCGAGCTTACCATTCCACAGGACGCGCAAACTTTAATTTTTAGTTTCATCGGGATGAAAAACTATGAAGTGGCGATTGCTAATCAATCCACTTTTACAGTTAAAATGGAAACCGATGTTTTTGGTATCGATGAAGTTGTTGTAACTGCTTTGGGTATCTCAAGAGAAAAAAAATCACTAGGATATGCATCTCAGGATGTAAAAAGTGAGGAACTCATGGAAGCTGCTGCCCCGGATGCTATCTCGGCTTTACAAGGTAAAGTTGCGGGGGTACAGATTTCACAGGCAGGCGGTCAGGTTGGTGCTTCATCGCGTATTGTTATCCGTGGTAACAGTTCGTTTGGCAACAACCAACCGTTAATTGTTGTTGATGGTATTCCTTATTCAAACGGGAATACAGTGAACAACGGTGTTGACTTTGGTAGTGGATTATATGACATTAACCCAAATAACATAGAGTCATTAACTGTGCTTAAAGGTGGAGCTGCTGCTGCACTTTATGGTATGCGTGCTGGTAACGGTGTAATTTTAATTACAACAAAATCGGGCAAAAGCAAAGCAAAAGGTGTTTCTGTTGAATACGATGGAAACTTCAATGTTGACCAGGTATATCATATACAAAAATACCAGAATAAATACGGTCAGGGTTATTTAGGTGATGAGTGGTTCTACAAGGAAGCTCAGGCTGATGGTTACACCGGTTCATATCAGGATTTCGCAACAGGCGGATACGATGCAGGTTATGGTTTTGCTTATGTTGACGGTATCGGTAATGGTGTTAATGATGGTGTTGACGAAAGCTGGGGTCCGCGTTTGGATATCGGTTTAAAAATTCCGCAATATACAAGTCCGGTTGATGCCAATGGTAACATTACACCAACCGCCTGGGTCTCAAATCCAAGTAATGTGAAAGACTTTTATCAGCTTGGCTTTACAACAAACCATACTTTCGCATTGACTTCGGTAACCGATAATTCTACAACTCGTGCTTCAATAGGTTACAGCGAACAACAAGGTACAATGCCAAATACGGATCAGACCCGTTATACGGCTGCATTAAACACAGATATGACCATTAACAAATATCTGAAATATGATTTGTCGATGAACTACACGCGCACTGAAAGCGACAACCTTCCTATAACAGGTTATAACGCAAGTAATCCGATGCAATCAATGGGTCAGTGGTTCGGTCGTCAGGTTGATGTGAAAGCGCTGGAAGCCAACTGGCAAACAACAATGCCAAACGGTTTCCCATACAACTGGAACAGCAATTACCACAACAACCCTTATTGGAGTATGTTTATGAATACCAACTCTTATCAGCGTGACAGGATTTTTGGTAAATCTTCTATGTGGATTACTCCTACAGAATTCCTGAAATTCGAAGGCCGTATAGGGTTGGATTATTACAACTCGAATACAAATCCGGTAACTTATGCTGGCTCAAACGAAACATTATTGGATGCTTCAACTGCAACATTTTCAGGAGGCTGGTTTCGTGAGAACGAAGAAAGACAATCGGAATTCAATGCTGACTTTATCGGATATTTTGATAAGACTTTTGGTGATTTCTCAGTAAGCGCTCTTGCAGGTGCAAACTACCGCAACCTTCGTTGGTCATCACTCTACATAGGTGCCAACGATCTAACTGTTCCGAACCTGTTTACCATTGCAAACGTGAAAGGTAGTACTGTTGCCGGACAAGATAATTCTTGGATACGCACCAACAGTGTTTATGCACAGGGAACTTTCGGATATGGAGACTTTTTATTTGTTGATGTACTTGCACGTAACGACTGGTCATCAACTATTAAAGATCCATTTTTCTATCCTGCAGTTAGTGTAAGTTGGTTGCCACTGCAAACATTCGAAATTGAAAGTGATATTATATCATTTCTCAAATTAAGAGGTGGTTGGGCAAAAGTGGGGAATGCAACTGGTGCTTATCGTACAGATCCCTATTTTTCAGCCATTACCAGTACTATTTATGGTGTTTCTCAATACCAGCAGGCAACTGAGTTTCCACCGGCTGGATTAAAACCTGAACAGGTTGTAACCAGCGAATTAGGTTTGGAAATCAATTTTCTTCAAAACAGGATTGGTCTTGATGTAGCGCTATATGACAAAACAACTACAGATCAGATTATGAGTGTACCTATTTCGAAAGCAACCGGTTACAGCACCACGCTTGTTAATGCAGGTGAAATCAATAACAAGGGTATTGAAATTCAGTTGCGCGGTGCAGCAGTTAAAAATGCTGATGGATTTAACTGGGACATTTACCTGAACTGGGCAAAAGACCAAAGTGAAGTAATTGAACTTTATACCGACCCGGTTACATTACAAAAAGTTGAGTCATACAACTTAGGTTCTGAATGGAGTACTAATGTGCAGGCGCGCCCGGGTGAACCATGGGGTGTAATTTATGGAACTGGTATGGTTAGACGCGAATCTGATGGCGCTATCATTGTAGCTGCAAGCGGAAGACCAAGAACAAAAACCAACATGAAACTGGGAAGTGTTACTCCCGACTGGATTGGTGGTTTGCGTAACGAATTCAGTTATAAAAACTTTACTTTAGGCTTCCTGCTTGATATGCGTTCAGGTGGCGACATTTTCAGTATTTCGCAGATGTTTGGTGCTTATGCAGGTCAGCTTGAATTTACTGCTGATAAAGATTTCCGTGAAAATGGCCTTGTTCTTGGTAAAGACTTTTTAACTGATGAGAAATTTGTTAAAGTAGTAACTCTTGATGCAGCCAATATTCAGAATTCAGAATTTGCTGAAAATGATCTTACGACGGGTGCTCAGGACTTCTTTGAATCTTATTATGGTAACCGTGAATTAAGTGTTTATGATGGTTCGTATGTAAAATTACGCGAAGCTCATTTTACCTATACACTTCCTTCAAATTTATTCAGTGCCACATCGTTGGTGAAAGGTGCATCAGTTTCACTGGTTGGGAACAACCTCGGAATTCTTTGGACACATAAATCTAATATTTCAGGCCTCGATCCTGAAAACTCTACCGGAAGCGGTAATGGAGGTGTTGGTTTGGAAAGCACCAGCTATCCGCCATCAAGAAGTATCGGTTTAAAATTAAATTTGAAATTTTAACATCTAATATAGCATGATTATGAAAAGATATATTGGAAAAATATTAGCGATGACTTTCATTGCAGCCTTTTTAGTGATTGGTTGTACTGACAGTTTTGAAGAGGTCAATACTGACCCCGACCGTGCCAAAGATGCACCGGCTACTAATGTACTTGCGTTTGTATTGAGATATCATTCATCTACTTATTATGATGTATGGAATAATATGAGTGAGCCTTCAACATATGGTGGTCATCTTACAAAAATTC
>DPCJ01000168.1 GCA_003516705.1 Prolixibacteraceae bacterium | reverse complement strand
TTACATCTCAGTTTGCTCTCGAAAACTTCTATGCCTTGGCCATCAGGTTTGGGTTTAACCTGATTGCCACCTTCTTTGTTGTTGTAATGCTGTACGCACAAAACAGCAAACGCAAAGAATTCTATTTCAGCTACTTTGCAATAAGTATTGCCGTTTTTATGCTTTGTTTTCTGCTCGAAAGTGTAAAGCTTGAACTTGGATTTGCTTTAGGATTATTTGCCATATTCGGAATTATCCGTTACCGAACCGATGCAATTCCGATTAAGGAAATGACTTATTTATTTGTAATCATTGCTGTTTCGGTAGTTAATGCATTGTCAAAAGATTTTCTTGGATACCTTGAACTTACTTTTGTAAATATCCTTCTGGTTGGTGCACTCTGGATTTTGGAACAGGTTTTATTGCTTCGTCAGGAAGATTCACTTCTGATTATTTACGACAATATTGAAAACATATCACCAGCCCGTGAAGCTGAGCTTTTAGCTGATCTTGAAAAAAGAACAGGTCGTAAAATCAGGCGGTATCAAATCGACAAAGTTGATTTATTGCGTGATGTTGCCCGAATCACCATTTACTTTTATGTAAACGGAAGAAAATCAAGATTTGCCCGATGAAAAAACTGGCAGTAATTGTAGTTTTACTTCTTTCCGTTACGCAGGCAGCAGTAGCTAAAACCGAAGAATTCGGAACTTGGGTTGAACTTACTTTTTCAAAGAAATTTTTGAAAAAGTTTGAATTCAGCGTTATTCCTGAATTCAGGTTTCAGGACGATTTTACATTAGACGACTACATATTTGAAGGCAAGCTTGAATACAAACCGTTTGAATTTCTGAATGTTGCCACTTCATATCGATACGGTATCAACGTAAAAAAAAGCGGCAACGAAATTATGCAACACGTGGTTTTTGATATTACCGGCAAAAAAAGTGTGAGCCGTTTTGATGCTTCGTTAAGGGCGCGTTTAACCAACGATGCCGATAGTGAAGAAATACAATGGAATACTTTTTACCTGCGTCCGCGGTTAAAAGTGAAATACAATATCAAAAACTGGAAAACCGACCCTTATTTTTCATATGAGTTTTATTACGACTTAAAGAATTCCTCCGTTTTGAAAGGCCGTTATGACATTGGGGTTAACCGGAAAATTGGCAAAAATCACGAGGTGGGTATTTATTACAGATTTCAGGATTACTACTACGACAAGAAATCAGTTAATATCGTTGGTTTAAATTATGCTTTCGGATTTTAAGGGCAAAATACAGCCTTGAATTGGTAAAAAGAATGCTAAAAAAGCTTAAAGCACAACCCCATTTGTAATTTTTTTATTCAACTTTATACTGGTAAAAAATTACAAGCTAAATATCGTAATCATGGCCAGGACTCTATTCTTCTTACTTGTATTGTTAACAATATTTGCCTGCACACCCAAATCAGGCACACCCGAAAAAACAGAAGAAACAAAGCAACAGGATGCTAAAATGGAATGGTGGCGCGACGCCCGTTTTGGCATGTTTATCCACTGGGGTTTATATGCCGTTCCGGCTGGTGAGTGGGAAGGCAGGGAAATTCCTGGTATAAGTGAGTGGATTATGCTCAGGGCTGGTATTCCGGTTAAAGATTACGAAAAATTGACAGAGCAATTCAATCCTGTAAAATTCGATGCCGAAAAATGGGTGTTGTTGGCTAAAAAAGCGGGCATGAAATACATTGTTATCACTTCGAAACACCACGATGGTTTTGCCATGTTTCACTCAAAGGCAAGCCCGTATAATATTTACGATAGCACACCATTTAAACGCGACCCGCTGAAAGAACTTTCGGATGCCTGCAAAAAACACAATATCAGGCTTGGGTTTTACTACTCGCAGGCACAAGACTGGCACGAACCCGGTGGCACCTTTTCAGGAATTGAGAAAGGAACACCTCACTGGGACCCTACTTTAAAACGCGATTCGCTGATGAATTATATTCAGCAAAAAGCGCTGCCCCAGGTAAAAGAAATTCTCGAAAATTATGGTGGGCTTGATATTCTCTGGTGGGACACACCCATCGCAATGTCAGAAGAAGCAGCAAAACTTTTACAACAGGAAGTAGACAAATATCCGAACCTGATTACAAACAACAGGCTTTACAGACCCTGGCCCGGCGACTTTTCAACGCCTGAACAACACGTTCCGCCAACAGGCCTCGATTACGATTGGGAAGTATGTATGACCATGAATACAAGCTGGGGTTATAAATTGTACGACAATAACTGGAAATCGGCAGAAACGCTCATTCGCATGTTGGTTGATATCGCCAGTAAAGGTGGCAACCTGCTGCTGAATGTCGGCCCAACTGCCGAAGGAATCATCCCCGATTCGAGCGTGGTTAGACTCGAACAAATAGGCAACTGGATGAAGCTGAACGGAGAATCGGTTTACGGAACATCAGCAAGCCCGTTTTTTAAATTGCCATGGGGACGATGTACACAACGACAAGAAAACAGGAACACCATTTTGTATCTCCATGTTTTTAGCTGGCCCAAAGACCAGGTTTTGAGAATTCCTGGTTTGAAAGCAAAAATCAAGGATGTTTACCTGCTTACCAACCCGAAACAGAAATTTGCATGGAAATTTGAAAATGGCGATGTATTGATTCATGCTCCTTCGGTTATTTTTGATCCTATTAACACCGTAATTGTGGTAAAAACCAAAGGCGACCTTGAAATAACAAGCAACATGCCCACATTGAAGGATGGAAAAATTGAATTACCGGCTGAATTTGCCGACATTCACAACCCCGGTTATGGAACACATGCAAAGATAGC
>DPCJ01000076.1 GCA_003516705.1 Prolixibacteraceae bacterium | reverse complement strand
TATATTTTCAAGCCGATTCAACAAGGACAACCAATTTGTTCGACAACTGCTCTACAACTCCGCCGTTAATTTTAAAAAACAATTCCTTGCCCGAAATTTCCTGTACCTTTATGGTGCCGGCTTCGAGCGTTGAAATAATTGGCGCGTGGTTGTTTAAGATGGTAAACGAACCTTTGCTGCCAGGTAACTGAATCAGGGTTACTTCGCCATCGAAAACTTTTTTGTCAGGTGTAATTATTTCGAGATGCATAATTTGTTTTCCCTGTTTAGTTTTCGGCTAAAAGTTTTTCTCCTTTTGCAATGGCTTCTTCAATGGTGCCAACCAGGTTAAAAGCAGCTTCGGGATATTGGTCAACCTCACCATTCATAATCATTCTGAAACCTTTGATTGTATCTTCAATCGACACAAGTTTTCCTTCAAGCCCTGTGAATTGTGATGCAACAAAAAACGGCTGAGAGAGGAACCGCTGAACCCTTCTTGCCCGGTGAACCACCAGTTTGTCTTCTTCCGAAAGTTCATCCATCCCCAGAATGGCAATAATATCCTGTAACTCAATGTACCGCTGAAGGAGCATGATTACATCCTGTGCACAGTTGTAATGTTCTTCGCCCACAACTTCGGGTGTAAGTATCCGCGATGAAGAATCAAGCGGGTCAACAGCCGGATAAATACCGAGTTCTGAAATTTTTCGGCTCAAAACAGTGGTTGCATCGAGGTGCGAGAAAGTTGTTGCTGGCGCCGGGTCGGTAAGGTCGTCGGCAGGCACATAAACCGCCTGAACCGATGTAATTGAACCCTTTTTTGTTGAAGTAATCCGCTCTTGCATAACCCCCATTTCGGTAGCTAATGTTGGTTGATAACCAACCGCCGATGGCATTCGCCCAAGCAATGCAGATACTTCGGACCCTGCCTGAGTAAAACGGAATACATTATCTACGAAAAACAAAATATCGCGTCCATGTTCTGATGAACCATCGCCATCGCGCAAACTTTCTGCAATGGTTAAGCCTGACAGTGCAACTCGGGCACGCGCTCCGGGTGGCTCATTCATCTGCCCGAAAACCATAGCAAGCTTCGATTTTTTAAGTTTTTCTGTATCTACTTTCGACAAATCCCAGCTTCCTTTTTCCATTGAGTGTTTAAACTCTTCGCCATAATCAACAATATTGGCTTCAATCATCTCGCGCAACAGGTCGTTCCCTTCGCGGGTACGTTCGCCAACTCCGGCAAAAACGGAAAGTCCGCTGTGAGCTAATGCAATATTATTAATCAACTCTTGAATTAAAACGGTTTTTCCAACACCGGCACCGCCAAATAACCCGATTTTGCCTCCTTTTGCGTAAGGTTCAATCAGGTCAATAACTTTGATACCAGTGTAAAGAACTTCTGATTCGGTTGTTAAATCTTCGTATTTTGGTGGTTCATTGTGGATGTTCAGTCCTTCTTTCGGGAGCTGTTCCATACCGTCAATGGCATTTCCAACCACGTTTAACAAACGGCCAAGCGCCATTTCTCCTTTTGGCATTACAATCGGGCTGCCGGTTGCAATAACTTTTAGTCCACGACGCAATCCATCGGTTGCATCCATTGCAATGCACCGAACGGTGTTTTCCCCAAGATGCTGCTGGCATTCAATAATCAGGTTGTCCCTGCCATCGCGTATTACTTCAAGCGCGTCGTTGATTGCAGGTATTTCGCTTCCTTCTCTTTCAAAACTCACATCAACCACAGGACCGATAACCTGTATAATTTCACCAGTAATTTTCACCATTTTATAATTTGATTTTGTTGCTTCTGTCAGCTGTTTTCAATTAAACAGTAACAAATTTAATATTGTTTTCAGTTTGTCCAATCTTTGATTCTTATTTTTGCCGTACCGGCTAAATCTATGAAATCCGGTTTATCATTTTGTTACTGATATTCCTTAAACATTCTTTTTTTGAGGTCTCAATTTCAAGTTTTTCAAAAATTACTGAACACGCATTAAAATAACTGTCGATTTTGTTCTGCGTGAGCTCTTTGATGTTTAACCTGTTATAAATTTCAAGAACTGCATTTATTTTTTCGGATTGATTAGACATTGGTTTTTGAATCCAGTCAAGCAGTTCAGTTTTCGAGCTGTTGTCGGCATGTTCAAGCGCTTTTATCAGCAAAAATGTTTTCTTGTTGGCAGCAATATCGCCTCCAATCATTTTCCCAAAGGTTTCCTGTTCCCCAAAACTGTCGAGAAGGTCGTCCTGAAGTTGAAATGCCAGTCCCAGATTAATCCCAAAATCATACAGCTCATTAGCAAATTTTTCTCCGGCATTGGCAATCAGTGCTCCGGCTTTTAAACTGCACGCCAGCAAAACTGCGGTTTTCAGCCGTATCATTTCAATATAATCAGTTTCTGTAACATCGGTGTGGTTTTCAAATTCCATATCAAGTTGCTGTCCTTCACAGACTTCGATAGCAGTTTGTGTGAAAAGCTGAAGTACCTCTGCCTGATTGGTCATTTCGGCTGATAGTAAATATTTGTATGCCAGAAATGCCATTGCATCGCCCGAAAGAATTGCATTGTTTTCGCTGAATTTTTTATGAACCGTTGGTTGGTTTCTGCGCATTTCGGCTTTATCCATAATATCGTCGTGCAACAGTGTGAAATTATGGAACACCTCAATGGCGAGGGCTGCCGGCAATGCGGTTTCAATTTTATCGGAAAAAAGATTGAAGCTCAGTAGCAGCAGCAGCGGACGAACCCGTTTCCCGCCCATTTCGAGCGAATAATCAACTGGCAGATATAAACCCTTAGGGTTAGCGTGCTGTAAACCAGCTTTTATTTTGCCGAGTTCGTGATCGAACAAGTTTTGCAGTTCAGTAACCGGGTATTGTTTCATATCAAACAACAGTTTTTTATGTTGAAACGAAAATAGATATTTTTATTGAACTGTGTTTTTGAATTGGTTTTGAACATTTAGCCTGGTCAATCCATTTTTCCTATTTTTCACCAACAGCAATCACTCCGTTTTGGGTTCTGAATATCAGGTAGTTTTCTGAAATTGCCGGTGTTGACATGCAGATTTCATTTAAGTGGTTTTCTCCAAGCAATTGATATTCAGGCCCGGCTTTTACAGTGTAAACAATCCCGTCGTTATCAGTAATATAAATTATTCCGTCGGCTGCTACCGGCGATGAAGTGTAGCTGTTTCCCTTTCCCACTTTTTCTGCATAAA
>DPCJ01000140.1 GCA_003516705.1 Prolixibacteraceae bacterium | reverse complement strand
TTTCAATCAACCTACATTTGGTTTAGGTTGCGCCATCGGTTACTAAAATCAAATCCGTACCGGATTTTTTCAAATCCCTGTAAGGGATGGATTATAATAGCACGTTGTAATCCCCACCAAAACCCCTGTTAGTAGTTCAGGGCGCCGGCTTTTCAATCAACTTAAATTTGGGTTAGGTTGCGCCATCGGTTACTAAAATCAAATCCGTACCGGATTTTTTCAAATCCCTGTAAGGGATGGATTATAGTAGCACGTTGCATCCCCCGAAACCCTGTCGGTAGTTCAGGGCGCCGGCTTTTCAATTAACCTACATTTGGTTTAGGTTGCGCCATCGGTTACTAAAATCAAATCCCTGTAAGGGATGGATTATTATGGAATGATGCATTCCCCGAAACCCCTGTGGTAGCTCAGGGCTCTGGCGTTTTCAGGGGCATAGCCCTGTGTTCTTCGTAGAAAACGGATATAACGCGGAGAGCAAAGGGGCGTAGCCCTGTAATCTTTATTTGTTTTTGCAATGTTCATTATATCAGATGTCAGGGCTAACGCCCCTATGTTCAACTGTTCATATTTCGTGCTACGAAAATTGCGGGGCTAACGCCCCTTTTCTTTTTGTTTTCAGGTGAACCAAGCCGCAAGAAATCGCGTGAGCGGTGACCATCAACCGGGGGCTTCACCCCCGGTCTGTCCCGACAATTCGCCGGGAGCTACCGGGATTTCGCTCCTACGGAGCTTTCATAAAAAAAAGTGTAATTAAACCAGGCCGGTGTTTCAATCTGCTGACAGGGATCATTTGGGGCGCGCATCAACCCCCGGGTTGAAACCCGGGGTTATTCAGGTTATGCCCTTTCAGGGCATTCCGTCATCGATTATCCGGTTTTTGCCTCACTTACCCATTCACTCAATAACTCACTCACCCACTCACTCACGCATTAAAGCATTGTAGCATTGTAGCATTAAAACCTCACATGCACGGCTTCTACTTTTTCCCCCATAAACAAAGCTGCTTTGCTTTCGAAATTGACAGCCGATTCGGTGGTCTGAAATTCGAGCAGGGCGTTTTTCGAAAGGCGGCTTTCCATTTCGGGGTGCCGGTGCAGGTACTCAACCAGTTTGCCGGCGGTAATTTCGCCCTGTTCAACGATGTTAATATGCGACGGAACATATTTTCTGATGGTATCGATTAACAGCGGATAATGCGTACAGCCCAAAACCAGCGTGTCCATTTCACTGTCTTTGGCCAGAATATTCAGGATATGGCGTTTGATAAAATACTCAGCACCTTCGGTTCCGATTTCGTTATTCTCCACAATCGGCACCCACATGGGGCAGGCTTCCTGCACTGTTGCAACCACGCTCCCGCCCGACCATTTCTCCAGCTCAATGGGATAAGATTCGGAAGTTACAGTACCCACAGTACCCAAAATCCCCACATGCCCGGTTTTTGTAATTTCGGATACAGCCTCAACGCTAGGCCGTATTACGCCCAAAACCCGCCTGTCGGGTGCAACTTTGGGCAAGTCGAGCTGCTGGATATTGCGCAGCGCTTTTGCCGATGCGGTATTGCAGGCAATAATCACCAGCGGACAGTTCTGACTGAACAGGTATTTCACTGCTTCAAGGGTATATTCATACACCACCTCAAAAGAGCGGGTTCCGTAGGGTGTGCGGGCATTGTCGCCAAGATAGATAAAGTCGTGTTCGGGCAATGTTTTTATCAGTTCCTTTAAAACTGTCAAACCTCCGTAACCCGAGTCAAAAACACCAATCGGAGCAGTATTCATCAGGCTTTCAATTTACTTTTCAACCACTGCCTTGTAGGCTTTATCGTAGTATTTACCCAGGTTCGACCAATCGAAATGAAGCGATGCTTCTTCGCATTTATACCGGAGTGCAATCCTGTCGCGCCGCGACATCTGTACAAATTTGAACATATTATTGGCGAGGTCTTCGGCAATATCAAAAAAGTTTCGTCCCTTGCGGTTAATGATATACATCCCCTTTTCGTCGTGATCGGGGATATTGTTTACCACGTAATCGCCAAAACCGGCAACCTCGCTGGTAATCGATGGCAGCCCGCTGGCCAGGCACTCGAGCGGTGTGTATCCCCACGGTTCGTACATGCTTGGAAAAATACCAAGGTGACAACCCCTTACAAAAGTGTTATAATCCATCCTGAACAACGGGTTTGAGGTTGTGATAAAATCGGGATGATAAACCACTTTTACCTTATCGTGCCGGTTATTTACAAGGTTGGCCCTGCGGAGGAAATTCAGAATTTCATCGTTTGCATCGTCCTTTAAAGTATGGGTAACAATTTTGGGTAACCGGTGTGTTTTCCAACTCTGAATATTACGGCGAAGTTTTAACCGGAGATAATCGTCAACCATTTTGCTTAAATCAGGAAACTCATAGCTACCTTCTGCTGAAGTAATGTTGGTGTATAAACGTTTACCTACCTGCTCTTTTATCTCCTCGCACACACGCCAAACATCCTCAATCTGTGCTTTCGACTGTAAAACCTCCGGATTAATTGTGTAAAAAGGTTGTTTGGTGACAAAAAAAGTAACCACCGTGGTATCGACATTGGCCACCTGCATTTTATAGTTCAGGCGGGCCAGCGCTTCAAGCGTTAAATCATAGCCTTTGTTCTGGAATTCATACCTTCCCGAAGTAAAAAAGTAGAGCGTTTTATCCAAATCGAAGGGGTAACTCTGAAAGAAATGCCCCATTACAAAATCGTGAATCTGATCTTTAATTTTTACGTGCTGGTTCTGAATCTGGTGAAGCGCTTCATATCGGACAATATTCAAACCGTTGGGTAAAACCATATCAGGAGTCCGGCCCAAAAGATGGGTGCATTCCTTTCCTGTGATATCGCTTACAGTAGTAAAAATATGGGACCCATGTGCCGAGGCTCTTTCAATTTCTGCAATTGGCTTTACATTAAATTTTGTGGCTTCAACTTCCCAGTTATAAAATGCAAGGTGTTCGTAAAAGTTCGGGTCGTTCATGGCAAGATACCGCCCGAGCAAGGTTGCGTGTGTGGTAAACACAATTTTAATATTGAGCCTGTCCTTTCTGATGCTGGGAATCGGAATACCAGCCATCCACTCGTGGAAATGTGCAACAATATTCGGGTGCCCGATTTCGAATTGGGTGATGTAATTAAAAAACTCTTTTACCTGGTACCCGAAAGCCACTACTTTATCGAGTAGCTCGTCGCTGGCTGGAAGCGAGATATGAAAATCCTCCCACAGGTAATGTTTTATTTCGCCTAATTTGTCATAAACCGAATAAGGATTAAAAAGCACCACATTGGGCCGTCCGGACACAATCCATTGCCCGTAATGCACATCGAAACCGCGCTCCTGAAGTTTTAATACTGCTTTCCCAATGGGACTCGAAAAATCAGTTGCCGGATCAAAATGTGCTGCTGCCTGTTCGGCAAAATATGGCCCAACAAGACAGTAATTATCGTGTCCCCATTTCTCGATAACCGAAGGAACTTTTGAACGAATTACTGTGTAAATGCCACCTACCTGGTTACATACCTCCCATGCAATCTCGAACAAAAATGTATTCTCAGGAACTTTGATTTCTGCTGTTTCCACAGCTTCTTTTTCAGCTAACATACCCTTCATTTTTTTACGGTTCAAAGTTTTTAAATATAACTTTTAATCGTAAAACAGCCAACATTGCTGCCTTTTTTGCAAAAAAAAAGCCATCTGCTTTTCAACGGATGGCTTTGCTGTATTGAACCTGAGTTTAAATTCCAAGTTTTGTTTTTACAAGTGGTAAAAGGTCAACACTTTCGGTCGATTTATAAAGCACACTGTTTACTTCAAAAACATAAATCAATCCTTTTTCTTTGGCAACTTCGCCAATAGCAGCCTGTGCCTTATCGTAAATTGGTTTCATAATTTCAGTATTCTTCTGCTGCAACTGTGTATTCGCATTTTGCTGATAGTTCTGAATGCGCTGTTGCATATCCTGTAATTCCGAAATTTTGGCATTTCTTTTTATTTCAGAAACCGAATCTCCCATTTGTTCAAGTTCTGTAAGTTTTGTCTGGTAGTCTTTTTGCATTTCACCAAAAATATCTTCCAAATCAGTCTGAAACTTATTGAATTCGGTTTCAGCTTTTGCTCTATCGGGCATTACCTGAATCAAAGCCTGCAAATCAACATGTCCGAATTTTGGTGTCTGAGCATTTGCACCAGCAGCGGCGATAACTAAAAACAAAACCGCTGTAATCTTTATTAAATTTCTCATAATCAATGTAATGTTTTAATTTTTGGTCACAAATATAGTTATTATTATTTATATCCGAGTTTCTGTAAAACCTGGTCGCTTAAATCGAATTTTGGGTTGGTAAAAAACAGTGTTGTACCTCCTGCTTTATCAAAAACGATTGAATAGCTTCCTTCGTTTGAAATTTCCTGAACAGCGTTAAATACATCATCCTGAATTGGTTTTACAAGTCCCTGGCGTTTTTTGAAAAGGTCGCCGTTGGGTCCGAAGTATTTTTTCTGCAATTGTTTGTAGTCTTTCTCTTTTGTAATTATCACGTCTTCGCGTTTGCGTTTCATGTCATCGGAGAGCAAAACACTTTCGGCCTGAAAATCTTTGTACATCTGCTCAATTTCCGCATGTATCGATTCCAGTTCTTTCTGGTATTGTGATGATAACTGGTCAAGCTGATTCTGGGCAGCTTTGTATGCCGGAATATTTTCCATAATGTATTCTGTATCGATAAACGCCATTTTTTGTGCGTTTGCGGCAACTGCCATTCCTAAAACCACTGCTACAACTAATACTAACTTTTTCATATCCGAGAATTTAAAATTTCTTCTGGTCTTATTATCATATTTTGTGCCAAACCAAATTATCAGAATTGTTGCCCGATAACAAAATGAAACTGACTTCCGGCTGCACCTGAGTTTCCGGGCACTTCATCAAATCCATATCCCCAATCGATTCCCATAAGACCAAACATTGGCAGGAAAATACGCACACCAACGCCTGCGGAACGATGTAATTTAAATGGCACATAATTCTGGAAACTCATACCAGCATTACCAGCTTCAAGAAAGGTTAAAGCATAAATCGTAGCACTCGGTTTCAGTGTAATCGGGTAACGCATTTCGAGTGTAAATTTTGAATACATATTCGACCCGTTATTTGGGCTGAGACTAAAGTCTTTGTAACCGCGAAGCGCTACGTAATCGGTTCCATAAATATTATAGCCTGACATTCCTGACCCACCCACGATAAATCCTTCGAATGGAGATTTCCGGTTAGGGTCGTAATAACCCAGAAAGCCCATTTCAAATGCCGTTCGCAAAACAAGATTTGTATTTTTTGTCAATGGGCTGAATAACTGTCCTTTCAATAACCATTTGTGGTACTCAATCCATTTGAATCGTTCACTGTTTGGCATATCCGGATCACTGTAATCTTTATCATTAAACCACGAGTAAGGAGGTGTTAGTTTAAGCGCAAGTGAAAAGCTTGAACCACTTCTCGAATACAAAGGATTATCGATTGAACTGCGACCAAAAACAGTTTTAAAACTGAAGTTGTTAAAAGTACCGTTCACCTGACCTGTTGAGTCGGCCAGAAAGTAGAAATAACTTCCCATGTTTCGAAGGTTGTAATGTTCGAATGAAAGCTCGTGATACATGGTAAAATAGTCGTCAGGGTAACTCAACCGGTAACCATAACCCAGTGAAAGTGCTGTTGTTTCCCAAATCTGGTCATCGCTGGTGTTGCTATCTTCCGAATCGTAATTGTACTGGTATTGCGGATAATAACTGTTATAACCATACGAGTCGTAACCATAACCACCGCCATAACCGCCACCATAACCATAAGGGCTGTAACCTCCGTAACCACCTCCATATCCGTAGGGGCTGTAACCTCCGTAACTACTCCCGTAAGGATTATATGACTGGTAGTATTTATTGGCACTGTAATTAATTCTTGAGTGTGAAAGAGAAAGCGAAAACGAATTTGGTTTTTTACCTCCGAGCCAGGGTTCAACAAACGAAAGGCTCACGGTTCTGTAATATTTTCCGCTGGTTTGGAAACGAAGTCCGAGTGTTTGCCCGTCACCTGTAGGCAATGGTCGCCAGGCGTCTTTATTGAATATGTTACGTACGGAGAAGTTCGCGAATTTCAAACCAATCGATCCCACAAACATACCGGCACCCCAACCTCCTGAAAGTTCAATCTGGTCATTGGCTTTTTCCTGTAACTGGTATTCAATATCTACAGTTCCGTTTTCGGGGTTTGGCTGAACATCTGGAACAATCGCTTCGGGGTCAAAGTGTCCTAACTGGGCAAGTTCACGGTACGAGCGCATCAGGTTCGATTTGCTGAAAAGGTCGCCGGGATAAGTATATAACTCACGTCGGGCAACATGTTCGTGGGTTTTTGTATTACCAACAACACGAACCTCGTTAATAGTGGCCTGTTTGCCTTCCGAAATACGCATTTCAAAATCGATGGAGTCTTTGTTCACATTAACTTCAATCGGGTCGAGCGTAAAGAAAAGGTACCCTTTATCGAGGTAAAGGTTGTTTAATCCTTCATCGTTATCAAAAAGTCGTTTATCAAGAATTTTCTGGTTAAACACATCTCCCTTTTTAATTCCCAACACATTACTCAGGTAATCGGAAGGATAGATTGTATTCCCCACCCACCGGATATTTCCAAAATAGTATTTGTTTCCTTCTTCAACCTCAAGATCGATATTTACCCTTGGTTTATCTTTACGGCCAACCGATACCTGATAAATTGAATCGCGGGCAATTATCGCATCCCTGAAACCTTTCTCATTGTATTTATCAACGAGAAGTTTTTTATCGTTTTTATATTCTTCCTGTAAAAACTTTTTGGTTTTAAAGAAGTTACGCAATGCCTTAGCATTGGTTTTCTTCATGGCGCGCTCCAAAACAATATAACTGATTTCTTTATTTCCGGTAATGAAAATATCGTTCACCTTTACCTTTTCCTTTTTATCCACATAAATATCCAGGATCAGGCTGTTGGTTTGGGTGGTATCGTCACGCTGAACAATATTTACTTCGGTATTCAGAAACCCTTTTTCAAGAAAGATATTCTTGATAATTCGTTGGGCATTAATAACCTGGTTGTCGGTAATCTGGCTTCCTTTCAGCAACAGTACTTTTTCGGTAATGTCGTCTTTTTCCGATTTCGAAACACCCATAAAATTTACGTCAGACAATCGTGGACGTTCCTGCAGATAAATTTCAAACCAGATTTGATCTTTAACGACTTTGGTGGCTGTAATTTTCACATCAGAGAAAAGTCCCTGCCCCCATAATTTTTTGATTGCATTGGTAATTCCCTCGCCCGGAACATCGATTGTGGAACCTACCTGCAATCCGGAGAGTTGCACAAGAACAGTTTTATCCAGATACCTGATTCCGGTAACTTCAACACCGACAATTGTATAACGGGCCGGGCTTGAATAATAAATTGAAAAGTTGGTGCTGTCTGTTTCCTGAGAAAAGACCCCGGGTATCGACAAAACCATCATCACGATGAGTAATATGTATTTTCTTTGCATTCTGTATATGGTTCGTTACATTAACAATTGTTCGCTTGTTTTCCCAAAACGTCTCTCACGGTTTTGAAAATTAAAAATGGCTTCGAATAGATCTTCTTTTCTGAAATCCGGCCATAATTTTTCAGTAAAAAAAAGTTCGGAATAAGCAATCTGCCACAGCAGGAAATTACTGATCCTGTACTCGCCACTGGTTCTAATCAGTAGTTCAGGATCCGGTATTCCGGCGGTATTCAGATATTGAGCAAACATTGTATCGTTTATCATTTCTGGTTTTATTTTTCCTTCAATTGCGTCAGCTGCAATGGTTTTCACGGCATTTATTATTTCCCATTTCGAGCTGTAACTCAGTGCCAGAATCAGATTTAATCCTGTGTTGGCACTTAAATATTTTATACTTCCATCCAACTTCTCCTTTACTTTCAGTGGCATTTTCGAGAGGTCGCCAATGGCCGAAAGCCGTACATTATTTTTCATCAGCGATTCCGACTCATTTTCAATGGCATGAACCAACAACTCCATGAGCGCCTCCACTTCGTATTGCGGGCGTTCCCAGTTCTCTGTTGAAAAAGCATATAAAGTGAGGTGTTTCACCCCAATTTCACCAGCGCCTTCAACTACCGAACGAACCGACTCAACACCGCTTTGATGACCAAAAACCCTGGCCTTGCCATTTTTTTCTGCCCACCGCCCGTTGCCATCCATAATGATGG
>DPCJ01000149.1 GCA_003516705.1 Prolixibacteraceae bacterium | reverse complement strand
GCCTGTTTATTTACCCGAACTCCCATCGATGATAATTCGAATGAGCGGTTGAGTACTTTGTTCCATACAATAATGTCGCCGTTTAAGCCTTTGTAGCCATTTTCCGTGGGTGTACTCCAGTCGTCGTAATCGGGAGCACGTCCATCGTGTATCTGGCCGTTTGACATTTTACCGCCAATACCAATAACGAAAATTGCTCCGTATTTCTTCGCCGCTTCGTTTTCACGTTCAAAAGACGTAAGTTCAGGGTATTTCGCGGCCAGCTCTTCTGAATGGATAAAAGTGATTTGTTCGGGTAATTCGGGTATTATATCGAGATAGTTTTCTGAGATATGAAACTCAGTACGCACAATAGCTGCATAAATTTTCCGGACAATGTATTTCAGGAAATCAAGATTGCGATCTTCGTTGTTGATTACCCGTTCCCAGTCCCACTGATCGACATACAGCGAGTGCATGTTTGTCAGTTCTTCATCCGGACGGATAGCATTCATATCAGTATAAATCCCGAATCCTTCTTTAATCTGTAAATCGGCAAGTGCGAGTCTCTTCCATTTGGCCAGCGATTGTACAATTTCGGCAACACTATCGTTCAAATCTTTCATGGGAAACGAAACAGGCCGTTCAATCCCGTTTAAATCGTCGTTAACGCCAGTGCCTCTTTTCACAAAAAGAGGAGCTGTTACCCTTCTGAGCCTGAGTTCAGATGAAAGATTTAACTGGAAAAAATCCTTTATTTGTTTAATGGCCTGTTCGGTCTGATGCACATCGAGAATCGATTTGTAGTTTTTCGGAATAAATAAATTCATAATTAAGTCTGTTTTTGTCTGAGGCACAAAAGTATAATTCTGCTTTAAAATTAAAAGCAAAGTGGCTGTTAAAGTTTTAAAATAACACAACAAAGGCTTTATAAACATCAGGATTTCTTTTGTAACCCTTGTCTGAGTTTACTGTTACGTGTTATTTTTACAACCTGATTTATGGTGAATTACGACAAAAATATTTCACGGCTTTTTGTGATTAAACTTTCGAAATGGTTTAATATGGTTATGCCTGTGGTGGTATTGTTTTACCAGAACAACGGCATGGGCATGCAGGAAATTTTTACGCTGAAAGCTATTTATTCGGTGGCTATTGTTGCCATGGAAGTTCCGTCGGGCTGGATGGCCGATGTATGGGGACGGAAACGTACGTTGATTTATGGAAGCCTGCTGGGAAGTGCAGGTTTTATGACATACAGTTTTTCTTATGGATTCTGGGCTTTTGCCGTTGCCGAAATCGTACTTGGTGCAGGTCATGCTTTTGTTTCAGGTGCCGATTCTGCAATGCTTTATGACAGTTTAAAGGCGTCGGGTAAAACCGGCGACTATTTGAAACAGGAAGGCAGAATAACTTCTGTTGGTAACTTTGGAGAAGCTTTTGCCGGAATAGCCGGTGGTTTTCTGGCAGTCATCAGTCTGCGAACACCGTTTTATTTTCAAACCATTGTTGCAGCGATGGCTATTCCCGCAGCATTAACTCTGGTTGAGCCACGGATTCATACCACGGAACATATTCATTCGTTCAAAAAACTCTTTCTGAATATTCAATCTGCTTTGCTGAAAAATCACCAGCTCAGGCAATCGCTGTTGCTTTCTGCACTTACCGGGGCAGCAACCCTCACCTTTGCCTGGCTTGTTCAACCCTATTTTCTGGCCATTGGCGTGCCCGTTGAAATGTATGGCATTTTCTGGACTGTATTGAATCTGACAGTTGGCATTTCATCAGTTTTTGCTCACAGGGTTGAAAGGCTGCTACAGGCACGCTATCTGATTCCGGCTATCATTTTATCCATTACAGCGGGCTACCTGCTCACAGGTATTTCCATTTCGTGGTGGGGAATTCCGTTTCTGTTTTTATTTTACCTGGTTCGGGGTATTGCAACGCCGCTATTGAAAAACCATTTGCATCAATTTACTTCGAGCGATGTTCGGGCCACCATTCTTTCGGTGCGTGATTTCTCAATCCGCATCGTTTTTGCAGTTGTGGGGCCGTTGTTAGGCTGGCTTACCGATAATGTAAGTTTGAAAAGTGCCTTTATCATTGCCGGTATTTTTTATCTGGTTGCTTCGCTGGCGGTGATTCTAAACCTGAAAATCACAAAAAAGTAAGTTATTTCATTCTGCAAAATAGATTTTACTTTCCCTGTTCTGATTCATTTAGTTGCAAAAGAATCGCGTTCATCATCCAATTTCACAGGTTCGTCAGCTTTCAATTTTTTGTTGATGAAGTGCCAACTACATTTGGCGATGAAACAATTTTTATCAACCATGTAAATGATTAAACAATGAAAACAAAAACAATTTTGACAGTCATTATGGCTTATGTATTGTCTGTTTGTGCTTTAGCACAGGAAAAAGAAAAACGTTTTGGATTTGAGCTGAATGGCGGTTTTGCGTTGCCTGTGAGTGAACTTGACGGAGCAAAACTAAATCCAGGGGTGGGTTTCGAAGGGATTTTTCATTACCGCTTTATGCCACATTTGGGCGCTTATGCCGGTTGGGGCTGGAACCACCTGAACGCCGACGATTCTTTTGCCGGCAGCGATATGGATTTTGAAGAAACCGGGTACCTTTTGGGATTACAGTACCAGCGCAAGCTTGGTAAATCGGCAGTTGACTGGTTTGTGCGTGCAGGTGGATTGTACAACCACATTGAAACTGAAAACCCGGATGGTGATATTATTAACGACACAGGGCACGACTTTGGCTGGCAGGTAGCTGCGGGTATTGATGTACATTTGGGAAAAAACTGGAGCCTCGCGCCGGGTGTCAAATTCAATTCGCTTTCGAGAGATACTGAATTTGAAAATGCAGAAAAACAAATTGATTATAAATATCTGTCGTTCAGAGTTGGATTAATCAAGCGGTTTTAAAAACATCTGAAAAGGGTAAAATCTAATGGAAAAATTTTCCTGCGGATTTTACCTTATTGCAAAAGAATCGTGCTGCCGGTCGGAAATTCTGTAAAATCATTTCAATTATATTTGAACATAAAAATAAAACTCATGGATTTCATGCAGATACACCGGTTTTTCCCGTTCGGAAAGCTATTCAGGTTTCTGTTGGGAATGACGGTGGCAGTTCAATTGATTGTGATTGGGTACAATCATTACACTGGTTATCATCTGATTCCCGGAGTTGATTATTTTCTTTTCCGTCTTTTCAGGGGAACTACGCTGAGTCTTGTCGCAGCATTTTTTCTTGCTTACCCCAACCTGTTTCTAATAAGGTACCTGCATAACGTTGCTCCGTGGAGTAAAACAATTTTCAAACGTCTGATTATACAGCTTGTATTTTCCGTGCTAACTGCTTCAATTATTTCTTTGTCGTTTACGTTCACGGCTAACCTTTTAACTCCATATTCCGAAGACTTCAAAGGCGTAATTATCAGTAATATTCTCATCTTTATTGCAGTGAATATTCTGTTGATGACAATTCTGGAAGCCTGGATTTTTTATATCGAAAACCAAAAGGCAGTTCAGGTTGCAAAATCATTACAGGAAGAACTTTCTCAAATCAAATTTGAGGTTTTAAAAAGTCAGATTAACCCGCACTTCATGTTTAACAGCCTTAATGTGTTGTCGGGATTGATTAATAAAGATGTGGCAAAGGCCCAGCAGTTTATCGATGAGTTTTCGCAGATTTACCGTTACGTGCTCGAAACCATTGAGCAACCTGTAGCCACGCTTGAAAAAGAGCTTGATTTTATGCGTTCGTACCTGTTTTTACAGCAAATCCGTTATGGAACCGACTTAACTTATTCGGTAAATATTCCTTCAAATATGCTGAGTCTTGTATTACCTCCACTATCGTTGCAGGTCGTTCTCGAAAATGCCATTAAGCACAACATTGTAAACGAATCAAAACCGTTGTCCATCGAAATAATATGTGAGGGTGCGGTTCTTGTCATAAAAAACAACATTCAGCCCAAAATTTCGGCTGTGGTTTCCACCGGACTTGGACTCAAAAATCTGGCGAAACGTTACGCACTGATTTCGGATAAAGTGCCTGAATTTAAAGTGGTTTCGGGTTTTTATATTGCAAAACTTCCTTTAATTGAAATTGATAAAGATGAACGTACTGATTATTGAAGACGAAAGCATTGCTGCCGATAAGCTGGAACACATGATTATTGAAATCGATCCGTCGGTTTGTATTCTGGCAAAAATTGGTTCTGTAAAAGAGGCTGCAAAGTGGTTATCGCAAAACAACTCCGACCTGATTTTTCTTGATATTCAGCTGTCTGATGGTATCAGTTTCAGTATTTTCGACCAGGTAATTGTAAATACTCCTGTGATATTTACCACCGCGTTCGACCAGTATGCCATAAAAGCCTTTAAACTGAACAGCATTGCCTATCTTTTAAAACCAGTCAGAAAGATAGATCTTGCTGAAAGTTTACAGAAATACCGAAACCTTAAATCGGCATTCAATATCGATTTTGATGCTTTACTTGCTGAACTGCAGGGGAAAAAGCCGGAATATAAAAAACGTTTTCTGATACAGATTGCCGACAAAATACGAAAGGTGGAGGTTTCGGAGGTTGCCTGCTTTTATGCTATGGAAAAAGGTTGTTATATCAGCACTTTTCAGGGGAATAATTACCCAGTAGATTATTCGCTCGACAAGCTTGAAACGATGCTCGAACCGGATTTGTTTTTTCGCATCAACCGCAAATTCATTGTTAATATGAATGCAATAACCAATATGGTTGCCTATTCGCGAAGCCGGATAAAACTCGAATTAAAACCAAAACCCGGAACAAGCGACGAAACAATTGTGAGTATCGAACGTACTGCTGAATTCAAAAAATGGCTCAACGGTTGAAAAGGTAATTATTTTCAATTAATCAGGATTTTAAATCTCAAGCTTTAACCCGTCGTACGCGATAAATACATTGTCGGGTAATGTAGCCTGAACCTCTGCATATTTTCCAAACTCGTGGCTCATGTGTGTGAGATAAGTTGTTTCGGGTTGAACTTTATGCACAATTTCAAGCGCTTCCTCAAGATTGAAATGCGAAATATGTTTTTGCCTGCGCAGTGCATTGATAATCAGAATTCGGGTTCCGTAAACTTTTTCCAGTTCTTCCGCTGGAATTGAATTGGTGTCGGTAATATAGGTCAAATCCCCCACCCTGAATCCGTACACCGGTAATTTGTGGTGGTAACAGCGAATGGGGATAAATTCGATTCCTTCTATTTTAAACGGTTCACCATCAATTTTATGCAGTTTCATTTCGGGTATTCCGGGGTATTTAAAGTCGGAAAATACATAATGAAAAATCCGTTTAATGGCTTCCTGCACGCGTGGTTCAGCATAAATATCTGTCGGGTGCTTTTGCAGCCAGTTAAACGAGCGGATATCGTCGAGCCCGAAAATATGATCGACATGTTCGTGGGTCAGCAAAATGGCACGGAGGGTTGTCACTTCTTCGCGCAACATCTGCTGGCGAAAATCGGGCCCGGCGTCAATCACAATATTAAATCCGTTTATTTTCAGCAACAACGACGAACGCAGTCTTTTATCACGTTTATTGTCCGACCGACAAACATTGCAATCGCAGGCAATTACAGGTACGCCCTGTGAAGTTCCGGTTCCAAGAAATGTGGCTTCGATACTGTATTTGTTGTTGAGTGACATGCCACAAATTTAGCAAAACCAACGCTGTTCTGTTCATAATCCTTACTTTTGCAAAAATCTTTAACAATGGCAAAATTGTACCTTGTTCCCAATGTTTTAAGCGAAGGCGACTGGCGGAGTGTACTTCCGGCAGGTATTCAACAGATAGTTAGCGAAATCCGTTATTTTATTGTTGAAGATGTGCGAACCGCCCGTCGGTTTCTTAAGCAGGTGAACCACGATATTGATATTGATACCCTCACTTTTTTTGAGCTGAACAAATACACGCAGGTCGCTGACCTGCCAACGTTTCTGAAACCTGCGGAAGAAGGTAATGATATTGCTGTAATCTCGGAAGCCGGTTGTCCGGGGATTGCAGATCCGGGTGCCGATGTGGTTAAAATTGCTCACCAGAAAAGAATAAAAGTGGTTCCGCTGGTGGGGCCATCGTCGATTCTTCTGGCGCTTATGGCTTCTGGTTTAAACGGCCAGAATTTTGCTTTTAACGGTTATCTGCCAGTAAAACCCAACGACCGGGTGAAGGCAATTCAAATGCTCGAACGAAAAATAAAATCAGATAACCAGACACAGATTTTTATAGAAACACCTTATCGTAACAACCATTTGATAAGCGATTTAATTAAATTCTGTTCCCCGGCAACACAACTTTGTATTGCCGCCGATCTCACCGGTGAAAATGAATATGTGGTTACAAAAACCATTCAGCAGTGGAAATCGGGAATTCCTGAACTGCATAAAATTCCTGTGATTTTTTTAATCGGGTGAGCATTTAGTAAGTGGAAAACTAACAGAAAAACACAACTTCTGGAAATCGATTGAAGTTAAAGTTTAGTATGTAAAACTAAATGATTTTCATCTCTTTCAGCATACCGAATTCGAGTTCAAAGTTTGGTGTAAAAACCCCCTGCCCCAGTTGTTTTTCAATCTGATTTTTAGTCCAGAAACGTAATTCTTCCACTTCGTCGGACTGTGGTTTAACATTTTTGTGGTCGTGAGTTATAAAAAGATAAACCAGCTCCGATTCCTCTTCGCAATCCCAGCGATAAAATTTCAGGTGTTTTGCTGAAAACTGCAGCAACCCGATTTCTTCGCGGGCCTCTTTTTGCAAGGCTTGTTCCAGTGTTTCTCCGTCCGAAATATGACCACCTACCGCTGTGTCCCATTTTCCGGGCTGAATCAGTTTGTTCATGGGGCGCTTTTGTAGTAAAATTGCTTTATTCTGATTGAACACATGCAAATGCACCACGGGATGTAAAAGTTTACTGCCATTGTGAACCCGGCTTCGCGGAGCTTTTCCGGTAACGTTACCGGTTCCGTCAACCAACGGCACCCACTCCTCTTCAAGGTTCTGGGTTTCCTGTTTTTTCATTCGTTTTTGCCTGATAATTTCGAAAATGAAATATACCCCGAAAAGAATATAAAACAATCCACCGCTAATGAAAGCCCAGGCTGCTTTGCTCAAAAAAAATGCTGAATAAAAAACAAGGATTGTGTGGGCTGCAAAGAGATAAAACATGCTTTTCATGCTTTTTTGCATTTGCACCATTTGGGCATCGTTAAAACTAACCTCTTTCA
>DPCJ01000066.1:6169-13625 GCA_003516705.1 Prolixibacteraceae bacterium | reverse complement strand
CGACGTTTTTAAGTTGAAGTGAAACTAATTACTAATTTTGTGCTGGTAAAAATGACACATTTTAAGGAAAAATACAAATTTTTAACCCAATAATTAGTAACCCGGGATATATGCCACATAAAAAAGTATCAAAATTCATTGAAATTCAACATGCCAGGGCTCATAACCTCAAGAATATCAGTTTGAAAATCCCACTCAACACGTTTATTGTAGTAACAGGGGTTTCGGGTTCGGGGAAGTCTTCGCTGGCTTTCGACACGCTTTTTGCCGAAGGACAACGGCGTTATGTGGAAAGCCTTTCGTCGTACGCACGTCAGTTTTTAGGCAGAATCAATAAACCCGAAGTTGATTTTATAAAAGGAATTCCGCCGGCAATTGCCATCGAACAAAAGGTAAACACACGTAATCCGCGCTCAACGGTTGGAACTTCTACCGAAATATACGACTATCTGAAGCTGCTTTTTGCCCGCATTGGGCGAACAATTTCACCGGTTTCGGGCGATGAAGTGAAACGCGAAAGCGTTACCGATGTTTTAGATTACATCAACACTTTCCCGGTTGACACGATGGTAATTGTAGCCGCACCGCTCAGACCAAAAAACGGAAGAACACTCTTGCAGGAAGCTGAGTTGCTTTTGCAGCAGGGTTTTACCCGGCTTGAAATCGATAGCAAAACGGTAAAAATTGAAGAGTTTGTAAAAGACAATTTGCAGGAAACCAGCAATGGAAGTTGCATCATCATCGACCGCATTTCGGTGAATGCTGATGAAGACACGCAAAGCCGCATGGCCGACTCGGTACAGACTGCCTTTTTTGAAGGTCACGGCGAATGTATCATCAAAGTAAACGTGGCTAACGGGAACATCAGCAAATCGTTTTCGAACCAGTTTGAAGCTGATGGAATTGAGTTTGAAATTCCAACAGTTCACATGTTCAGTTTCAATAATCCGGTGGGCGCCTGCCCAACCTGCGAAGGTTACGGCAAGGTAATCGGGATTGATGAAGACCTTGTGATTCCCAACAAATCGCTTTCGATTTACCAGGATGCCATTGCCTGCTGGAAAGGTGAAAAAATGAGCGAATGGAAAAACCAGCTGGTTTATGCAGCAAACAAATTCGATTTCCCGATTCACAAACCTTTTTACGAACTTACAAGCGCCCAGCGCTTTTTGCTTTGGACCGGCAACAAACATTTCGAAGGGTTGAACCAGTTTTTTAAGATGCTGGAAGAAAACAGCTATAAAATTCAATATCGGGTAATGCTCTCGCGGTATCGCGGAAAAACCGTTTGCCCGGAGTGCAAAGGCAGTCGGCTGAAGAAAGAAGCCGGCTATGTGAAAATTGCGGGAAAGTCGCTTCACGAGTTGGTTTTGATGCCGGTTTCGGAATTAAAACCCTTTTTTGCAGGGCTTGAACTCAACAGCCACGAAACCATTTTATCCAAACGATTACTGACAGAAATCAACAACCGGCTCAACTTTCTGTGCGACGTAGGATTAGGTTATCTCACGCTGAACAGACTTTCATCAACACTTTCAGGTGGAGAATCGCAGCGAATTAATCTTGCAACATCGTTAGGGAGCAGTCTGGTCGGGTCGCTTTACATCCTTGACGAACCAAGTATTGGTTTACATTCGCGCGATTCACAACAACTCATTAAAGTCTTGCGACAACTGCAATCTATCGGGAACACGGTTTTGGTGGTCGAACATGACGAGGAAATAATTCGTGCAGCCGACGAAATTATCGATATCGGCCCGTTTGCCGGGCAACACGGCGGCGAGGTTGTTTTTCAGGGCAACCACACACAATTAGCCGAAAAACCCGAAAGCCTGACAACCAAATACCTGACTGGCGTTGAACGAATTGAAGTTCCAAAAATGCGCCGCAAATGGACCAACTTTATTGAAATTGTTGGTGCCCGCGAAAACAACCTGAAAAACCTGCGCGTTAAATTTCCACTGAATGTAATTACTGTAGTAACCGGTGTGAGCGGGTCGGGAAAATCGTCGCTGGTTACCAAAATTCTGGCACCTGCACTGACCAAAATTATTGGAGGTTATGGTGACAGGACTGGACAGCACGATGCAATTCTGGGCGATTACCAGTTGCTCACTGCCATCGAATACATCGACCAGAATCCCATCGGAAAATCGTCACGATCAAACCCTGTTACTTATCTGAAAGCTTACGACGAAATCAGAAAACTTTATTCTGAACAGCAGGCGGCAAAAATACAGGGGTTACAACCTTCGCATTTTTCGTTTAACGTGGATGGCGGTCGTTGCGACGAATGCCAGGGAGAAGGCACAATAAAAGTTGAAATGCAGTTTCTGGCCGATGTTTTCCTTGTTTGCGAAAGCTGCAATGGCAAACGGTTTAAAGAGGATATTCTCGATGTTCGGTACATGGACAAAAACATCGACGACATCCTCAATTTAACCGTTGATGAGGCCATCGAATTATTCAGCCGTGGTAAAAGTTCGACAGAAAAAAAGATTACAAAACGGCTGAAGCCTTTACAGGATGTGGGTTTGGGCTATATTAAACTGGGTCAGTCGTCGAGTACATTGTCGGGTGGCGAAAGCCAGCGCGTGAAACTGGCTTCGTTTCTGGCGCTTGAAAAAGATTCGCCCACACTTTTTGTTTTCGACGAACCAACTACCGGGCTGCATTTCCATGACATCAGCAAACTACTCGATTCGTTCAACGCATTAATATCGCGTGGACATTCAATTATTATAATCGAACACAACCTTGAAATTATAAAATCAGCCGACTGGGTAATCGACCTTGGTCCGGAAGGTGGAGATAAAGGGGGCGAACTTATTTTTGCCGGAGTTCCGGAAGATTTGGTAAAAGTAAAAAACTCATATACCGGTGAAGCGTTGGCATCAAAACTCTGATTATTCCTGTTCAAGTAAATATTCGAATTAAAACAATATGAAACTCAAAAATATTTTCCTGCTGACATTCAGCCTGATAATTGCAATAAACACAAACAAAAGCGTTGCCTGCACCAACTTTCTGGTTACAAAAGGCGCTTCGGCTGATGGTTCAACCATGATTTCGTATGCTGCCGACTCGCACATCAGGTACGGAGAGTTGTACTACAGCCCTTCCCGGCACTGGCCTGCCGGGAGTTTGGTAACCATTTACGACCGCAGTACGGCAAAACCTTTAGGGCAAATTCTACAGGTTGAATACACCTATCAAACCATCGGTTTTATGAACGAGCACCAGCTGGCCATTGGCGAATCGACGTTTGGTGGCAGACCCGAATTGGTTGATACCACCGGGATTATGGATTATGCTGCACTGATGATTATTGCTTTACAACGGGCAAGAACTGCCCGCGAAGCCATTAAAGTAATTGCAGAGCTGGTTGAAAAATATGGTTATGCAAGTTCAGGCGAGTCGTTTTCGATTGGTGATAAAAACGAAGTCTGGATTATGGAAATCATTGGAAAAGGAACCGATTGGCAGACCGATAAGAAAACAAAACAATCTGTTAATTCACGAAAAGGAGCTGTTTGGGTGGCTGCAAGAATTCCTGACGGTTATATTTCAGCACACGCCAATCATGCCCGAATTACCCAAATTCCGGAGGAAGATGGGAAACGCAGCATCAGCAGTAAAAATCTGGATAAGATTTTTCAGCCTGAAGTTGAAGTTGTTTTTGCGCATGACGCCATCAGTTTTGCCCGTGAAAAAGGGTATTTCACCGGAGCGGATGCCGATTTCAGTTTCAGCGATGTGTATGCGCCACTCACTTTCGATGCTGCCCGTTTTTGTGAAATCCGCGTTTGGACTTTCTTTAACCAGGTGGCCGACGGAATGGAAGAACACTGGGATTATGCCACCGGCAAAAACCTCGAAAAAAGAATGCCGCTCTACGTAAAACCGGCAAAAAAACTGACACCACAGGATTTGATGGCTGCCAAACGCAACCATTTACAGGGAACCGCTCTTGACATGAGTGAAGATGCCGGTGCCGGTCCGTTTGGGATGCCGTACCGCTGGCGCCCACTGACATGGAAATATAACGATGGGGAATATTTTAACGAACGTACCGTTCAGACACAACAAACCGGATTTTCGTTTATCGCACAAATGCGCAACTGGCTGCCCGACCCCATTGGCGGAATCAACTGGTTTGGGGTTGACGATGCCGGCACCACGGTTTATGTCCCGTTTTACTGCGGAATCAACAGCGTACCGAAAACATGGAGCGAAGGTTATGGCGATATACTAACTTACAAAAGCGATGCGGCTTTCTGGGTATTTAACCGCGTGGCACACTTTGCTTATCTTTTTTACAACCGCGTAATGCCCGATGTACAAAAAGTGCAAAGTGAACTCGAAAATAAATTTGCCGTTTACACGCCGGCGGTGGATGCAGCAGCGTTTCAACTCTGGGAAAAAGATTCAACACTTGCCCGCGAATTTATAACCGATTATTCATGTAATACAGGCGATTACACAGTAAAGCGCTGGTCGGAACTTGGTGATTTTCTGCTAGTGAAATTTCTCGATGGCAATGTAAAACAGGAAAAAGACAGTGAATTTCTGCGTAATCCGTGGGGATACCCACAATCACCATCATTTCCGGGTTATCCCGATTCATGGGAAAAAGAGGTGATTGAAAATACGGGAGAAAAATTATTGTACCCGGCAAATCAGCACTGAAGATTATTTCGAGCTGAAAATTTTGCGAATCAGGAGTATTGCTCCCCAACTTACAAAGACCACCAATGGGATTGCAATTACAAATGCTGTGTAATAAATCCAGACATTAAACCTTATTCCACCGCTAAAATTAAACGACCAGTTGCCCGATAAAAGAAAAGAAACAAATCCCCAGACAGCTGCCAGAGCTATGTTTATCTTCAAAGTTGCAGTTAAAAATCGCTTCACCCTGTTTTCCGCTTTCCGGTTAAAAAGCAGCAACATAACCGCGGCAAAAGCAACGACCAGCAACCACGAAACCAGTGTTCCAACAGGCAAACTCCGACCAATTCCAATTGTAAGCCATTCGGCTTTAAACAAAAATACAAGCAGTGAAAAAATGATAACTGAAATTAAAGAGATAGCGAATAGTTTTTCAGGCAATTTCATTTTCAAGTAAATTAAGTTTTTTCCATTCGTGATATAAAACTAAAGCTACTGCCATTGCGGAAACAATGTCAGCAACCGGAAAAGCCAGCCAGATGCCATTGATTCCAAAAAAAACCGGCAAGAGAAATAACAGCGGAATCAGCAAAATTACCTGTCGGAAAAGCGTGGCAAACATGGCATATTTTGCCTTTCCAACCGACTGAAAAAAATTGGACGCCACAACCTGAAAGCCTACAATCGGTAAGGCGAGAAAAACAAGTGTCATCCCATTTCTTGCTAATTCGTACAAAACTGTGCTGTTATTATTAAACAATTTCACAAAAACTCCGGGCATAGCTTCAATCAGAATAAAAGCGCCAACCGCAATTGCAGTGGCAGCAATAATTGAAATCTTCAGCGATTGTTTTACTCTTTCAACTGATTTTGCACCGTAGTTAAACCCGATGATTGGTTGTGCTGCCATATTAATAGCCACGATAGACATTACAAACAAAGTCACCATCGAATTGATAATTCCCATTGCACCCACGGCCAAATCGCCACCAAACTGAATCAGCTTTTTATTGAGCAATCCCTGCACCACACTGCTCGCAATTTGCATGGCAAACGGCGCCATTCCAATGGCCACAATTTGTTTCAGTATGAACCAGTCAAACCTGATATTATTTTGTTTCAATCTTACAACCGACCGTTTGCTGTTGAAATGAACCAGCACCCACACCATCAGTACAAACATTGAAATAATGGTGGCCCAGGCAGCTCCTTTCACACCCCAGCCAAACCTGAAAATAAAAATGTAATCGAGTAAAACATTGGTAACTGAACTCAAAATCATCGAAATCATTGCAATGCGGGCATTTCCTTCTGAACGGATTACATTATTGAGCGAAAATCCGACCACCATAAATATCGTTCCTGCCAAAATAATATTGAGGTAATCGTTGGCGAACTGGTATGTTTCGGCGGTGGCGCCAAACGATTGCAAAACTGGTTTTTTGAAAATATAGGTTAAAATCATAACAACAGCCGATGCAATTATCATAAGTACGAACCCTGTACCAATTGTTTTCTCTGCTGTTTCAAGGTCACGTTTACCAAGATTTATCGAAACAACCACCCCTGTTCCAATACCAATCATCATTCCAAAGCCCATCATAATCAGCATCACCGGAAAAATTACCGAGATGCCGGAAAGTGCCTCCGCACCAACACCCTGACCAATAAAAATCCTGTCAA
The DNA here is from genome assembly GCA_003516705.1 of Prolixibacteraceae bacterium. Taxonomy (GTDB): domain Bacteria; phylum Bacteroidota; class Bacteroidia; order Bacteroidales; family Prolixibacteraceae; genus Draconibacterium. The sequence goes on along the minus strand of DPCJ01000066.1, from coordinate 7,271 downwards.
CAATATTATAAAGTGCATTCAGAAACACACCAACAAAGGCCGGAACAAAGTATTTCCACATCAGTTTCCCGACATCGGTTTTGCCCAATTCTTCTAACTTATTCATTGCAGCCAAAGGTAAGTATTAATTGGGTTTTTGAATTTTCCGGTCCACTTTATACCTTTTAAAATGTATGTTTGCACTCTGAAAATTACTTTATGAAGACACAAAATATAAACGAAAAAATCAAGCTGGCGCTGTTTTCCGCCGATGTTGAAATGGTTAAAATGGCCATCGAAAAAATAAGTAACGAAGGTAACCGGTTGTATTTGCCGTTGCTTTTCGATTTACTGAATACCTTGCCTGAACACGAAGTTGAACTTGAAATTATTAAACTGCTGGGCTCGGTAAAAGACAAGGAATCGGTGAACAGTTTTATGCGCGCCATTGAAGACGAAAAATACAAGTCAATAAGGAAGAGACTGATTTCAGCCTGTTGGCAAAACGGTCTCGATTTCAGCAATTTCATGCCCATTTTTATCGATTTGATTATCAACGACGAATGGGAAGTGGCATTTGAGGCATTTACCCTCATCGACAACCTGGAGTACCTGCCAAACGAAGATATTTTAAGCGTTTCGAAACAAAAAATTGAAAATGAACTTCCAATGGCAACAGGCCAGGTAAAATATTTTTTAACCGAAATCCTTGCAAAGCTGAATTAGCTTGAGGCAATAAAAAAATCCGGCACTTTGGCCGGACTTTTACCTTCAAAACAAATCAATAAATCAAAAGTGACTGTACCTGAATACCTGTTCGTCCACCCTTTGGGTGGTTCTCTTTTCAGTCATTTGCCATGGAACAACAAAACCCTGATTTTCATTAATTCTAAAGTTAAACTGCCTGCTGAAAACAGATGTTTTGTCGCGGAATCCGGCATCGCTGAAAATCCTGAAATTGTTTTTATTTGTAGTTTTCATAACACCTTTCAATACGTTTGAAATGGTGCTTTTGTTATACCACACCGCCGATTATTAAAGATTATTTGATTTTTTTAACATGGCACTGCAAAAAAAAACAACCTGGTCCAGGTTGTTTCAATACTTAAAATCAAAATATTTT
>DPCJ01000066.1:5353-6054 GCA_003516705.1 Prolixibacteraceae bacterium | reverse complement strand
GTCTCAATATTAATATCGGGTTCATAAAACCGGTTAAACATCACAACTCCATCGGCACCGGCGCCTTTCAGCTTGTCGGCCATGCCAACAATGTTGCTGTGGTTGATGCCGAATTTTACGGCAACCGGAATCGAAACTTCGCTTTTTACCTTTTGCAACACGTTGAGGTACAATTGTTCAACCACACCCGGCTTTTCGTTGCGGTTGGTTGGTACGTAAAATATATTGAGTTCAATGGCATCAGCCCCGGCTTTTTCAAACTCTTTCGAAATTGAGGTCCATTCATCGCCCGAGATACAGTTTACGCTTGCAATCACAGGTATATTCAGTTCGTTTTTCGCAGCTTCAATTAATTCGATGTGTTTACGCACCGAATTGTCGCGGAGATAATATCTGATGTAATCTTCTGCTTCCGGATACTCTGAATTTTGTGGTTCATTGGCAATCATACCCGAAACTTCGCCCAAAATTTGCTCCTCAAAAATCGATTTTAACACCACTGCGCCAATTCCCGCATTTTCAAGTTCCTTTAATTTTCCGATGTTACCGGTTAATCCCGAACTGGCTGCCACCAATGGGTTTTTAACTGTCAAGCCCAAATAAGTTGTTTGTAAATTACCCATACAATTGAGTCTTTAATCTGTTATTTAGTTATGTTGATAATTCCGTTCTCCAAAAATCTTACTCCCGATACGCACCAT
>DPCJ01000066.1:0-5171 GCA_003516705.1 Prolixibacteraceae bacterium | reverse complement strand
GGAAGCGCTTCAAATTTTTGAACCAATTCCTGAACTTTGTTTTCGCCAAAAGCTTTCTGACCTGCCTGGTAAGCTTCAAGTATATCTTCCACGGGTTTTGTTTTCGAAACCGCAACAAGCTTTACCCCGGCGGGTATCGACTGAGCAACTGAGGCAATATTTCTGGCGATGTACACGATTTTTGATTTGCAGTAAAAATAGAAATATTTTCGGGAGTGACGTAGCAGGGAGCCGGACTTTCCTAAGCTTTCATTCCGATTAGAAACCATTTTTTTCTACTTTTGCCGGGCATGATGAAACAATCAGGAGAAATAAAAAATCAAATGAACCGCCTTGGCAAACTTGGCGAACCATTTGTGTTTCTGATTGATTTCGAAATGGAAAAACCCCGGTTGTTTCCGTTGAATGAGAATGACCTGAAATTGTGGCTTGAAATTCCGGGTTTCTCCAAACTACCCGAGAATCGGGAAAAAATCAAATTGAAATACTGGGAGACTTCTCCCGTTTCGTTTGAACAATACAAAAACGGGTTCAAACGGGTAAAAAAACACATCCTGAATGGTGACACTTATCTTTTAAATTACACACAACCCACGCCTGTTAAAACAAACCTGACACCTGCTGAGATTTTTGCTTCCAGCCTGGCACCTTTTAAAATTTATCTCGAAAACGAATTTGTCTGTTTTTCGCCTGAGCGTTTTGTGCAGATTCAGGATGGCAAAATTTTCTCTCACCCCATGAAGGGAACGATTGACGCCGACCAGGAGAATGCGATTGATAAAATACTGAGCGACAAAAAAGAACTTGCCGAACACAACACAATTGTTGATCTTATTCGCAACGACCTTAGTCTGGTTGCTGAGGATGTGAAGGTTGACGAATTCAGGTACATCAGCCATATTAAAACCAATAACAAAAACTTGTTGCAGGTAAGTTCGGCAATTTCGGGAGTATTGACTGCCAATTACGCTGAACAAATTGGCGATATTATTTATGCATTACTGCCGGCAGGTTCAGTTTCGGGGGCGCCAAAAAAGAAAACGCTCGAAATAATAAAAGCTGCCGAAAATTATAAAAGAGGTTATTACACTGGTGTATTTGGAGTTTTCGATGGAAAAAACCTCGACAGTTGTGTACTCATCAGGTACATCGAAATTGATGGAGACAACCTGATATATAAAAGTGGTGGCGGGATTACCTTTATGAGTGAAGCTAAAAAAGAGTACGAAGAAATGTTGAAAAAAGTGTATGTACCAATTGCTTGAAACCATAAAATGTGCTGATGGCAGGCTTGAAAATCTTGAATTTCATCAGGCCCGGTTTTCACACACCCGAAAGTTAAAATTCGATGCTGAAGATGAAATTTTACTGGAGCAACAAATTCAGGTTCCGGGTTTTGCCCAAACCGGATTATTTCGTTGCCGTGTGATTTATGGCCGACAAATCGAAAAAATTGAATTTATTCCGCACGTTTATCGGGTGGTAAACTCGCTTCAACTGGTAGTGGACAATAATATTGATTACCAATTCAAATATGCCGATCGCAAAAATCTGGAGGCACTTTTTGAAAAAAGGGGAACCTGCGATGACATAATCATCGTAAAAAATGGCTTGATTACCGACAGCTTTTCGGCCAACCTTGTTTTCTTCGATGGCAAAAAATGGTGGACTCCCAATACTCCTTTATTAAGAGGAACTCAAAGAGAAAAACTCTTAGCTGAAGGTAGAATAAATGAAACAAGAATTACATTGGCCAGCCTTTCTGACTTTACTAAAGTTGGCTTAATTAATGCCATGTCGGATTTTGAGAAAATGCCTAATCTTGAAATCAAATCCATATCAATTTGATTTGACACATAATATATCGCATAAAATCAGGAATTAACAATCCTCCTTCGAATTTTCAATTTTGTTAATTATTTTTTTTAATCATAATCATTGAATTTAATACATCAATGTCTTAAATTTATAGAATTAATAATTAAACATTTTATCTATGAAAAAAATCTTCTTTTTATTTATTGCGGTCTTTTTTCTTGGACAGGTTTTGTTTGCGCAAAATACCACCTTTATAAAAGGGGATAAGGTTTTAAATCTTGGGATTGGTTTTGGTAGCACTCTTTACACCGGAAGCTATTACACCAACAGAATTCCTCCGGTTTCTGCCTCTTTCGAAGTAGGTGTAAAAGATGAATTGTTTGATGAAAACAGTTCATTAGGAATTGGTGGTTATTTTGGATACACAGGTGCGAAATGGGATTACTCAGGTTATGGATGGAGCTATTCGAGTATGATCATTGGCGCAAGAGGTTCATTGCACTATCAGTTTATCGATAAACTGGATACTTACACCGGACTGATGCTTGGGTTTAACGCTGTTTCTTCAAAATCACATGGAAGCGCTGGAAATTATGATGATCCGGTAAGGGGAGGATTGGTTTATTCGTGGTATTTGGGTGGCAGGTACTATTTCAGTGATAACCTGGCAGGCTTATTGGAGTTAGGTTATGGGATTGCCTATTTAAATCTTGGTGTTGCTTTAAAATTCTGAATTAATTGTATTAAAAAGAGAGGCTTCAGTTACATTTACTGAAGCCTCTCTTTTTAATATTTAATTTACCACACTAATCAGAGCAAGTTTGCTTTGATTATTTATTCTCTACACTTCCCACGTATTACCCGATTTAAGTAAATCATCAACACACTTGATTTTGCGAGTTTGCTGAACCTGTTTAATCTGAGCAACCATTTCGACATCGTAAACAAGGGCTGCCACTTTGCGGATAACGCCAAAAGCAACCGGAAAATCAGGGTACTGCATATTAATCAAAGCCATGTGAACAGTCGGATCAACCTCTGTTTCATCGTGTACCAGAATGTCGTCGATGGTTACTCCATTCTCTCCTATTACAGCAACTTTCAGTTTTCCCCTGTTATCGAAAACAATGCCTTTTTCGTTGTTTGCGCCAAAAAGCATGGGTTTGCCATGTTCGAGAATCAGTTGTCGGTCGGCTCTGAATTGCGGATCGGTAATGGCGTCGTGAATACCATCGTTAAAAATCACACAATTCTGAAGCACTTCAACCACTGAAGTTCCTTTATGGCTGGCTGCCGATTCAAAAACCGACTGACTCAGTTTCAGGTTGCTGTCGATTGAACGGGCATAGAAAGTTCCCCGCGCTCCCAAAACCAGCTGACCCGGTACAAAAGGGTCTTCAACAGTGCCAAAAGGTGAAGTTTTTGTTTTAAACCCGCGGTCAGTAGTTGGCGAATATTGGCCTTTTGTAAGTCCGTAAATTTTATTATTGAAGAGAATCACATTCAAATCAATGTTTCTTCTTACCAGGTGGATAAAATGGTTTCCACCGATGGCCATGCCGTCGCCGTCGCCGGTAATAACCCAAACATTCAAATCGGGGTTTGCAAGTTTCACACCCGATGCTACGGCCGTCGCCCTTCCGTGAATGGTGTGAAAACCAAAAGTACTCATGTAGTACGGAAACCGCGATGAACATCCGATTCCGGAAATCACTGCATACATTTCGTGTGGAATTCCAAGTCCGGCCATGGTACGTTGTACCGCATTCATAATGGCATAATCGCCACAACCCGGACACCAGCGAACTTCATTTTCGCTTTTAAAATCTTTAACTGTATATTGAATATCGGCCATCGCTTATTCCTCCATCAATTTATAAACGCTTTGTTTGATTTCGTTAACTGTAAATGGTAAACCTTTCAGTTTATTTACCTGGTGGTAGCTGAACTGAGGTAAAACAGTACGCAAATACCCGGCAAACTGCCCAAGGTTGAGTTCGCCTACAATTATTTTTTTGAACTTTCCGAAAACTTCAGCAGTATTTTTTGGCAGTGGTTTGATGTAATTGAAATGCGCCAGGCTAACACTTCTGCCCTCTTCGCGTAATTCGCGGGCTGCACTAATCATGTGGCCATAAGTACCACCCCATCCCACCAAAAGAACTTCGCCATCTTCATCGCCATAAAGTTCGAGATCGGGTATAAGGTCAACCACCCGCTGAACTTTATTCTCCCTGATATCAGAGTTTACCTGATGATTATCAGGATCGTGACTTACATTTCCGGCAGCATTTTTTTCAAGACCGCCAATACGATGTTCAAAACCAGCCATTCCGGGAATTGCCCATTCTCTTGCCAGTGTTTTAGAGTCGCGTGCATACGCTTTAAAAGTTTCAGCATTTTTGGCCATTCGCGGTGTAATAGACGGAAGTTCTGCCATTGCCGGAATTTTCCACGGCTCGCTGCCGTTGCCTAAAAAACCGTCGGTTAAAAGAATAACCGGGACCATTCTTTCCAAAGCAATCTTCGATGCCATAAATGCATACCAGAAACAATCGGATGGTGTACTGGCAGCAACTACAACAACCGGGCTTTCACCATTGCGTCCATAAAGCGCCTGCAACAAATCTGACTGTTCTGTTTTTGTTGGTAAACCAGTTGACGGCCCGCCGCGTTGCACATTTACCACAACCAGCGGAACTTCGGCCATAACTGCCAAACCGATAGCTTCCGATTTCAGGGCCAGCCCCGGACCTGAAGTTGTTGTAATAGCAAGATTTCCGGCAAAAGAAGCACCAATTGCAGAAGCAATTCCTGCAATTTCATCTTCAGCCTGAAAAGTTTTTACTCCCAAATCTTTTCTTTCAGCAAGTGTTGAAAGAATTTCAGTAGCTGGTGTAATCGGATAAGAACCCAAAAATAATGAACGTCCCGATTTTTCGGATGCAGCCAGAAACCCCCAGGCAGTGGCCACATTTCCGCTGATATTACGGTAGGTTCCTTTTTCGATATCTGCCGGATGAACAATGAAATTTGGTGTCATGTGTTGTAGGTTCATACCGTAGTTAAACCCGTCGTGCAACACTTTTATATTCGATTCGGCCACACCCGGCTTCTTGGCAAATTTGGTTTTGATGTATTCATCGATGTAATCGAGCGGACGATTAAACATCCAGCAAACCAAACCAAGAGCAAACATATTTTTGCTGCGAAGAACACTTTTATTATCAAGGCCGAAATCCTTCAGGCTTTCGCGTGTAAGCTCAGTTATAGGTACCGGTATTTTTACATGGTCGTCTAATTTTACTTCTGCAAAAGGATCATCGGTACTGAAATTCGCCTTTGCCAGGTTC
>DPCJ01000109.1:311-2539 GCA_003516705.1 Prolixibacteraceae bacterium | reverse complement strand
CGCCGGTTCGAAGAAGCCATTGAAATTTTATTACGTATTCAGGATACAAAGGGCGTAAACGAAGGACTTTCGAGTGCCCTTGCCGATGCATGGCATAAACTGGCGTTTCAGACACTGTCCGACCAGGTCAAAATAAGCGTACGGACCACGCCCGGAAATAACTGGATGTTCCGCATTGGTCATCCTGAAGATCAGCCGCTGAAAATTAAACCCGGGCTACTCAAAAAAAATGAAGAAAACGGCCTTTATCCGGTATTAAAAGAGAAAACTCCCGTTCGAATGGATTTGTCGCACAGTTGCTGGAGCGATATTTTCTTTCTTGGCATGGATTACCCCGATGGCGCAAAAGTACTGAATATTTCGGTTGACCTGAGTATCAATGGTTCTTCAAACGAACCGGCACCGCCGGTGGAAACCTGGTTCAGAATTATTGATGAACCTGTAATACGGCTTACAAGTATCGATTTGGAAACTACGGCTGATATTCGTTACATCAGCGAAATTTTTGATTTTGCCAGTGACTACCTCGGACTGTTAAAAGCGGCACTTATTGCCTCGGGCATTGTACCCCCGGCGATGGAAGGTATAGGTTTGCCGGTTGCTGTATTGCTTGAAAAAATGGCCGGCCCCGGTCTTGGTATTGAAATGGTGAGCCATGTAAATAATATTCCAAAAGGCTCAAGACTTGCAGTTTCAACCAATCTGCTTGCTTCACTGATTTCGATTTGTATGAGAGCAACCGGACAGACCGAAAGTATTGAAGGTGTTTTGCCGGAGGAAGAACGCAGACTTGTGGCAGCAAAGGCTATTCTGGGTGAATGGCTTGGTGGCTCAGGTGGTGGCTGGCAGGATTCAGGCGGCGTTTGGCCCGGAATTAAAATCATTGAAGGTTGCAAAGCAAATGAATCAGACCCTGAATTTGAAGTGAGTAATGGCAGGTTATTACCCAATCATACCATTCTTACCTACAAGGAGGTTTCGGCAGAAACCCGGCAAAAACTGCAGGATTCGCTGGTAATGGTGCATGGTGGAATGGCCCAGGATGTAGGCCCGGTACTCGAAATGGTAACCGAAAAATACCTGCTTCGCTCCGAAAAGGAATGGAAGGCACGCAAAACAGCCATCAGCTATTTTCAGCAGATTGTGGATGAACTGAAAAATGGAGACATTAAAAAAATAGGAGAACTTACTGAAAAGAATTTTTACGGACCTATTCAGGATATTATTCCCTGGGCTACAACAGCTTATACCGAAAAGATTATTGAAAAAACACGCGCCCATTTTGGCGAAAAATTCTGGGGATTCTGGATGATGGGTGGTATGTCGGGAGGCGGAATGGGATTTATTTTTGATCCCGCGGTGAAAACTGTTGCCCAAAACTGGTTGCTGAAAACCATGCTCGAAATAAAAAAAGGGATGGAAAGAGCAGTCCCATTTGCTATGGACCCGGTGGTTTATGACTTCAGAATAAATGAAAATGGTACCATTGCCCAGCTAAAAACAGGTGAAAATGCTTTGCTTCCGGTTAAATATTACACTCTTATTCTGCCCCGGTTATTAAAAAAAGATATCGGGGAACTTTCGCTGTGCCGGAAAAATGAACTTGAAGCGCTTTCAAAATCCCAGAAGATTCAGGGTTCGTATGCCAGTTTTGTGTCTTCGTTGTTTGAACGGATGATTCCTGATAATTCTCTTGATGGTCAGCAAAAACAGAGCCTTGGCGAACTGCTTGAAAAACTTGGGTTTAACCGCAGTTTTCATGAAGAGATAAAATCGGCATTAAAATCGGGAATGATTGGTCTTGCTCAAAACCGGCTTGCCGGAAATGTAAGTATTTCAGACCCGATGGACCATGAAATTGAACAAATTGGCGAAGCAGAATATCGAAGTCTTGCCGATGTGGGAGTTAAGTCATTGAAAAACAGAGAACTGGCAATTGTATCGCTTGCCGGAGGTGCCGGCAGCCGGTGGACAAAAGGTGCCGGCGTGGTTAAATCATTGCATCCGTTTTCAAAATTTGCCGGAAAACACAGAAATTTTATTGAAGTACATCTGGCAAAAAATCAAAAAACTGCACGTTCAATTGACACGGTAATACCCCATGTTTTTACCACGAGTTTTCTTACACACGATGCCGTTCAGCAATTTGTGCACAGTAATTATAACGGAAACGAAAGCATTCTGCTTTCAGAGGGAAAATTTATCGGGCTGCGATTGTATCCAACCGA
>DPCJ01000109.1:0-238 GCA_003516705.1 Prolixibacteraceae bacterium | reverse complement strand
ATCGCAAACAACAATGCGGTTTCTGTTGAAGTGATTTCGCGCTGGATTGACGACAGGGGAGGAGGGCTGGCCAGCATTAACAATCAGTTGAGGCTGGTTGAAGGTTTATCGTTGCCCAATGAGAAAACTGAATTTAATCTGACGTATTACAATACAAATACCTTCTGGATTACCATTGATATGTTGCTGGAAGCTTTCGGGCTTTCGCGCGCCGATTTGAATAATCACCAAAAAATAT
>DPCJ01000102.1 GCA_003516705.1 Prolixibacteraceae bacterium | reverse complement strand
TATAAAAGTTTGTTGTCTCTTTCGCTCAGTTATTATCCTCTTCAGAAATTAACAAAATTTGGTTTACCTTGCTTTTTCTTCTTTATTTCTTCTTCTTTTAGTGCTTCAAAATGTCAATGAACTTATTCTGTTCTTCCCTTTCCCTAATCCTTCCCACCGCCTTTCTCTATCTTCTTCCCTATCTACCGGCTGCGGTCCGTTTCGTTACGGGGCGGCAAAGGTAATAACCTTTTTCTATCCTCCAAAACTTTTTTAAAGTTTTTTCTAAAATATTCCAGACCAAAAATCAATTGTTATCTCTTCCCAATCCTTCCTTTTTTTCACCCCTCATCCTCACAAAGAACTTCGCTATCAAAGCGGCTGCAAAAGTAATAGCGTTTTTTAAATCTCCAAAGCTTCTGCGGTTAAAATCTGCATTATTTTTCCAACTTAATCTTAAATATCTGGCAACCAAACAATACAAACTGAAATAAATATGGAGTTTGTGTTACGAGATAATTTAACAAACAGTTTCGGCCTCAATAAAAGAAATCTTTAACCGTTTTTCAATTGACAGATAATCATCATTTTAAAAATAACTCAATCACCGGAATCTCAACATTGGGCTTGTTAACCGGAAGTAAAAGGTTAATATCGTTTTGGAACGTTTCCTGTTGTACCCAATGACCGGAAGGTTTACCTATTTTAATTTCAGAGGCATCGTGTAAAAACTGGGCATATTTCACTTTGTCGCCATAATCGCTTAAAAGGAAGTTGGTTAAAGGATAATCGAGCAGGTGAATGTACAACCGGTGGGTTTTGGGATTGTATGTTAATAATGAATGGTCGGGTGTATGAAAAGTTTCGGGAGCTTGAGTACATCCATAAATAGAACGGTTATTAAATTGCATCCATTTACCCATTTCCTCCAAAGCAAAATCAGCTCGTTCATCAAAAGTGCCCCGGGCAGTCGGACCAACATTTAACAGCAGATTACCACCTTTACTTACTGATTCGATTAAAAGCACCAATAACTGTTTTGTATCTTTCCATGTATGTTCATCACGGTAATATCCCCACGAACCAGAAAAAGTCTGACATGTTTCCCATGGAATTTTAACACCATTTTCTTCAGGCCATTTCTGCACCTTAAATTGTTCGGGCGTGGTAAAATCCCAGCCTCCGGCATAATCTTTTAAATCGGCCCTGTCGTTCACCAAAATTTCGGGCTGTAACTCACGAACCATTTTCAATAATTCTACAGAGCCCCAATCATCGCGTCCTTTGCCAAATTCACCGGGGAATGAAAAATCGAGCCATAAAATGTCGATTTTCCCATAATTCGTGAGTATTTCTCTGACCTGATTTTTCAGATATTCACGATAGACAGCCATGTCGCGGTCTTTATTAAGAACATCATATTCAGCTTTTGTATTTGCACTTTGCGGATGAACCCGATCAATCGTATATTCAGGATGATGCCAATCGATAAGTGAATAGTAAAATCCAATTCCCAATCCTTCGGCCCTGAATGCATCAACCCACTCTTTAATTACATCCTTATTATAAGGTGTATTCATTATATTATAGTCGGTGTAAGATGACTTGAACATATTGAACCCTTCATGATGTTTCGAGGTGATAACCGCGTATTTCATCCCGGCAGCTTTCGCCTTTTTTGCCCAATCTTTTGCATTGAACAAATCAGGGTTAAAAATTTCGAAATACTTCTGATAATCAGCGTCAGAAATCCGTTCATTTTTTTTCACCCATTCATGTCGGGCAGCTTGCGCGTAAAGTCCCCAATGGATAAACATTCCAAACCGGGCATCGGTCCACCATTGCATACGCTCTTGCTTTTGTTCATCAGTTTCATCCCAGATTTTATTTTGGGTGAATCCATCCATTCCAAGTGTGAATACGAATACAATAAATAATAACAGTGTTTTCATTATTTTAGTTTTATAGTTTTGATTCATTTGATTCAATTTTAGCGGGTAATAATATCAAATTCAGCAATTCCCACATATCCGTTTTCGTAAGCAGGCGATAATGCTTTCAATTTTACAAATCGACCTTTGACTGGTTCAAACATTTTTTTCTGCCAAACGGGGCTATTTTGAATATTGGCGAATTCGCCCGAAGAAACCGGGTTACCCCAGTTCACGCCGTCAAGGCTGATATAAAACTCATAATTAAAAATTACACCCGGATTCCATCGTTCCTGATCGGGCAAATAACTGAAACCTCTGATTTCAAGTATTTCGCCCAAATCAATTTCGAAAATCGACGAAGTATCAAATTTTTCCTTTACCGAAGTATTAACATCTCCATCAAAAGCATAAACTTCATTACCCTCAATTCCTGGTCTGATTTTGAATTTCCATTTCACGGCCGATTTATCAAAATATTTCTGAGCGATTTCGCTTTTCTGACCTGTAATTGAATCGACTGCAATTGCTTTGATTTCAGCTTTTCCCTGCAAATCGAATGGTTCAGTATATTTCAAAGAATATGCATCAGGAGCGTTTCCGTTAACTGTATAAAAAATATCAAGCCCTGCATCAAAATTACTTATCGTAATAACCCCCTCCTTGTTTCTTGTAATTTCGGGCGCGACTAAAACCTTTGGTGCTTTATAAACTTCTATATTTGAAATTACAGGACTTGCTTTTGCATCTTCAATTGTGAGCCTCAATTTTGAGGCTGTGACATTTTGAAAACGCAAAATCCGCTTTCTTCCAATGGTAGTTTGATTTGCAATAGGTTTCCATTCCATATTAATATAGGCTTCAACTGAAAATTGTTTGACCCTTTGTCCAAGAGGAATATATTCCTGTAGCAATATCCTGTTAAACTCGGCAGGTTGACCAAAATCGATGGTAACTGAAGCTGAAACAATTTCATCGTCAGTTGTCCAATAGGTTTTTGGATTTCCATCGGTAATATTTCCGGCCTTGTATTTTTTTGAATTTTCCCGTGTTTCAGAAGCGTTTACCTTTTTGTTGAAAGCCAGATCTTTTGCAAAATCCATTTTTAAAGCTTCTGCAAGTTCAATTATTCTTTGGGCATCATTTTCATGAATCAGCCCACGTTTATCGACAGGGAAATTAATGAGTAAGGATGCATTCCGGCCAACAGAATTATAATAAATATCAAGTAATTGCGGCAGTGTTTTTATTTTGTGGTCTTCGTAAGGATGATAATACCAGCCCGGGCGTATTGAAACATCAACTTCAGCAGGCACCCAGTGCGAACCATTTTCCTGTCCGGAACGCAGCCATTCAATCTCAGGAACATTTCCGGGCATAACACTGTCGCGGTTCAACATACACCAATTGGTTTCACGTGCCCAGCCCTCTTCGTTTCCTACCCAACGGATATCAGGACCTGCATCGCTGAACATACAGGCATTGGGTTGAAGTTCTCTCACTATTTTATGAATTGTTTCCCATTCGTAATAAGTGCGGTTATCAATCTTTCGGTTCTCGTTAGCTCCCCCATACCAACCAGTTCCGCCATTGGCGCCATCAAACCAGACTTCATAAATTTCGCCATAATTTGTCAGCAGTTCTCTCAACTGATTCTTAAAATATTCCAGATACTCTGGTTTACCATAATCGGCATGATTGCGATCCCATGGAGAAATGTAAATACCCAACTTTAATCCATATTCCTTGCAGGCTTCTGCCAACTCTTTAACCACATCGCCCTGTCCGTTTTTCCATGGCGAATTTTTCACCGAATGTTCAGTATAAACCGAAGGCCAGAGGCAAAACCCGTCGTGATGTTTAGCCGTGATAATGATTCCTTTTAAACCAGCCTCCTTGCAAACCCTTGCCCATTGCCGGCAATCGAGTTCAGTAGGATTAAACAGTTGCGGACTTTCGCTGCCAAGTCCCCATTCCATATTCGAGAATGTGTTCATGTTAAAATGAACAAATGCATAAAATTCCATTTCGTGCCATTTCATTTGTCGCTCCGATGGAATTGTTGATAAGGGTTTTGGTGGTTCCGTGTTTTTGCATGAAATAACAAACATTAAACACAGTATAAAAACAGATTTAGTCATAGTTAAGTTAAACTGATTATTAAAATGTGGTTAAATATATCAATTAATTGTTTTTTGCTCAGGGAAACTATGAGAGAACAATATTATATAATAATAGTAAAAAAAATACAAAAATGTATTTTACTTGTAATATTGGGAGATTTGTTCCCAATATTGGACATCTAAAATAATTTTTTCTTTCACCCTATACGCTGTTTATCAATTATTTATAAATATAATTATTCAGCTGGCATATTAGTTGTATTTAAAAATGCACGCTTAAAATAAACTTTGAAATAAATACAGAGGATGTCAAATCGCATTAAACAAAATTTGGAAAATGGTTTTATAAGTCATAATTTGCAGTAGAAAATTGTTTTGAAGAAATTCAGGGAAGATAAAAAATAAGGGGTTATTCTAATATTCCCAACAATTTCGAACAACATTTAGAACCTTGCAAATCGGCTTTGAAAAGCATTTTATGCTTTGGCAAACTCGGGTTTAATAATTGTATGAATATGTACTTTAAAACTAACGATATGAAAAAGTTTTTACCTGAACTCAGATTTTCAATTGCTTTTAAATTGAGCTTGCTTATATTTTTGATTGGGTTTATCAATTTACAGGCAAATAGTCAAACTGCACCTGTTGTTGCACCTTCAGGTGGTTTTTCCATTGATGGTGATTTAGAATCAAATACTCCTGCTACGGATATTGGAGACTGGATTTCTGGATTAACCGGTTCCGGAGGTTATGTTCTGAATATTGACGGAAGCCCTGTTAATACAAGTAAAACATTTGTTTATGAGGATTTATTTAACAGTGGAAATGACAATATTTTTAAAGGAGGCTATAAATGGAATGATGATCCTAACACCTGGATGTGGGTTACTCAGAAAGCGGGTGGAAAAGGAGACATTAACAATGTTTACATTCATTTAGGTGAAGATACGTTAAACAATCAATGGCTTGTGATTGCAAGTGACAGATTAGATATTACAGGAGCCAGTTATACTGACTTTGAGTTTTTGCAAGGCAATATTTCGGCGAACGCAAATGGCACTTTTAGTTCTTCAGGGCCTCATGGTGGAAGAACTGTGAATGATGTTTTAATAACTGTGGAATATCCTAACGGAGGAAGTGCATCTGTTGTTAGCTTTTACCGTTGGAGATTAGTAGGTTCAAATTATGAATATGTCTTAGAAACACCTCCTCCAACTGCATTTGCTCAGCCTAACACAGTTTTAATAAATAATCCTATCGGGGCCTTTGGAACCAATCAGTACTTACCATATCAGTTTGTTGAGGCAGCTATCAATGTGAGTGATTTTTTTACAGGGCTTTCTGATCCATGTTTAGGCTTAACTGTAAGTAATGTTTTGGTAAAATCGAAGAGTTCGCCTGCACTTACAGCAGACTTAAACGATTTCGTAACACCTATTTCCGCTAAAATAGTATTAGGGACTGCAGAAATTCATTACAATAATGATGAGCCAATTTGCGCAACTGATGAAAATATAACTCCTGAAATTCTGGGTGTAAAAGGGGGAACGTTTAGTTCTTCGCCTGCAGGGTTATCAATCGATTCGAATACTGGAACTATTAATATTGCTTTAAGTACACCCGGCATTTACACTGTAACTTACAGTTATGAAGCTGTCCAGGGTTGTCCAAAAACAACTACAACAACTGTTACTATCAATGCACTACCAACAGTGACTTGTCCAAATAGTTTTAGTGTTTGTGAAGATGACTTACCAATAACCCTTTCAGGCGCTACTCCAGCTGGGGGTTCTTACTCAGGAACCAGCGTTACTGCCGGCGTTTTCAACCCAGCCACCGCTGGCGAGGGAACTCACAATATTACTTATACTTACACTGACGAAAACAGCTGTACAAACTCTTGTTCTTTCAACGTGACTGTGACGCCGGAACCTCAGCCTATCGTAACGAACGTCACTATCTGCTCTGACGAAGAATATACATGGAGTGTGAACGGTGTTACTTATTTGGGTTCGGCTGGTTCTACAACCGTGAACCTCGAAGGTGCTGACTGTGCTGCTGACACCACACTCAACGTGACTGTGACTCCGGAACCGCTGCCTATCGT
>DPCJ01000010.1:3793-11373 GCA_003516705.1 Prolixibacteraceae bacterium | reverse complement strand
ACTTTTATGATTATATTAAAATCAACCGCGAATTGCGCGACCTCGACCTGAAAAAGAACCTCGAAAACAAAATCAAAATCTGTGAGGCAGCCGAAGAATTACTGGTTGAACCTAATATTATAAAAGCGTTTAATACGCTTCAGAAATTCCACGAACAATGGCGTGAAATTGGTCCGGTGCCACGCGACAACAAAGATGATGTTTGGGAACGATTTAAACTGGTAACCTCAAAAATCAATAAAAAACACCAGGATTTTTTCGATTCGAAAAAGACAGATCAAAAGAAAAACTACGATGCGAAAATCGCCCTGTGCGAAAAAGTAGAGGAAATCTGCGAATCGGAAATCATCAGCTACAAAGATTGGGATGCAAAATCGCAGGAACTGGTTGAATTACAAAAAATATGGCGCACCGTTGGTTTTGCTCCAAAAAAAGACAACAACAAAATTTACGAACGTTTCAGAAATGCGTGCGACAATTTCTTTAACAANNGATTTCTACTCAAAAAATAAAGAATCGCAACAAAACAACCTGCAACTGAAAATCGATCTTTGTGTTCAGGCTGAAGCACTTCGCGAAAATACAGACTGGAAAAAAGCCACACAGGATTTTATTAATATTCAGAAAAAATGGAAAGAAATCGGGCCAATTCCAAGGAAACATTCCGATGCCATCTGGAAACGTTTCAGGGCTGCCTGCGACTTCTTCTTCGATAAAAAATCGGAACATTTTTCTGATGTCGATACCGAACAGGTTGATAATCTGCGGATGAAAGAAGAAATAATTGCCGAACTTGAAAACTTCAAAGCATCAGTCGATGCAGAGGAAAACCTGAAACAGTTGCGCGAAATTCAGCGCCGCTGGACCGAAATCGGGCATGTGCCTTTTAAAAAGAAAGATGCAATTCAGAATAAATTCAGGGAAGAAATCAGCAGGCTTTTCGACCAGTTGAGCATCAACGAAGAGAAACGAAACCTAATGAGGTTCAAATCAAAAATGTCAAACTTCTCTGAGTCATCGCGCGGCCAAAGCAAAATGCGCATGGAACGCGAAAAATACATGACAAAACTGAAGCAGCTCGAAAACGACCTGGTTTTACTCGATAACAATATCGGGTTCTTTGCCAAATCGAAAAATGCAGAGGTTTTAATTGAAGATGTAAAACGTAAAATTGAAGACACCCGTCAGAAAATTGAATCACTGAAAGAAAAAATCAGGGTTATCGACGAAATGGAAGATTAATTTTTACAGAAAATACAAATGTAGAAAGGCAGCCCGCTCAACGAGGCTGCCTTTTTTATGCATTAATCTCAAAACTGTTCAGCGTTTCAAATTGCCAGATTTCAATTACCTGCGAAATATGAACCTTGTACGGTGCATAATTGCGGTTGGTTGAAACCAACTGTAGTTCACTTTTGTACAACTTGCTGTAAATCAATTTAAAAACAATTCCTTCCGATTTGGTTACCACAACGTAGGGCTTCCCGTCTTTAATATTTTTCCAATTATCGACATACGAACAGGTAACCCACGAATTCTCGGTAACCGGCAACATCGAATCGCCTTTTACCTGAAAACAGCGGTACGTTTTATTCTCGGGTAAAAATGGTAACCTGAATTTGGGAAGCGAAGCAATAAATTCAAGGTCGCCGTAGCTACCCGTATAACCGGCGTGAGCTTTCACCGGCACCATTTCAATATTTTCTCTTCCCTTTTTGTCAACAGTAATGGTTAACAACCGCAGTTTGCTGCCGGTAACATCAACATCAAAACCCTTTTCGATTTGCGAAAGCTGAAACTCGGAAAGCACATCGAGTTTGTATTTAATCAGCGCATCGAGCGAAACATTAAAATACTCCGAAATACGCACCAGTACCCTGAATGGCGGCTGAACATCACGCTCATAGCCCGAAAGGGTGGTGCGGGTAATCTCTAATTCGGCAGCCAGGTCAATCTGCGATTTCCGCCGGCGCATTCTTAAAAACTTCAGATTTTCAGCAAAATACATACGATATTAATTAAAAATGAAAAATTGGAAATGAAAGATTCAATCGCATCACGATACTGAGTACTCAATTTATACTCAAAATCTTTTTCACACAGCAGCAAATATAAAATAATTTGACTACATTATTGGCAATTATATGACGATAATATTGTCAGATTTTATGAACAGGCATATTGTGCATCTCGATTTAGACACCTTTTTTGTATCGTGCGAAAGGCTGCTCGACAGGCGGTTGAATAAAATGCCTGTAGTGATTGGCGGCACAAGCGACAGGGGAGTGGTGGCCTCGTGCAGCTACGAAACCCGGCAATTTGGAGTACACTCGGGTATGCCCATGAAAATGGCGCGGATGCTTTGTCCCGAAGCAGTTGTGATTCGTGGAAACAGCGGCGTTTATTCAAAATTTTCCGACATGGTTACCGACATTATCAAGGAACAGTCGCCGGTTTTCGAAAAATCGTCGATCGATGAATTTTATATCGATGCCACAGGAATGGACCGTTTTTTTGGCTGCTACCAGTGGGCAAGGGAGCTGCGCGAAAAAATAATCCGCGAAACCATGCTTCCCATTTCGTTTGGCCTTTCCATCAACAAAACCGTTTCGAAAGTGGGAACCTCTGAGGCAAAACCCAACAACTACATTCTTATTCCTGATGGTTCAGAAAAGCAATTTCTGGCACCGCTCTCGGTAAAAAAAATCCCGATGGTAGGCGACCAAACCTACCGTTTGCTGCGCAGTATGGGTATTGAAAAGGTAAAAACCGTACAGGAAATGCCGGTTGAACTGATGGAAAGCGTATTGGGAAAAAACGGTATTTCGCTGTGGAAAAAAGCGCAGGGTGTTGATAATTCGCCTGTTGAACCCTGGAGTGAACGAAAATCGATTTCTACGGAACGAACCTTTGAGCAGGACTCGACCGATGTTGCAAAAATGAGGAGCATTCTGGTGGCCATGGCCGAAAACCTGGCCTACCAGTTACGCAACGGAAACAAACTCACCGCCTGTATAACAATGAAAATAAGGTATTCCGATTTTCAAACCTATAGCAAACAGCGGATGATACCTTATACTTCGCTCGACCGGACACTGATAAACACAACGCTTGACCTGTTTGATTCGCTCTACCAGCGCCGTGTTTTAATCAGGCTGATTGGCGTAAAATTTAGTCATCTGATTGGTGGCAGCTACCAGATCAGGCTTTTCGAGGACACCGAAAAATTGGTAAAACTGTACAAATCGATGGATATCATCCGCAACCGGTACGGACAACAAGCTGTGATACGGGCAGTTACCATGGGCGTAAAAAGCATTGGCGGCACACCCAATCCTTTTAATGGTCAGCCCCCGGTAATACCAGCTCACAGAAGACTTTGAAAAAAATGCTATAATGCATATGAATGCTATAATGCGAGAATGTAAAAATCAAAAAGGATAAAAATGAGGAATTTCAAAATTCATTTATCATTCATTCAAGCATTTACGCACTCATACATTGTAGCATTATAGCATTGTAGTATTCATGCATTAAAAAATAAGTCATGCTGATCAATTGTCACTCGTGGTTTAGTTTGAAATACGGCACCATTTCGCCGGAGAATCTTTTGCAGGAACTGGCGACCAACGGTTATACAACGGCTGCTTTAACCGATATCAACAACACATCGGCCCATATCGAGTTTGTGCGAATGGCCGGGCAATACAATATCCGCCCGGTTTTGGGCATCGATTTCAGAAACGGAATCGCCCCAAAATACATCGGGCTGGCAAGAAACAACGAAGGTTTGAGGGCACTGAACGAACACCTCACCAACAGTCAGCAAAACGGAGGAAAATTTGATGATATTGCTTCTGAAATGCCGGATACAATCATCGTTTACCCGTTTAAAAATTTAAAATTCAGACAGTTAAACGACAACGAATTTGTAGGGATTAAATCGGCAGAGCTCCCAAAAATTGCTTTTACCGAATGGCGGAAACACCTCCACAAACTGGTAATGCTGCATCCGGCCACTTTCAGGCACAAACGCGATTACAATGTACACAGGCTGTTGCGGGCTATCGATAAAAACATATTGCTGAGTCGGTTGCCCATAACAGAGCAAACTTCGGCCTCAGAAACCATCATCAACATTAACGAACTGACTGCGGCTTTTAATGAATATCCTGAAATTATTTCAAACACCCGCAGAATACTCGATATGTGCCAGGTTGAATTTGAGTTGCATACAAATAAAAACCGGCAGTTTTTTACGAAATCGCACGACGATGACATGAAACTGCTGCGCACCGAATGTATGAAAGGTATAAAATACCGTTTTGGAAAACCGGGAAAAGAAGTGCTGGAGCGTGTGGAAAAAGAGCTGAAACTGATTGAACAGATGGGTTTTTGTTCCTATTTTCTGATTAACCACGATATTGTGAATTACGCACGCAGCAAGGATTATCCGTATGTGGGGCGGGGGAGTGGCGCCAACAGTATGGTGGCCTACCTGCTGCAAATCACCAATGTCGATCCCATTGAGCTCGACCTTTATTTCGAACGGTTTATCAATCCGTTTCGTTCCAATCCACCCGATTTTGATATCGATTTTTCGTGGACCGACAGAGACGATATTACCCGTTACATTTTCGATAAATATGGCTGGGAAAGCACAGCATTGCTGGGTTCGCACATTACTTTCGACCATAAATCGGCACTGCGCGAACTGGGAAAAGTTTTTGGTTTGCCAGCCAACGAAATCACACAGTTACAAAAGAACCCGGTTCCTGCCGAAAACGACGAGTATGGCCGCTGGGTGGTTCAGTACAGTAAATTTCTGAACGGAATGCCAAGCCACCTGAGCATTCATGCCAGCGGAATCTTAATCTCTGAAAAACCAATCAGTTACTATTCGGCCACACACATTTTGCCCAAAGGTTTCCCAACCACGCATTTTGATATGCATGTGGCCGAAGACATCGGGCTTTACAAATTCGATATCCTCAGCCAACGCGGTCTGGGAAAAATAAAAGATGCGCTCGAAATGATAAAAACCAACCGCAACAAACGCATCGACATCAACAATATCAACCTTTTTAAAGACGATCAGCGCGTGAAAAGCCTGCTGAAAACAGGTAAGGCAATTGCCTGTTTTTACATCGAATCGCCGGCCATGCGCATGTTGCTCACCAAGTTAAAAGCCGAAGATTACAAGCGGCTTGTTGCTGCCAGTTCAATCATCAGACCGGGGGTTGCCAAAAGCGGGATGATGCGCGAATATATTCTCCGTTTTCAGGATGAAAAACGGCGTGAAAAAGCCCGCAAAGAATTGCCTGAACTCTACGAAATTCTTGAAGAAACCTACGGTGTGATGGTTTACCAGGAGGATGTGATTAAGGTGGCACATTATTTTGCGGGGCTTTCGCTGAGCGAGGCCGATATTTTAAGGCGAGGCATGTCGTGGAAATTCAGGGAACGCAATGATTTTAAGGTTATTCAGGATAAATTTTTTACCAATTGCCGGCAAAAAGGATATGCTGAAAATACCATTTCTGAGATTTGGAACCAGATTGAAAGTTTTGCCAACTACGCATTCTCGAAAGGACATTCGGCCAGTTATGCTGTGGAAAGTTTTCAGGCGCTTTACCTAAAGGCTTATTATCCAAAAGAATACATGGTTGCCACACTTAACAATGGGGGAGGGTTTTATTCTCCTGAACTATATTTTCACGAAGCCCGGTTGCATGGTGCCAAAATTGAATTACCGTGTGTTAACCGGAGTATCTGGCTGAATATCATAACCGGAGACACAATCTTCATTGGCTTTTATATTTTACATGAATTGGAAAGCGCCACCGCCGATGCCATTTTTGATGAACGCAACCGCAACGGGCGTTTCAAGGGACTGAACGACTTCGTTAGCCGTGTATCTGTATCACTCGAACAACTGATTATCCTTATTCGGACCGGGGCATTCAGGTTTACCGGAAAAAGCAAAAAGGAACTGCTTTGGGATGCACATTATTTGCTGGGTCATGCAAGGAAAACAACCACTGAGAATACTTTATTCGAAACAAAAACCAAACAGTTCAGGTTGCCCGAATTGTGGAAACATGAACTTGAAGATACTTTTGACGAAATCGAACTGCTGGGTTTTCCAATAAATTCGCCTTTCCAATTGCTTGAAAAAGCGCCAACGGTGACTGTTGCAGCATCACAACTTCCTTCGCTGGTTGGCAAAAATATAGAAATTGCAGGCTATTTAATTCACCGAAAACCTACATGGACCAGCAACGGAAAAGTAATGTATTTTGGCACCTGGCTTGATACCAATGGCGAATGGATTGATACAGTTCATTTCCCTGATGCCGCTAACCGCAATCCGTTTAACGGCCCGGGTTGTTATCTGATTCGTGGGAAAGTTGTCGAAGAATATGGTTTTTTCAGTATTGAATCGCAAAACATTGAACGACTCAAATACCGCAACCTTGATGATTTGAGCTAATTTTATATCTGGTTTACCAAAATCATCTTGTCTTATAATTTATATTATGTTAATTATTATATTTAAATAAAAAGGAGAGAACAAACCCTCCTTTTATTTTGACCTTATTTCAATTTTTCAATTTGTTCAAGTACTGCATTGTATTTGTCCATTTGTTTCAACCTATAATAAAGGTTTTTAAGCGATTCGAGAACCATTTTATCGCCAGCCTGCAATTCGTTACATTTTTCCATAAAAGGTAATGCTTTTACAAACCACTCGTCGGCTTTCTTCATTTCAGCTTCATAACGGGCATTTTCGTTTGCAGGAACATCCTTCGCAACTTCCATCTGCTGAACGCCTTTGTTGTAATAAAGAGCACCTAAATTGTAATAAGCATTAAAGAATGTTGGGTCAATTTCAATGGTTTTATTATAAGTATCGATAGCTTTTTGCTCATTGCCAGTTTTCTCATAAAGTGCACCCTGTGCAAAATAGTAACGCGGTTTTGTAGGATCCTGAGCAATAGCTTTTTCAAGATATTGCATTGCTTCATCCGTTTTGTTTTGATCCATGTAAATCTGAATCATTCCTTCAAGAATTGAATTGTCTTCAGGGTATTTTTCAAAACCTTCCTTCAAACTATTTAATGCACTTAATGTGTCTTTCTGTATTTGGTAAGCTGCTGCCATTAAACTATAAGTGCGTGCACCATTATAGCCATATTTTGCCGATTCTTTATAATATTTTACAGCAACATCATATTTTTCAGCATTGTATGCTGCCAGCGCCGAGTTAAAAATAATTACAGTGTCCACCGAACCGGGATTATCGGCTTTAATTACAGGCATTTCGTTAATCGTCAGAATCTGTTCGAATGATGAAAGCGCTTTTTCATAGTTTTCATCCTGAAAAGCCTGAACGGCCTGATTTGTAAGATCATTTGTCAATAAAACAAGATTCATTTTTATGCTCTTGTCAATTGCATGTTTTTCATCCAAATCCATTGCTTTTTTGTATGAATTGAAAGCCTCTGTTAATGGATCTTTACTTAGTTTTTTGAAGTTTTCGTCTTTCGATTGTCCGATAGCCTGAAAAATTTCACCTC
>DPCJ01000010.1:0-3716 GCA_003516705.1 Prolixibacteraceae bacterium | reverse complement strand
AATATTGTCTGAATCATCATCTTCATCAGTAATTTCACCAGCTTCATCTGATGTATCAACATGAATTCGTGCAACTGAAGCTATTCTGTCATCGCCTTTCAGGTTAATCAGTCTAACACCTTGTGTAGCTCTTCCGAGCAACGAAATNNCCATTTTCCGAAATTACAAGAATATCTTCGCTTTCGTCCTGTACACAAACCATACCAATCACTTCATCTGTTTCGCTTCCCAATGTAACTCCACGAACTCCGGAAGCTGTTCTGCCGATTGCGCGTACTTTTTCTTCATTAAAACGAATTGCTTTTCCTGACCGGACTGCAAGCATTAATTCGCTTTTTCCATTGGTCAGGTGTGCTTCCAGCAAGCGGTCGCCTTCTCTGATGGTAATGGCATTAACACCATTTTGCCGTGGCCGTGAATAGGCTTCGAGCGTGGTTTTTTTAATAATACCATTTTTAGTGGCCAGAATAATATAATTGTTATTGATAAAATCCTGGTCGGCCAAAGTTTTTACGTTAATAAAGGTGAGAATCTTGTCATCGGGTTCAATGTTCAGAATATTCTGAATAGCCCTGCCTTTTGATGTTCTTGTCCCTTCCGGAATTTCATAAACTTTCAGCCAGTAACATTTTCCTTTCTCGGTAAAAAGTAACAAAGTATTATGCATCGAAGCGACAAAAAGATGTTCAAGGAAATCATCGTCACGGGTGGTGCTTGCTTTCGAACCAACCCCTCCCCTTCCCTGTGCTTTAAATTCGGTAAGCGGAGTACGTTTTATATAACCGAAATGAGAAATGGTTATTACCATATCATCGTCGGCATAAAAATCTTCAGGATTAAATTCCTCCGCGTTAGGCACTAACTCCGAACGTCGCTTATCTCCGAANNGCGCGGGCCTGAATTTCGCTCAGATTAAATCTTTCCATCAACCTGTCTCTCGCTTCATCGGGAGTTGATGAAGAGCGTATGATTGCAATTACTTCGTCGATATTATCGCTCGCAATAATTAATCCTTCAAGAATATGAGCGCGTTTTTCAGCCTGATCGAGTTCATATTTGGTTCTGCGAATAACCACATCNNTTATTTACACTGAACGATGTTTGTAATGCGGTGTATTTGTACAACTGGTTGAGCACCACGTTGCTCATGGCATCGCGTTTAATATCGTAAACCACGCGCATTCCTTCACGGTCCGACTCATCATTTACGTTCGAAATGCCTTCAATTTTCTTTTCGTTAACAAGGTCGGCTGTTTTCTGGATCATCTCAGCACGGTTTACCATGTATGGAATTTCGGTAACCACAATTTTCTCGCGGCCGCCTTCATTTTCAATATGGGCCTTACCTCTGATTACTATTCTTCCACGACCAGTTTCGTAAGCCTCCTGAACTCCCTGGTAACCATAAATTATACCCCCGGTTGGAAAATCGGGCGCAATAATAATTTTTATGAGTTCCTGGATATCAATATCGTTGTTATCGATATATGCAATTATTGTATTAATTGAATCGGTTAAATTATGCGGTGGCATATTGGTTGCCATACCTACTGCAATACCCGACGTTCCGTTTACCAATAACTGGGGAATTCTGGCCGGCAGAACCGTAGGTTCAGATAATGATTCGTCGAAATTGGGTTGAAAATCGACAGTATTTTTATCGAGATCGGCAAGCATTAACTCAGCAAGTTTGGTCATTCGAGCTTCGGTGTAACGCATTGCAGCCGGACTGTCGCCATCAACCGAGCCAAAGTTTCCCTGGCCATCAATCATTGTGTAACGTAACGACCATTCCTGTGCCATTCGTACCATGGCGAAATAAACTGATGAATCGCCATGCGGGTGGTATTTACCAAGAACCTCACCCACAATTCTGGCAGATTTTTTATAAGGCCGGTTTGAAAACATGCCTAATTCGTTCATCCCAAAAAGCACCCTGCGATGAACTGGTTTAAATCCATCACGTACATCAGGTAACGCGCGGGACACTATTACCGACATAGAATAATCGATATAAGCAGTTTTCATCTGCTCCTCAATATTGATTCTTATAATTCTTTCTTCTTCAGCCATTTATAACTAATTTTGGTAGATTTTTCTTATTTTCAAAAAAGACTGACAAAAATAGCAAAAACATTGGTGTTAAGGGCATCTTTTAAACCGATTTAATTTGGAGGTAATGTTAAGATATTAACATTTTAACTGTCAATTGTGCAGGCTTTACACATCAAATTGTTATAACTTCTGACAGCTTCACCGAATCGGGTTAGTAAAATTGAGTAATTTAGTGCCTCAATACAGAGGGAACAGTTTTTGTCAAAAATTTAATCGACATAATTTGAAAGATTTAAAATATGGATTCACAATTTTCACCAAGAATTAAAGACATTATAGGCTACAGCAGGGAGGAAGCAATTCGGTTGGGGAACGACTATATTGGCCAGGAACATCTGTTTTTGGGAATATTGCGCGATGGCGAAGGTATTGCCACCGATATACTTGAAAACCTTGGTATTGTGTTGGCCGAAGTAAAAGAAATTATCGAGAAAAAGGTTCGAACCGAAAGGGAAATCAATCAAAAGGCAGATGTTGTAATGTTGAAGTCGACCGAAAAAACCCTTAAATTGGTTTACCTTGAGGCCCGTTCGTTTAAAAGTACCACTGTAAACAGCGGTCATTTGTTACTTGCTATTTTAAAAGACAACGAAAGCATTGTTACACAAATGCTTGTTGAGTTCGGCGTTAATTATTATATGGTGAGGTCGCAAATTCAGGATTATAAGGAAGATATTGAAGCTAAATCAGATTTTCCGGAAAGCGAAGATGATGATGCCGCTGATGAATTTTCGAAAGGACCATCGCGCCAGCAGCCCGGACAGAAAAAAGGAGCTCCAACAAAATCTGATACACCCGTTCTCGACAATTTTGGGATTGATATTACCAAGCTGGCAGAAGACAACAGTTTAGACCCGATTGTGGGCAGAGAAAGAGAAATTGAACGGTTGGCCCAAATTTTAAGTCGCAGGAAAAAGAATAATCCGATTTTAATTGGAGAACCCGGCGTAGGCAAATCGGCAATTGCTGAAGGATTGGCAATCAGAATCATAAACAAAACAGTTTCTCGCATTCTGTTTGATAAAAGGGTTGTAAGCCTTGATATAGCATCGATTGTGGCTGGTACAAAATACCGCGGACAGTTTGAGGAAAGGATGAAGGCAATCCTGAATGAGTTGGCAAAAGTGAATAATGTAATTCTTTTTATCGACGAAATTCATACAATCGTTGGTGCAGGTGGTGCTACTGGTTCGCTGGATGCAGCCAACATGTTGAAACCAGCTTTAGCGCGTGGCGATATCCAGTGCATCGGAGCTACTACACTCGACGAGTACCGTCAGCACATTGAAAAAGATGGCGCTTTGGAAAGAAGATTCCAGAAAATTATGGTTGATCCGACNNTATATTACCGACCGTTATTTACCCGACAAAGCAATTGATGCACTTGATGAAGTTGGCTCAAGAGTTCATATTTCGAACATTAATGTGCCTGAAAATATTATAAAGCTCGAAGAAAAAATTGAAAAAATAAAGGACGATAAAATCGCCGCAGTTAAAAGTCAGAATTTTGAACTGGCTGCCAATTTCAGGGACAAGGAAAAGAATTTTCTGCTTCAGCTTGAAAAAGAGAAAGAGAATTGGGAAAAAGAACTGATTAACCA
>DPCJ01000113.1 GCA_003516705.1 Prolixibacteraceae bacterium | reverse complement strand
TTGAGTTTCATAATTAAATCTGTCCTGTTTTCTGTTTTTTTTGAAATTGAAAACGGGTTCGCACTTTCGGAGTATTGAAATAGAATAACATACAGCTCAAACAATTTTTGTTCATCGACGGACAATGCAATCTTCCCGCTTTTTAGTAATTCCACCTGTTTCTTGATATCAGACCGTACAAAAAAGGCGCTCACGTAATTTTTTCTCTTTAATTCGTACCTCATTTTGTAAGAAAGCCTGATGAGTTTCCTGATTTTTCCGGTTGTTGTTTTTTCAGGCAATTCGGCCAGTTGTTCAAGCAGAACATTTAGTTTTTCAGCATCGGCATTAGAGTGCAATAAGCTGTATTTCCACCAGTACAAATCGAGTTTCAGCACGCTGAAATAGAATGGATCAATTTCTCTCCGGCTTGCTTCAAGCAACTTCTCCGCTTCGGTAAATTGCTGATTATAAATCAGGCTGAAAATGCGATCGGCAGGGGAATCGCGCTGAGCCGGAAAAGTTTCAGGTAAAAACGAGACAAGAAATAAAAGTGACAAAATGATTCGGAATTGCATTACTTCTGACGGGTTTTACCGGACATGATTATTTACTTCGAATACCATCCCATAATGCGGAATTCCGTCTTCGAGATAAATTTCGGTGACGATGTGAAACCCGAGGTTTTCATAAAAACGTTGCAGGTAACTTTGGGCGCTGATTTTAATTTTCGTTGCTCCCAATTCATTAATGATATAATTTTTGGCCGCGTTCATCAATTCAATACCCAATCCTGTACCACGCTCGCTTTCTTTTACCACCACCCTGCCTATTGAAAAATTGGCAAAGCGTGTTCCGGGTTTCAGCAAACGTGCGTAGGCAATTATTCTCCCCTCTTTTTTGCTAAGCAGATGAACTGCTTCTTTATCGAATCCGTCCAAATCGTTGTAAATACAGGTTTGTTCAACCACAAATATTTCGGAACGGAGTTGGAGAATATCGTATAATTCATCTACTGTAAGTTCCTGAAAAGCTTTAAAAACAAATGGCATATTTTAAAAAGTTTGTACGGTTTTTATTATTCATATTTTTTTTCTGACTCACCCTCTTATCCCTCTCTCAAACAGAGAGGGACGATTGTTCAATATTTCAAACTGCTTTTTGGGAGAAAATATAGTATCAGCTCTAAAAATTTCCTTTCACAAAAACATATTCACCACTAAAATCAATGCAAGACCGGCAACTGCAATTATCGTTTCCATCACTGTCCACGATTGCAGGGTTTGTTTTTCGGTCATGCCCAGGTACTTTCCCACCAGCCAGAAACCGCTGTCGTTTACATGCGAGGCAATGGTTGCACCCGATGCGATTGACAAAACAATGAGTGCAAGTTGCGGTTCAGTTAACCCGAAAACGCCGAGTGCCGGCGCTAAAATACCCGCTGCCGTAATCATGGCAACCGTTGCCGAACCCTGCGCCAACCGAACAACAGCGGCCAGCAGCCAGGCCAGCACGATGGGTGGCAAGGCAGAATCGGCCAGCGATTCTGCCATAATTTTTCCGATGCCGCTGTCAACTAAAACCTGTTTCAGCACACCACCTGCACCTGTAATAAGAATAATAAGCCCGGCAGGAGCAAGCGCCTTGTTGCTTAACTGAAGAATTTTCTGCTTGTCCATTCCGCGTCTCAGACAAAAAATTACCGAAAGTACAGTAGCAATAATCAAAGCTGAAAAGGGGTGGCCAATAAATTCAATAGCATCGGTAAACATCGATTTGGCAACTATCTCTTTCTGCACAAGCACTCCTGTAAGTGTGTTGAACAGAATCAGCATCAGCGGTACTGAAATCAAAAAGGCGATGACACCAAATGGCGACAGGTTGTTTTTATCGTACTCCGATTCTCCTGCTTCTAAAAATTCGGTTGGCGCGGTGACGTAGATTTTTTTCGAGATAAAATTTCCCCAAACCGGTCCGGCCAGAACAGCAACCGGAAAACCGATAATAATTCCCAAAAAAATAACCCAGCCCAGCGAAACCTGAATAATATCGGCTACAGCTACCGGCCCCGGCGTTGGCGGCACAAAACTGTGGGTAACCGCAAGCCCGGCTAACAAAGGAATTCCATAATAAAGCAGCGATTTCTTTGAGTCACGTGCCAAAGCATAAACTATCGGCACAAGAATAATAAATCCCACATCAAGAAAAACCGGGATGGCTACAAGAAAACCGCTGATTACCATAGCCCAGGGAGCACGTTTCTCTCCAAATTTTTTAAGCAGGTAGCGGGCCAACGATTCGGCCCCGCCCGAGCTTTCGAGTAACTGTCCGAAAATAGCGCCCAACCCGACAACAGTAGCTACAAAACCGAGCGTTCCGGCCATGCCGTTTTGTATTGATTTAGTGATGTCAGTCAATGGCATTCCGGTGGCAATTCCCACATAAATGGCGGTAATCAGCAAAGTAATAAATGCATTGACTTTCAGCTTTAAAACCATAAACAGCAGCAGCGCCACTGCCGAAATCACGATAAAAATCAAAAACGGTGTTGACATGTTGATTTTGTATTAAATATTCTCCTGCCCTATTTATTCAGTTTCCCGGCTTCGCGGGTTCCGGCGCCTTTTTCAATTTCCACATTCAGGTCGCCCAATTCCTTTCGGGCAGCTTCGGTTATACTCATCAGTTCGGCCACCTTTTCGGGGTAAAAAGCAGCCAAATCGAACTGCTCACCGGGGTCGCGCATCAGGTTATACAATTCAGGTTTTACGGTTTTTACCCTCACTCTCGGACCCCCCGTTCCACCGTTTCCGGGAATTGTATCATACGAATCCCAGGCGTGTGGAAGAATCAGTTTCCAGTCATCTTTGCGCACAGCATTCAGGTTGTTTCTACCGTAATAATAAAGGAGTTCGGTGCGTGGCCGGGCGTTTGTATTTCCTTTCCAAAGTTCAACAAGACTAACACCGTCAATTTTGTTGACAGGCAGTTTTGTACCTGCAACTTCGGCAAAACTGGGTAAAATATCAATGGCACAACCCAACTGGTTGCAAATGGTTCCGGCCGGAACTTTTCCCTGCCACGCCACAATAAACGGCACACGCTGTCCGCCTTCCCAGTTGGTCCCCTTGCCTTCGCGCATTCCGCCTGCCGAACCGGCATGGTCGCCATAATTCATCCATGGCCCGTTGTCAGAAGTAAAAATAATTACCGTGTTGTCAGCAATACCTTTTGCTTCGAGCGCTTTTACAATTTCGCCCACGCTCCAATCAATTTCCATCATCACATCGCCATATTTTCCGTATTCGCTTTTTCCCCTGAACTTGTCGGAAACACCCAGCGGCACATGTCCCATGGTGTGCGGCAGGTACAAAAAGAAAGGTTTTTGGGCATTCCGGTTGATAAAACTGACAGCCTTTTCGGTGTAAAGTGTGGTGAGTTTATCCTGACCTTTTAAGTCAGTAATCAGTTCCTTCGTTTCGTTCCCTTCAATCAATGGCAGCGGTGGCAAACCATATCTTCTAAAATCTTTTCCGGCCGGTTTTCCGAGGTCGTCCATCGGCCACATGTCGTTGGAGTAAGGCAATCCACAGTATTCATCAAAACCGTGTTGCAGCGGGAGAAATTCTTTAGCATCGCCGAGGTGCCACTTGCCGAAAATGGCTGTGGCATAGCCTTTTTGTTTCAGCATTTCGGCAATGGTTGTTTCGGCAGGATTGATACCCACATTTGCTTTGGGAAACAGTGCTCCGTTGATACCAATCCGGTTGGGATAGCAACCTGTTAACAAAGCTGCACGCGAAGCGCTGCACACGGGCTGTGCCGAATAAAAATTGGTAAATCGCATTCCGCTGGCAGCCAGTTTATCGATGTTGGGCGTTGTATAGCCGGTTGCACCAAAACAGGAGGCATCGCCGTAACCCATGTCGTCGATAAAAATGAGCACAAAGTTGGGCTGATTATTATTTGAAACCGGTTGACTTTTAGTTTCGGAATACAGCAGACAAAAAATGACCAGCAAACCGAAAATTGAAGCTTTGTTCATGGTTAAGTTTGTTTAAGTTCAATAATAACAAATTTAGTTTTTTTACAACCCGTTCGTAATCGCTATCTTTAAAAACAAAAAATGAAACCACAAAACCTGATTTTACTGCTCGTTATTACAGCATTTACTGCCTGTACAAAAACCACGGAACAACCAAAAACAACGAGTTGGTCGTCGTTTTACCAAAAACAAACCGGCAAACCCGTTTCGATGGTTTTTGCGAGTTACAAAACCACGATGATTGCCAACGGGAAAGATACGTCGCTATTGCGTTTCAGCGCTGCCGACAGCACCGACATGGAAATTATGGATGCGTCGTTCTCTTTTGAAATATCGGTAAAAGGTGATGCTGATCTAATTGAAACTGACGGCAGCACTCCAGAACTGATTTCTACAACCGACACCATGAAAATCTGGAAATCGAAGCTGGAAAACGGAATAAAAAAGCTACAACTGGTGGCAGGAACAACGCCGGGAATCGTAAAAGTTGAAGCCAAAACCGAAGGATTGTGGTCAGCCTCACACGAAATTCATACCATTCCGGGCAACACGGTTTTAATGACCCCAACGCCGGAGCAAATTAAACCTTCTCCCAATATTCCCACAAAAATGGTTGGGGCCGATATTTCGTTCCTGCCGCAACTCGAATCGCGCGAAATGAAGTTTACAGACAACGGTGTGGAAGCCGATGCTATTTCGATATTGAAAAATCATGGTATCAACTACATTCGGCTGAGGATTTTTGTCAATCCTGAAAACAAAGAGGGTTATGCACCCGAAAAAGGTTTTTGTGGATTAGACAGCACGCTCATCATGGCAAAACGGGTAAAAGCAGCCGGACTTAATCTGTTGCTCGATTTTCATTACAGCGACACCTGGGCTGACCCGCAAAAACAGTTCAAACCAAAAGTCTGGGAAAACCTGACTTTTGAAGAGCTGACCGTCACTTTAAAAGAGTACACAAAACAGGTTTTGACGAAACTGAATGAACAGGGAACTCCACCCAAGATGGTGCAGATTGGGAACGAAATCAACCACGGGGTTGTGTGGCCCGAAGGACACGTTGCCAACCTGGATAACCTGGCTACTTTGCTGAAAGCGGGAAGCGAAGCTGTGCACGAAGTAACCCCCTCAGCAAAAGTCATGATGCATCTGGCGTTGGGCGGACAAAATGAAGAGTCGGTATTCTGGTTCGACAATATGATTGCACGCGGTGTTGAATTCGATATCATCGGCTTGTCGTATTACCCTCGCTGGCACTGTACTTTAGACGACCTCGACAGCAACATGCGCGACCTGATTCAGCGTTATGGCAAAGATGTGAATGTGGTTGAATACAGCGCTTATAAAAAGGAAATTCATGATATGGTTTTCAGTTTGCCCGACAATCGCGGCAACGGCGCCTGTATTTGGGAACCGCTGAATACCTGGAGCCGTGTTTTCGACCGGCAGGGAAAATCGCTTGAATCACTGAAGATTTACGATGAAATCAGCAGGAAGTATCTTGCTAATTGAATCTTAACATTTCCAAAGTTTTAAACTTTGGAAATGTTTTAAGTTAAATTAAACCAGCCCGGCTTCTTTCAGCAGCGCTTCCATTTCGAGCTGCATTTCGCGGGCGGCGATACCGGCTTTTTCAGCAAAATCGCTGTCGGAGGAAGCGTAAATTATATTTCTGGATGAGTTTACCAGTAAACCGCATTGTTTGTTCAGTCCGTATTTGGCCACTTCCTGCAAACTGCCACCCTGAGCTCCAACTCCAGGGACCAGCAGAAAATGTTCAGGAACAATCTGCCTGATTTCCTGCAGTTTTTCAGCTTTTGTGGCACCCACCACATACATCATGTTTTCTGCCGAACCCCAGTTCTGCGAGGTTTTCAGCACCGACTCGAAAAGTAATTCACCGCTTTTTTCATCTTTCAGAAACTGAAAATCGAAAGCGCCTTTGTTGGAGGTAAGCGCCAGCAGAATCACCCACTTTCCGGCATATTCGGTGAACGGTTTTACCGAATCTTCGCCCATATAAGGAGCAACCGTCACCGCATCAAAATTCATTTTTTCGAAAAAAGCCCGGGCATACAAGCTGGAAGTATTCCCGATATCGCCGCGCTTGGCATCGGCAATCAGAAAGATATTTTTGTGTTTCGAGCGGATGTACATCACCGTTTTTTCAAGACTCTCCCACCCTTTTGAGCCCAGACTTTCGTAAAAAGCCAAATTGGGTTTGTAGGCTACAGTAAACTCTGCCGTGGCATCAATAATTTCCTTGTTGAAGGAAAAAACAGGGTCGAATGTTTCCAAAAGATACTCCGGAATTTTTTTAATATCGGTATCCAAACCCACACACAAAAAGCTGCGTTTTTTCTGAATCTGTTCGAAAAGTTGTTGCTGGTTCATGTTATTTTCTGTTACGGGTTGCAGGTTGCGGGTTGCAGGTTCAGCTTTACCTGAAACATGAAACCTGTAACATGCAACGTATTGTTTAAATTTCTGCTTCTTTCAGTTTTTCGGCGTTTTCCTCAATCATCAGTTTTTCGATAAACTCATGAATATCGCCATTGATAACCGCCGGTAAATTGTACACAGTGAAGTTAATGCGGTGGTCGGTAACGCGGCCCTGTGGCCAGTTGTAGGTACGGATTTTTGCAGAACGGTCGCCGGTGGAAACCATGGTTTTACGTTTCGACGAAATTTCGTCGATGTATTTCTGGTACTCCATATTGTAAATACGGGTTCGTAACTCCCCCATGGCTTTGGCAAGGTTTTTCAACTGCGATTTTTCATCCTGGCAGGTTACCACAATTCCGGTTGGGATGTGTGTTAAACGAATAGCCGAGTAGGTTGTATTTACCGACTGTCCGCCGGGACCCGAAGAACAGTAGGTATCTTTCCGGATGTCTGATTCCCTGAGGTCAACGTCAAATTCTTCAGCTTCGGGCAAAACAGCCACTGTGGCTGCCGAAGTATGGATTCGTCCTTGTGTTTCGGTCTGTGGAACGCGCTGCACGCGGTGAACACCCGATTCGTATTTCAGAATTCCGTAAACGCCCTCGCCGGTAACTTTGGTCACAATTTCCTTGTAACCACCGGCAGTTCCATCGCTGATGTTGGTAACTTCCATGCGCCAGCCTTTCTGTTCGCAGAATTTGGAGTACATGCGGAAAAGGTCGCCGGCAAAAATACTGGCTTCGTCGCCACCAGTACCGGCACGGATTTCAAGAATAGCGTTTTTCCCATCTTCCGGGTCGGCGGGAACCAACAAAAGTTTTATCTCTGTTTCCTTTTCGGGAATGCGTTGTTCAGCCAGTTCAATCTCTTCGCGGGCCATTTCGCGTAAATCCTCATCGGTTTCCTGGGCCAGAATTTCACGTCCCGAGTCGATGCTGTCAACCAGGTTTTTATACTCTTTGAAAACGCTTGTGAGCTTCTCAAGATTCTTATATTCCTGGTTCAGCTTTACATACCTTTTCATATCGGCCATAGCAGCCGGGTCGGTAATTTGTTGTTGTATTTCTTCGAAACGGTGTTTAATCGCTTCGTATCGGTCTAATAATTCGTATTGTGCCATTTTGTTTTTCTGAAATAATTAAATGATGGATTGAAATAAGCGGGATTTTGGATGGATTCCGCAAACCATTCTCAAAGAAAATCCATCAGCCCAGCTAATAGAAGAAAGTTCCTTTATCTGTTTTTATCGTCAGTTTCTTCCCTTCAAAGGGTTCAACCCTGCCCACGATTTGCGCATCGATTTTAAACGATTTGGCGATTTCAATAGTTTCTTGTGCCACTTCAGGTTTTATATAAATTTCGAACCGGTGACCCATGTTAAAAACCTTGTACATCTCTTTCCAGCCGGTTCCCGATTGTTCCTGAATAATATTGAACAGCGGCGGAACCGGGAACATGTTGTCTTTAATTACGTGCACATTATCGACAAAATGCATCACTTTGGTTTGTGCACCTCCCGAGCAATGAATCATTCCGGTGATTTCGCCCCTGAACTTTTCAAGCACTTTTTTGATGACCGGTGCATAAGTACGCGTTGGGGATAAAACCAGTTTTCCGGCATCAATTCCCAAGCCTTCAATCGCATCGGTAAGTTTTAATTTTCCTGAATAAACCAGTTCTTCCGGAACTTCGGGGTCAAAACTTTCGGGATACTTTTTAGCCAGGTATTTTGCAAAAACATCGTGGCGTGCAGAAGTCAGCCCGTTGCTGCCCATTCCGCCGTTGTATTCGGTTTCGTAAGTGGCTTGTCCTGAAGATGAAAGCCCCACAATCACATCGCCCGTTGAAATTTTATCGGCAGAAATTACATCCGAGCGTTTCATCCGGCAGGTTACCGTTGAATCGACTATGATGGTACGCACCAAATCGCCTACATCGGCAGTTTCGCCACCGGTGGAATAAATGCTGATTCCAAGCTCGCGCAACATCGCCAACAGTTCTTCTGTACCATTAATAATGGCGGCAATCACTTCACCCGGAATCTTGTTTTTATTACGCCCGATGGTTGACGACAACAGAATATTTTCGGTGGCGCCAACGCAAAGCAAATCGTCGATATTCATAATCAGTGCATCCTGTGCAATGCCTTTCCAAACCGAAAGGTCGCCGGTTTCTTTCCAATACAGGTAGGCCAGCGACGATTTTGTTCCTGCGCCATCGGCGTGCATAATGTTGCACCAGGCCGGATCGCTACCCAGAATATCGGGAACAATTTTACAAAATGCCCTGGGAAACAATCCTTTATCGACATTTTTAATGGCTTCGTGTACATCTTCTTTCGATGCCGAAACGCCCCGCGAACTATATCGTGATTCAGTTACCATAAACCGGATTTTCAGGGCACAAAATTAGCATTTTAAATTGTGGGAAACAAAAAAGGAAGGCCGGCAAAACAGACTTTCCTTTTGTTAGTTAATACTTTTATATTTTCACCCCCAACCCCATCAAGGGGGCAATTACAACCAAAACTTTGTAGCATTTCCCAGTTGCTAATATCCCCTTGAGGGGACAAAAAGGTGATTACCCTGCTTAATACAAGACTGTTGCTATGCGTATAAAAATCTTTTAATCTTCTTGGTAGGCGTTTTTTCAAACGGGTTGGGTTGTAAAATCACCTGCTGAATACGAGAGAATTTGTTTACTTCTTCATTTACCTTTTTATGAATTTCCTTCAGAATCTCATCCGATTTATCCTGAATGTATTGCTGAGCATCCGATTTCATTTCTTTGAAATTCTGTTCAATCTCTTCCATGTTCAAATGAATCATGGCAACCAGTTTCCCTTTTTTCTCGATTACCAGCGATTCCATCACATAGCGCATTTTGTTGATTACCGATTCAATTTCCTCGGGATAAATATTCTCGCCACTGGCACCCACAATCATAGTTTTGATGCGACCTTTTATATAAAGTTTGTTGTCTTTGTCGAAACTACCGCGGTCACCGGTTTTAAACCAGCCATCTTCGGTAAAAACTTCTTTGGTGATATCGGGCGCTTTGTAATAACCCCGCATCACATTTAACCCTTTTGCCTGAATTTCGCCCTCGCCGGTTAATGGGTCGGCATTGGCAATGCGCAACTGAACGCCTTCCATCGCAATGCCGGTTGAACCCAGTTTCCGGTTTTTGCCCACTGCACCTGCTAACAGCGGCGAAGTCTCCGTTAAACCGTAGCCAATTGCATATGGAAAGCCGCCTTCCATCAGAAAACGCTCAACCGTGGGATCGAGTTTGGCGCCGCCGATTCCGAAGAAATGTAAATGACCACCAAATGTTTTGTGCAATTTTTTTGCAGCCACTTTGTGCAGAATTTTCCTGAAAAAAGCAATCGAATAAAGTTTGCTGACCAAAGCACTTTTCTGAAATTCGGGGTATATTTTCGCCCTGAAAACCTTTTCGATAATCAGCGGAACTGATAACATTATTGTTGGTTTTACCACCTGAAAAGCAGGCAATAAAACCGACGGAACCGGCGGTTTACTCAGGTAGTGAACCGATGCCCCATATTTAACCGGTAATAAAAACCCCACAGTATTTTCGAGTGTATGCGATAAAGGCAAAACTGACAGAAACCTGTCTTCAGATTTTATCACCTGCAGTGTTGCACATTGTTGAGTTGTCCAGGCCAGATTCCGATGGGTGAGCATAACTCCCTTTGAGTTTCCGGTGGTTCCCGAAGTATAAATTATGGATGCAAGGTCTTCTTCTTCAACATCAGCCCAAATATTACTTAAAGGTTCAGCAGGCAGCGAAACCGGCAGTTCCAATATTTTATCAGCTTGTGCGTTTTTGGGCACAATTGCAAATGTATCGACAAGAATAATGTGTTCAACAAGTTGCTGTATTTCGATATTCAGGTTTCCATACAACCCCGCCGAAACAAAAANNCGGGGAGAATAGGTACCGCAACAGCTCCAAGTACCGAAATGGCAAAAAACGAAACTCCCCAGTTGGGCATGTTGGTACTTAAAATGGCAACTTTGTCGCCCTTTTCAATACCAAGAACAGAAAGCAGGGATGCCACTTTTTCTATATCGGCGCCCAATTCACGATAAGTATATTCCTTTTCGCCCACAAAAATCAGTGAATTTTTGTCGGCATATTTTTCTACTGACTCTTTCATCAAATCGGGGATTGTGAGTTTTGAATTTACGTTATTATTCATCAATTTCAATATTTAATGCACAGATAAACAAAGCCTTAAAACTTTTTGTTCACGGCGCCAAATGTAATAAAAAATTAATCTGTCCTTCTTTGGTCATACAGGTATCTTCAATTCACACACACTGTAACTTGCTGGAATTAAATTCTTTCAGATTTTACAGTTACTCCCGTTAACTTTTTTTATACTTTCGGCAAAACCCAATTTTGAAATTTTTAGACATGCCGTTCGAACCATTTGAAAACAAATTGCTGAAAAGCACCGAAAATTATATACGCATTTATTTCGAAAACGAAGGCAGCGGACATGACTGGTGGCACATTCACCGGGTACGAAACATGGCGCTGAAACTGGCAGAAAAAGAGGGTGGCAACTTATTTCTGATTGAAATGGCGGCGCTGCTTCACGATTTGGATGACTGGAAACTGAATTCAGAAAATGAATCGAAAACAGCAAAATGGCTGAAAAACATTAATGTCGATAATTTGCAGGCTGAAAGCATACTCAAAATTATTGCACAGGTTTCGTTTAAGGGTGCCGGGGTTGAAAACAAAGCCACTACCATTGAAGCCAGAATTGTTCAGGATGCCGACAGGCTTGATGCCATTGGCGCAATAGGGGTGGCTCGTACTTTTGCTTACGGTGGACACAAATCACGCCCGATTTATCACCCCGACATAAATCCGGTAATGCATACTGATTTTGAAAGCTACAAAAACAACACTGCACCCACCATCAATCATTTTTACGAAAAACTGCTTTTGTTAAAAAATTCTTTAAATACAGCCACAGCCATTGAAATAGCAAAAAATCGGCATATTTTTATGGAAACGTTTTTAAAGCAGTTTTTTGCTGAGTGGGAAGGTGACAAATAAAGATTATCTTCAGGTGTTTTTCTTTTAACTGGTTTTTAAAGCTATTTCGATATGAAAATTGATCACATTGCCATTTGGACCAGTAACCTTGAGGGGTTATGCAACTTTTACATCAGGTATTTCGACGCATCGAGTTCCGAAATATATTACAATCATTCAAAAGAATTTCGCTCGTATTTTCTTACGTTCGATGGTGAATGCCGCATCGAGATAATGGAAATGCCGCGTATTCCGGCTTCGAAAAACGATATCATCAAGCAATATCTTGGGTTGATTCATTTTGCTATTAATGTGGGTTCGAAAGACAGGGTGAACCAACTTACCGAAATTCTCCGGAAAGATGGATTTAAGGTGATTGGCGAGCCACGTACCACCGGCGACGGCAACTACGAAAGCATTGTGCTCGACCCCGACGGAAACCGGGTGGAGCTGATGGCCTGAAACAATTGTCCATCAGCTGGTTGAAATTCGGATTCAATACTTTTCACAACTAAACTAAACCATTATGAAGTCATTCCGACAGATCCCTGTTTTGTTGATTTTCGTTCTTTCTCTGTCAGCCTGTTCAAAAAAAGAAAACACAGAACTACCAAACATTTTGTGGCTCACCAGCGAAGATAACAGCCCGCTTTTAGGATGTTACGGTGATACATTTGCCACAACACCCAATCTTGATAAGCTGGCAGCTGAAGGATTTCTTTACACCCGCGCTTTTGCCAATACTCCTGTGTGCGCACCAACACGCAACACAATTCTGACCGGGGTTTACGCCTGTTCGGGCGGAAACGAACACATGCGCAGTTTTTACTCGAAATCGGATATGGTGAAAACCTATCCTGAATATTTGCGGCAGGTCGGCTACTACTGCACCAACAATGTAAAAACCGATTACAACCTTGGCAATTTTGATGACAAAAGCATTTGGGACGACTGCAGCAACAAAGCCCATTACAAAAACCGCCCGGAAGGAAAACCTTTTTTTGCCGTATTCAATTGTACAATTTCGCACGAGAGTTGCCTGCATAAATCAACGCCTGACAGCCTGCTCCGGCACCGCCCCGAAAATGTGCCGCTTCCTCCGTACCACCCGGCAACACCCGAAATGAAACACGACTGGGCGCAGTATTATGACAAAGTGGAGAACCTTGATACCTGGGTGGGCGAAAAACTGAAAGAACTTGACGAAGCAGGGTTGGCTGAAAACACCATCGTTTTTTATTACAGCGACCATGGTGGTGTAATTGCCCGCAGCAAAAGATATCTTTACGATACCGGTACGCGGGTACCGTTTATCATACGAATTCCTGAAAAATATAAGCACCTGTTCCCGTCAGAAAAACCAGGTTCAAAAGTTGACCGCCTCATTAGTTGGATTGATTTGGTGCCCACATTACTCAGTATTGCAGGAGTTCCGGTGCCAGAATACCTGCAGGGAAGTGCTTTTATAGGAAAACAAAAAGCCAGGGATCCTGAATATGTTTATCTTTTCAGGGGAAGAATGGACGAACGTTATGACATGAGCCGGGCTGTACGCGACAAAAAATTCCGTTATATAAGAAATTATATGTCACACCGTTCGCATGGACAACATCTTGAATATCTCTGGAAAGCCCCTTCTGTGGATTCGTGGGAAAAGGCATTTTTACGCGGCGAGTGCAATGAGGTTCAAAGTGCCTTTTGGAAAACCAAAACAGCCGAAGAATTGTATGATGTTGAAACCGACCCGTGGGAAATCAACAACCTGGCCGGGAATTCGGAATACAAGGAAGTGCTTGAACGAATGAGAAAAGCCAACCGCGACCATTTGCTGAAAATCTTGGACACAGGTTTTTTGCCTGAAGCCGACCGCATTGAACGCGTGGGCGAAACACCAATTTACGACTTTATGCGCAACGGAAATGTTGATTTACCGGCCATTATTGATGCTGCCGAAACAGCCACTTTGGGAAATGTTGAAAATATTGAAAAACTGAAAAGTTATCTTAAAAGCAATGAGAGCGCTATTCGCTACTGGGGCGCTACAGGTTTGCTGATATTGGGAGAAAATGCTGCTGCTGCCAAACCCGATTTGACGGCGGCGTTGAATGATTCGTCGTTGAGTGTGTCCACTGTTGCAGCTGAAGCTTTGTACAATTTAGGAGAACGACCAGCAGCAGTAAAATCGCTGGTTGCTGTTTTAACAAACGGCAACGAAATGGCCCGTTGTTTTGCACTCAACACCATTGACCTTGTAAACGATGCTTCGCCCGAAATACAAATGGCGGTGATTGAACTTGCACAGAATAGCCCAACTGCAACCCGCGAATTGTACGACATGCGTATGGCAAAATGGCTTTTCGAAAAATGGAAACTCGAACCCGATAAATACGGGGTGAAATTCAACTGGTAAAAGTCAGCGGGATTTTTCAAGGTATTCAGCAGCAACCTCAACTTCATTGTACCACTCCTCACCATATTTTCGGATAAGTGGTTCTTTCAGAAATTGATACAGCGGCAGTTGTGCCGACCGGCCACATGCTTTTCCTGGCTTACAGATGTCCAGTTCCTGGTAATTCACAGCATCGTACCGTTTGTATTCTGTAATCCGGATGGGGAAAAGATGACATGAAACCGGTTTTCTGAAAGTGGTTTTTCCTTCAAAAAATGCTTTTTCGATGGCGCATTTCAGAATGCCCCTTTCGTCGGTGTAAGTGTAAACACACTGCCGGTTGTTGATAAGCGGGGTAACCAAATCGCCGTCGCTGTCAATCACAGAAAATCCCTGCTTTTCGATTTCGTGTATGTGTTTCCCCGACAAAAATTCGCTGAAAGCCGGAAATTCGGTTTCGATAGTTTGCGCTTCCTCTTTGGTTAACGGCGCGCCCGAGTCGCCTTCAATACAACAGGCGCCTTTGCATTTGAGCAAATCGCACAGAAAATGCTCTTCAAAAATATCGCGGCTGATAATGGTACGGCCAATTTCAATCATAAATTTTTGTTATGAAAATGTCATCTCGAGCGCAGTGAGAGATCTGTAACAGATTCCTCACTGCGTTCGGAATGACAATCCGAATGGTCTATTTTATTAAATTTTTTCCGGTCATGTCTGCCGGAACTTCCAGGCCCATCACGTTCAGCAGCGTTGGAGCCACATCAGCAAGAATTCCGTTTTCAATATGAATTCCCTTTTTATCACTTACAAAAATACACGGAACCGGGTTGAGTGAGTGGGCTGTGTTTTCTGAGCCGTCTTCGTTTACTGCATTGTCGGCATTTCCGTGATCGGCAATAATCATGATGTTGTATCCACCTTCGAGTGCAGCTTCCACCACATCTTTTGTGCAACTGTCAACTGTCATCACTGCCTTGTAAATGGCTTCGTAAACACCTGTATGGCCTACCATATCACCGTTGGCAAAATTGAGGCAAACAAAATCGGCCTCGCCGTTACGCAGCTTCGGAACAATGGCATCGCGGATTCCGGGTGCCGACATTTCGGGCTGCAAATCGTAGGTTGGCACTTTTGGCGATTGCACCAACAAGCGCGATTCGCCGGGGAATTCATCTTCGCGGCCACCGCTGAAAAAGAAAGTTACGTGGGCATATTTTTCGGTTTCGGCAATACGGATTTGTTTCAAACCTGCTTTTGCAACTACTTCTCCCATCGTGTTGGTGATGTTGTCTTTGTCGAAAATCACATTGATTCCTTTGAAATCAGCTTTGTAGTTGGTCATGGTGTACCACTGCAGATTCATTTTATGCATTCCGAATTCGGGCAGATCCTTCTGGGTAAAGGCGATGGTTGTCTGGCGCAAACGGTCGGTACGGAAGTTAAAGCAGATTACCACATCGTTTTCTTCAATCAAACCCAGCGGATTGCCGCTTTCATCAACCATTACAATCGGTTTTATGAACTCGTCGGTAACACCGGCATCGTATGATTTCTGAACGGTTGCCAGCAAATCTGTCGATTTTTCGCCTTTCCCGTGAGTATATAAATCATACGCCAGTTTCAATCGGTCGTAATTTTTATCGCGGTCCATGCCAAAATAGCGGCCAATGATGGACGCAAATTTTCCGTTGGTACTTTTCAGCGCTTCGAGGTCGGTTTCCAGAAATCCGTAGCCCGAACGCGGGTCGGTATCGCGGCCATCCATTAATCCGTGAACGAAAACTTTTTCAAGTCCCATATCGGTGGCAATCTGGCAAAGCGCCACCATGTGTGTGCTCAGCGCGTGTACACCGCCGGGGCCAATCAGCCCGATGAGATGAACTTTTTTGTTATTCTCTTTTGCGTAGTTGTAAGCCTTTGCAATCTGCGGGTTAGTCCACAACGATTTGTCGCGGATGGCTTTGGTGATTTTTACCATGTCCTGGTATAAAATTCGGCCGGCGCCAATGGTGAGGTGACCCACTTCGGAGTTACCCATCTGTCCTTCGGGCAAACCCACATCTTCGCCGCAGGCCATCAGTTGCGAGTGCGGATATTTTTCCATGAGTGAATCGATAAAAGGTGTTGGTGCGGTTGCCACGATATCGTTTTTTGAGCCGTCGCCGATTCCCCATCCGTCGAGAATCATTAATAATGTCTTCTGAATATTTGCCATTTTGTTTTTATTTTGATACTTGATACTTGATACTCGATACTGGATATCAGATACTTGATTTTTGATTACTGATACTCAATACTTTCTCTCTAAAAATCTGATTCCTGACAAAAGTATCTTTTTTTAAATCATTAAAAGAATAACAAAAGAAAGTTGAAATTGATTTAACAAATTCTTAGAGGATTGGGCAGCCAGAGGTTTTCAAACCATTTAATTCTACTTTCTGAATTTTCTTCACTACATTGATGACTTTTATCAAAAATAAAGTGTCAAATTTTTTCACCAATTTAATTTCAAATAACAATAGGTGTAATACAACTAAGAGAAATTAAGAAATTTTACAAAATCACAAATGTGATGTCCGCAATCAACTGGCAACAGTTACAAAAGTAGGAGAAGAAAAGGGGGTGAAACTTGTGTAAGAAAGTCGGAAGACCGGAGTCGGAAGACCGAAAAAAAAACAAATATTTTAAGCCTGCCGGAAAACCGTGAGGCTTTTATTTTTCTTGTATTGCACTTTCAAGAATAGTAAGTTTGTAATCATCCAGAATACTTATTTTCAACCAACCCAGATATTCTGTTTTGTCAGCTTTCTTCTTAAATCCGATAAAAATCCCAGGACTGTACCGAAATAAAAAACAGTAATCACGAGTCGTTGAATTATAGGTTATCGTATCATTTTTTCTTACACCCGACATAGAAACAGGATAATCCGGAGGATTATAAAGCAATTTAAATGTATCAGAAACAAAATAATCATTGTAAAACAAAGTATCTCCTGCCAGATAACTCATTGGATAATAAATTGTTTCCTTTGCATAAGGTTTGTATTTCTCATCAATTTTTGCACAGGTAATTTTTCGCCAGATATAAACTTTTACAAGGTTATCTGCATTCACAAACGAAGTATCGGTTTTCAGATATAATGAGTCGTACAACTCATTACAACTAACAAAAAATGATTCATTCAGACATTTCAGTTCCATAATCGCTTCATATCCTAAACCTGCGGACATTGTACTTTCTGTATAAAATTCAAAATCATTTTTCCCATCATCATCAACATCAACAAAAAGAGAATTGGCAGATCTTGTGCTCACCTGAAGTGATTGATATATTTTGTGACTGGTTTCTTTGCTATTTCCAATGACGAACCAATCAGGAAAGTCGCTTTCATTATTGTCGACCAGATTACAGGATTTGAAGATTGTCCCTGTTAAAATCAAGAGCAGAATTAATTTGCCAGTTCCTTGGTTGAAGATGGATTGCATACACGTTAAAAATCAAAGGAATGAGTTTTAAAGTTAAGGA
Organism: Prolixibacteraceae bacterium; assembly: GCA_003516705.1. Classification (GTDB taxonomy): domain Bacteria; phylum Bacteroidota; class Bacteroidia; order Bacteroidales; family Prolixibacteraceae; genus Draconibacterium. The sequence continues at coordinate 23,607 of DPCJ01000113.1, read as the reverse complement.
AATCTGTCAAAAAACTAAACAGCAAAAAAATCCTCTTTTTATTCAATGAAATGCATATTGAAGTTCCAGCTTGAATGTGGATTAATATGTAAAAATTTATGGGTAGTCAACTAACATCATTCCGCGCCTGAATCGGTCAACAAGCGAAGTAGTAATTTTTAGACTTTCACCACCGCTGAATTTTATTTATTTAATACCATAATGGCTCTCCAAAATTTTACCAAATATTTTCTCAGGGAGAATTTTTTTGATGAAAACTGCCAGTTTTTGTTCAAAAGAGGCAATAATATAACGCTGCCGTGGATTTTTGCAGTTTACAATTCTTACCATTTTACGCGCAAGAACTTCGGGATTCCAGCCATTATTCTCGTCCTTTTCAATTACTGAAATCGTTTTTATAAACTGAGCACTGTACGCATCATTATCGCTTATTGCAGCCAGAAATCCCCGCCGGTTTGCCGTATTGTTTGTATGAAAATCGCCCGGATTGATTACCACAACCTTAATTCCGAATTGTTTTACCTCCATTCTCAGCGCTTCGCTGAAACCTTCAATCGCAAACTTTGAAGCTGAATAATATCCCTGAAACGGCAATCCCATCAATCCGCCAATTGAGCCGATATTGATAATTGTACCGCCTCCCTGTTTCCGCATTACCGGCAAAACCAGTCTTGTCAACTCAACCAACCCAAAAAAGTTGGTTTCGAATTGTTTTCTGATGTATTCATCGGGTAGAGTTTCAAGTGGCCCGCCGGTGTGCATACCGGCGTTGTTGATGAGCACATCAATTCTGCCTTCTTTCTGAATTATTTCCTGAGCCGATTTTTCAATGGATTTAGTATCCAATAAATCCATTGTCAGAACATTTACTCCACCTGGAGTTTCGATTTGTTTACGAACTGTTCCATATACAGTGTGCCCGCTCTCAGCAAGTAAAATAGCTGTCTGCTTTCCAAATCCTGAGGAAATCCCTGTAATCAGAATTACTTTTTTTGTCATATTTCCCAGGTTAACTTTGAAAAATCAAAGTGATGTTACCTCTTCATATTCAGGTGATAAAATCCCAAGCTGTTTTGCAGCTTTCGTAATTTTTTCAATCGAAATCTCAACCTGTTCTTTTGTGTGCGTTGCCATCAGCGAATACCTGATTAAAGAATCTTCTTTGGGGACAGCGGGTGCAACAACCGGGTTTACAAAAATGCCATCCTCCAGCAGGATTTTGGTAAGCATAAGCGCTTTAATATCATTCCCGATAAACAAAGGAATTATTGGAGTTTCTGATTTTCCTGTATTAAAACCATTTGCTTTAAACCCTTCAAGTGCGTAGTTGGTAATTTCCCACAAATTTTTAATTCTTTCGGGTTCATTCTGCATAATTTCAATGGCAGCCAAAACTGTAGCCACCGACGGCGGAGTCATGCTTGCACTAAAAATAAGGGAGCGTGAATTGTGTTTAAGATAATTGATAATTTCTTTCCCTGAAGCAATAAAACCACCCTGTGAGGCAAACGATTTCGAGAAGGTTCCCATGATGAGATCCACCTCGTTGGTGAGTCCGAAATGCGACGCAGTGCCAGCTCCTTTATTACCGATAACACCCAACGAATGAGCGTCGTCCACCATCACAGTGCCATTGTATTTTTCGGCAAGTTGTACTATCTCCGGTAATTTCGCAATATCGCCTTCCATCGAAAAGATTCCATCCACAACGATTAGCTTAATCGAATCTCTTTCACAGTTCTTCAGTTTTTTCTCCAGCGAAACCATATCGTTGTGGGCAAACTTCAGCACTTTCGAAAACGATAATCTGCTCCCTTCTATTATAGATGCATGGTTCAGCTCATCAAGCAGAATATAGTCTTTTCGACCCGTCAGTACAGAAACAACGCCAAGATTCACCTGAAATCCGGTACTGAAACACAAAGCCTCTTCTTTGCCAACAAGTTTTGCCAGTTTTTCCTCGAGTTCGAGATGAATGTCTAAAGTTCCGTTTAAAAACCTCGAACCGGCACAACCTGTACCGTATTTTTCTATGGCTTTCCGGGCTGCCTCCTTTATCAGCGGATGATTGGTGAGCCCAAGATAGCTGTTCGACCCGAACATGAGTACCTTTTTCCCATTCATGATAACTTCGGTATCCTGATCAGATTCAATCGCCCTGAAATAGGGATATATACCGGCTTGCATCACACGCTGGGGGGCATCGTACTGTGCTAATTTATCCTTTAAATTTCCCAATTTGATGATAGTTAGGTTTATCTTAAAAAGTGGGCAAATATACTAAAACTGATAAAATATACGCAACGCGAAAATCTATACCTGCTCCCATCCATTCCTGTATGTGTGCCTAATCCATTCTTCAGCCATAGCGAGGGCTGGTAAAGTTTGGTATTCCTTCTTAAATTTCGGGTCGCCGTTTTGAATTTCGAACTCATCTTTTGAAATTACCCTGATTTTATCGGCCGACGAAATATTTGTAAACTGCATATTCGGCCCATCCCAAAGCAGTTTATAACCAAGATTTTGCAGCCGCACAGCCAATACACCCATTACCACAGTTTCGTTTAACGGACCTGCATAATTAAAATTCGACGAAGCTTCAAGTCTTGTTTCACGACTTTCCTTACAGGCGCGAATCCAGTCTTGTTCATGCCCTCCATCCATGGCATTTGAAATACGCCGGATTGTTTTCTGAGGCTGAACAAATGATTCCATCCGGTTGGCTGGCAATAATGTTGGGTTCTGAGCATACGTTCCGCACATAATTTTCCCTTTCGACCCATAAAAAATACAACCTCCATCGTTGTCGCCCATTTGCTCGCCATGAGCAAGTTCATCAGGCCGCTGCGGCATCAGACCACCATCGTACCAGTTCACCGTCACCGGAGGCATACCTACTTTTGGCAGGTTGTCGCGTTGAGGAAACTCATAACGCACCAACTGCGCGTTGGGAGCCGAGTCCATATTAAAAGGTGTTGAACTTGCCTCAACGGCAACCGGATATTCCAGCATCAACGCTTTAAAAACAGGGTCGATAATTTGGCAGCCCATATCGCCAAGGGCGCCGGTTCCAAAATCCCACCATCCCCGCCAGTTCCAGGGGTGATAAGTTGGGTGGTATTCCCTGAACTTTGCAGGCCCCACAAATAAATCCCAGTTCAGGGTTTTGGGGATGCGTTTCCCGTCTTTCGGGGCGGTAAGTCCCTGTGGCCATATGGGGCGGTTGGTCCACGTATCAACATGAGTAACTTCGCCAATTGCACCACTCCAAATCCACTCACAAATCAAACGGATTCCCTCGTCAGAATTTCCCTGGTTCCCCATTTGTGTGGCAACGCCGTAACGTTGAGCAGTCTCCTTCAGGATTCTTGATTCATAAACCGAATGCGTGAGTGGTTTCTGAAGAAAAACATGTTTCCCCTCACGCATCGCAATCAAAGCCGGAAGTGCGTGTGAATGGTCGGGAGTGGCAATCATCACGGCATCAATATCTTTTTGCACTTCAAACATTTCGCGATAGTCCATGTATTTTTTTGCAGCGGTCCAGCGTGAAAACGCGTTCCTCCCGGCATATTCCCAATCCACATCGCATAGCGCAACAATATTGTTTTCCTTTTCCATGAATTTCAGGTTGGTAAATCCTTTTCCTCCTACTCCTATTCCGGCAATATTCAGTTTATCGCTTGGCGGTGTTTTTCCAAAACCAGCGATAACTTTTGATGGAAGAATACTGAATGTGGCTGCCGCCATCAGAGAATTACCTATAAATTTTCTTCTGTTATAACCTGAATTTCTATTTTCCATTTATCTTAGATTTCAACCTTAATTTCTACAACCCTAATAATTCAATGTAATTTTCAAAGTCTGTTTCTGGTCGGTTTAATGCAGCCAAATGTATCTGTTTTTAGTAATGACCATATTTGCATTAAAGTAAATTAACAAAACTCAAAGAAAAAAAACTACCATAATGCCAGCAGCATTTATTAAGAAGCCCTGCAAACAATTCTAATAAATTATTGTTTAACAAAAACAATTTCGAAATAATACATACAGAAAAAGTCTATATTTACAAATCAGAAACTTTAAAACAAAATGACCTATGAAGAAATTAACTTTTCTCATTCTTTTATTTGTGACAGTTATCGCAGTTAATCAGGCTAACGCATCATCTTATTCAGTTGATGAACAGGCCATCGATCAACTTTTTGAAAATGCTGTTGAAACAAGTATGGCCCTCGCTAATTCAGCCGAGTCGGGCTTTCTCCCTGCAAGTCTTTCACCTGCTGTGATGGGGTCGGCCGGCGAAAAAGATGCGGTTGTGGCAATTGTTCTTGATTTCTTTCTTGGGGGGTTGGGTGTTCACCGTTTTTACCTCGGAACTGAAACGCTAACCGGTATCGGTTACATTTTAACCTGTGGAGGTATTTTCGGTATTGTTCCGTTGATTGACTTTGTTGTTCTTATTATTGACAACAAAGATATCAGCCCTTATATCGACAATCCCAAATTTTTTATGTGGAATTAGTTTCTCGGGAATTTAATCAAGGTGTCTGTTTTCGTTAATAAGCAGACACCTTTTTTCTTTTATTATGAATTTACCTTATCAGAAAATTTTTCAGATTCTGTTTTTTTCCTTATTCAGTGTTTCTTTGAACGCCCAAAACGGAAACTATATTTCGATGAAACAACGTACCGAGATTCTTGAAAACAAGAAGAAACTGACCAATACAGTTGATTTATATTACGACAGAAATAAACAGACAATCACAAAATGTTATCATTCGTCGCCCGAGTTTATTATGAATATTAACGCATTGGGCGAAATAAAAACTTATTATCCACAGCGTAATGAGGTTGGATTTAAACATGTACCTGAATTGTCGTCAAAAAGAAATCTTATTTATTATTTCATCAATAATTTCACCGACCATTTAGGGCTTGCCGACGAGGGATTTCAATTGAGTTCAAACACCTACGAGAACCAATACAATGTAACCGTATGGAAAGCTCCTTCATATTTGAAAAATATTGAATCGGTAAAGATGGTTTTTGATAACGGGCTTCCGGTATTTGCCGAATACCAGGCCAGCAAAAAGAAAATTATAAAAAAAATATATTACACCAATTATAAAAACTTTACCCAATTCAGGTTCCCGCAGAAAATAATCGAAATCAGTTATTTACCAACAGGTGATTCTATCGTCAACCGAACTGTTTTCTCCGAAATATTAGTTTCACCATCTCCCGACAATGCTTTTTTTAATTTCAAAATACCCGACAATGCAAAGCCTGTTGAAGTATCGGAAAACAATTAATACAGGATTATTTCTGTTGTTATTTGCCGTTTCAGGGTTTGCTCAGTCAATTAACCTGAATTCTGATTTAATGTTAGTTGATTCTGTTTCCAGACAACAGATTCATCACCACGAAAAACGTGATTTCATATTCAAAAATCAGCCAAAAACAATATTCAACAGCAATCCGGTGAGTTTACTGTATGGTAGTTCGTTGTACATCTATCAAAATTTTATTACACAACACTTTTCGGCAAGTTGTCTGTACAATCCTACCTGTTCCGAATTCAGTAAACATGCTGTTAAAGAGTTCGGAATTTTTAAGGGAGGGTTGTTAACTTTCGACAGGCTGAACCGTTGCAACCGTATTGCTGCAACAGACCTCGATATTGCCACAATTGACCTGAAAACACACAGATTTGATGATTCAATAACAAAATATAAATGAGAAGTTTATTCCTTCTTTTTTTCATATTCAAAATCGGCCTTGCCACCGGACAAAACAGCGATGAATTGAAGTTTATTAATTACCTGATTAACAAAGGCGATTATAAAGAGGCGCTGTTTCTGACGGAGAAAAGCTTTTCGGATTTCAACCCTGAACAGTTTGACTCATTAAATTATTTTAAGGGATGGGCACACTACTCCGTTAAAAATCTGGAGCTTTCAACACTTTCGCTTCTCAACGTAAGCAAGTCTTCTCCATTTTACCCGAAATCAAGATTCTTTGCCGGATATAATCAAATCTACCTTGGAAACTATGCCGAAGCCAAAGAGATTCTTATACAAACCGAGGTTACCGAAGACCCAAATTTATCGCTTTTGACTTTCGAACTGAGTGGAATAGAAATGTTAGAGGGGAACTGGTCAGAAGCAAAAAATCGGCTTAGCGCTTTAAATCAGAATATTGCATTGATAAATCAGCAGATTGCCATTCTGAACAAAATCTGTGAGGAACAGGAAAATCACCGTCAGAAATCCCCTGTTCTTGCGGGAATAATGTCAGGAATAATTCCGGGATCAGGGAAGATATATGTGGGAAAAACGGGCGAGGGAATTGCCTCTCTAATTACGAATGCAGGATTTGGACTGATAACCTGGGAAAATTACAGGAAACTTGGCATAAACAATTTTAAGACTATCTTTTTTGGCGGAATATTCATAGCTAATTATATTTCAAACATTTATGGAACTGTGATTTCAGTAAAAACTATTGAGAATGAATATCAGAACAAGCTGCACAATCAAATTCTTTTTCAGCTTCATATTCCTTTGCGGAATTTTTTTGAATAAAAAAGCAGATGCTGCAAACGCTGACAGCTTATTTAATTCGGGCAACTACTTTGAAGCGTCGATTGAATATGAATATCTGATTTTCAGGGCTGAACAACCTGAAAATTTGAATCTGTTTAAATATAAAAAAGCGCTTTGCTATAAAAAGCTGAACGATTTTAATCGGGCTATCAATGAGCTTCAATCCGCATATTTTGAAAACCCAAAAGAAGACACGTTATACCGGTTTGTCTGTTATGAACAATCACTTTGTTTTTATCTGAACGGCGAGCCCCAAAAGGCGCTCTGGAAAATCGACGAATATTTCCATTTGAATGCAGATAGTTCTCTGTTTTTTGATTTTCTGCCAATCCGTGCGATTTGCCTCAACGAAACTTTTCAATGGGATGAAGCCAGAAAATGTCTGCTGGCATTTGTGCAAATGCAGGATTTAACCACGGAAAATAAAACAGAACTGGAACATTTAATTCACGAATTGTATCACAAAAAAAACGTTCCTAAAATCAGGTCGGTTAAAAAAGCAGAATTGTTTTCGCGCATTATACCCGGAACCGGACAAATATATGCAGGCATGACCGGGGAAGGGATTGTTAATTTTCTAATCAATGCCTCAATTCTTGCATTTACCGCACACCAGGCATATAATGGGTTCTATATCACTGGATATTTGGCCGGATTAGGTTTTTTCAACAAAACTTATCACGGTGGAATAAAACGTGCTGAAGCCATAGCCTTGCAAAAAAACAAAGAACTTATCGCAAATTTAAACAGCCGGATAATTGCATTAATCAGCACAGGAAGTAATTCAAACTGATTTTTCAAATTTGATCTCAGGATATACCAAAACAAACGAGGGCGCTCTTTACAGAACACCCTCGTTTTTTGTTTCAACCACTGCTGGTTATGCCGGCATATCGGGCAATTTCCAGGGTTCGCGGTAAGTATGTTTAACTAATTCGGCTGCAAAAGCTTTTGCAGGAACCGGATCAGTCCATGTTTTCTTGAAAGTTGGATGACCGTCATGGATTTCGAATCCGTCTTTAATCACAGTTCTGATTTCTTCGGTATCCGACAGGTTGGTGAATTCCATTTTTTCGCCATTCCAGTCGAGTACTTTATTGAGTGACTGTAAACGAACTGCCAAAACTCCCATTACCACCATTTCGTTGAATGGTCCGGCTTCAGCGAAGTTCGATGCAGTTTCAACACGGTTTTCCGGGGTTTCTTTACAAGCGCGTACCCAATCCATTTCGTGACCACCACCGGTTGCTTTTTCAATTCTTCTTCTGAATTTCGGAGCTTCGGGAACTCGGCCTGAAAGCAGCCAAGGATTTACACCGTAACAACCACACACCAAAGTATCTTTTGTTCCGTGGAAAAGTACGCCACCACCACTATCGTTCGGGTTTTTACCTGCCGGCCATTTTTCGGGCAACATTGGTTTTATACCACCATCGTACCAGTAAACATCAACCTGTGGCAACGCTGCACCTTTTTTAGCGCCTTTCCATGCGCGTTTTGGTGCGCGTGACGGGAAAGTAAGTTTTACCGACTGTGAAACCGGAGCACAATCCTGCAACAACAAACTTGAATTGCCCTGTGCATGAATCGGGTAACCTAATTCGAGACCCACGAAAACCGGGTGAAGGATGTGGCAGGCCATATCGCCGAGTGCGCCTGTACCATAATCCCACCAGCCACGCCAGTTCCAGGGATGATACAATGAGTTGTAAGGACGCATTTTTGCGGGACCTGTAAATAAATCCCAATCCAATGTTTCAGGAACCCAGTCGCCTCTTTCTGGTGTGTTCAATCCTTGTGGCCAGATGGGGCGGTCGGTGAAAGCTTCCACTTTGGTTACTTCACCAATTTCGCCGTTGGCAAGCCATTCGGTTGTAAGGTTAACACCTTCGCCCGACGAACCCTGGTTCCCCATTTGCGTGGCCACTTTGTATTTGGCAGCCAGTTTTGTAAGCAAACGCGATTCGTAAACCGAGTGTGTCAGTGGTTTTTGCACGTAAACGTGTTTTCCCATTGTAATGGCAGTAGCAGCAATAATTGCGTGTGTATGGTCGGCTGTGGCAACAACAACACCGTCGAAGCTTTTGCCCAGTTCGTCATACATAATGCGCCAGTCTTTGTATTTTTTGGCTTTCGGATAACGGTCGAACACGCCGTTGCCACCAGTGTATTTCCAGTCAACATCACACAATCCGATGATGTTTTCCGATTCAAGGTTTTTCAGGTTTGCAAAACCCATACCGCCAACACCAACACCAACGATGTTGAGTTTATCACTCGGAGCTTTGTGTCCCAGACCTGCCACTGCATGGCTCGGAACAATCGTGATTCCGGCTGCAGCAACTGCTGTTGTTCCCAGAAAAGCCCTTCTGGAAACAGTAAATTTTTCTGATTTGTTTTCCATAATAACTTAAAGCTTTAATTGAATAGGTATCTTTTATTTTTTCTATTTTTTTAAAAAAGCAGCTAAATATAGCGATATAAAAACAACGGTCAAACAAATGTGAAACGAAATACAGGTACTTTAAAACATACTTTCAGGACAAAACAACAGTGATTTGCAACCCACTTTCTTTTAAAAAATATTGTGCTTCAAAACTTTAACATCAACCGAATAGCTTTTGTCGAACAGGCTTAAAAAAAATCAATTTGATGAAAGGGTACTTAAAACCTATCTTTGATTTCAAATTTTAATTCAGTCTAAATTATATTAATCGATAAAAACAGAAATTATGTTAGGAGTAGGAAAAAAATTCCCCGATTTTAAAAAGAAAGCCGTGGTTTCTCTTGAACCCGGAAAAGAGTTTGAAACGCTGACACGCTCAGAAGTATTAAACGGAAAATGGACAGTGTTTTTCTGGTGGCCGCTCGACTTTACGTTTGTGTGCCCAACCGAAATCACTTCGTTTAACAATCATTTCGATGATTTTGTAAAACGCGATGCCAACCTGATTGGCGCATCAATCGACTCGGAGTTTGTTCACCTTGCCTGGAGAAACGCCGATCCGAACCTCAAAAAACTGCGTTTCCCGATGTTGGCCGACACCTCAAAATCGCTGGCCAAAGACCTTGGAATTCTTGAAAAAGAAAACAAAATTGCTTACCGTGCAACATACATTATCGACCCGAATGGCGTAATCCAGCATGTTTCGGTAAACGGACTGAATGTTGGCCGTAATGTTGTTGAAACACTCCGTTTGTTAGATGCTTTCCAGAATGGCGGACTTGTACCGTGCGACTGGCAGCCGGGTGACCCAACATTATAAGAAGTTTCGAAAAAGATAAGGGAAAAAGAAAAAGGAGCTGCGAGGCTCCTTTTCTTGTTTTTTTATCATTTTGTTGTATTCACTTAATCGTCAGAATTTATATTAATGCATTTTCAGTGCCTCCTCTTTTCTATGTTAACGATGATGAATTTGATTTTCAAATTTTCAAATTTTCAATATGCTTCGAAAGTTTTTCCTTAAAAATTTCCTCTTTATATCCCAACCATTTATCAATAATCACTCCTTCGGGATTTATTAAAAAATAGGTTGGCAGCGCTGCAACTCCATAAATTGAAGAAACCCCGGCATAAGTTCCTTTTCCATCAGAAAGATTAACCCAGTTAATTCCTTCATCCCTGGTTTTTTGTATCCAAAGCTTTTCATCCGAAATCAGATTAATTCCAACTATTGTTAAAGTTTCACTGTTGTTTTTATATAACTCTGATGTTTCATGAATTGAAGCGTTACATGGACTGCAACCTAAATGCCAGAAATCGAGCAAAATAAATTTTCCTTTGAAATCTGATAAAGAATGTTTTACACCGGCAGTATCATAAGCAACAAAATTTATCATTTCGTCCCCTATTTCAGGAATCGGTTTATTTTCAAAAGCTGCCTGAATACCCTGCCCCCAAAGCGAGTTCTTGTAAAAGTCGTCTAATTTTTCATATATCTGATCAACTCTTTTTCTGTCAATTTCCGGGACTTTAGCGATACGATAGAGAAATTCAACTGAATTTAAACTGTTTGGATTATTTTCAACAAAACTAAATTCAATTTCACGCCTGATTTTCCCAATCGAATCAATTGATTTTTTTATTTGTTCTGAAAATTCAGCATTTTCTTTGTTTTGAATACGAAGTAACCTCAGACTATCGCTAAAAATCCTAAGTTCTTTAGTCTGGTTTTTAAAACTTTCAAGAGCAATTTGTTCTTTATTACTGCTTTTAACTATCCACGAAGTCGGAAACTTATTGTTGCCGGTAATATTAATTACCTCATTTTCAACCCACAAACGACAATTCCCATAAAAATTCTTACTGTCCCGGAAACTTAAATCCATTTTAGAGGGCTGTGTTCTACCCGTTCCTGTAAATTCAAAGCAACCGTTAATAACAGTTGCGGAATCAATAAGTTTTCCGTAATCATCATGGTATTCATATAAATCTATCACAGTACCATCCGGAATATTTTTTAATTCCCCTTTAATAATGAATGTTTCTCTTTCCCTGTCACATGAGAAAAGTAGTAATAAAAAGAGTAGAATAATACATCGGTTCATTTTGTGCTGATTTAGTTTATGTTAATGATTTAATTGATATTAACGTATAAATGAATGAGTAAATCAGAATTATCAGTTTCTTTAAAAAAAAGCAGGTTATTAAACGATTCTTAAATCCTTGTACAATAATTATCAAGTTCTGCTATCAAATTTTATACCCGTTTTAGTATTTTTTTTCAACTCATTTTTAACATTTTCAGCACATCCTCTTTTCGGCGGCGGGAGATTGGAATTTTATCACCATTCGAAAGTTGAAGGATTCCGCCATCCGTTTTTTCATACGCAACTACCTGTTTCAGGTTAACCAAATGTGTTTTATGAACCCTGAAAAATGAATATTCCTGCAGCAAGTCTTCAAATTCAACCAGCGTTTTTGCCACCAGCAAATGTTTGTTTCCTTCGAACCAGATATGCGAATAATTTCCTTCGCCCTGGCAACGGATAATTTTATGCACTTCAACAAATTCGATGCGATCGCCGGTGGGCAGACCAATGCGCGGATTCTGCGGCTGGCTGATGTTGTACACCAGTTGTTTCATCCGCTGGTTTTCCTGTTTTTGATGAATACGTTCTGCAACTTTACTTACCGCAATTTGTAAATCGTTCAGATTGATGGGTTTCAGAATATAATCGGCGGCAGAAAACCGGATGGCTTTGATGGCATAATTGTCATAAGCGGTAACAAAAATCACCTCGAAACGAAAATCCTTGAAACGCTCCATCAGTTGAAAACCGTTGGCTTTGGGCATTTCAATGTCAAGAAAAACCAGGTCGGGGTTGTGTTTCTGAATCATCAAAACAGCGCCATCCACCGAATCTGCATCACCCAACAAATCGACATCGGGGCAGTATTGCCGCAGAATACCGGCGAGGTTTTCGCGACCATGTTTTTCGTCGTCAACAATGATGGATTTGATTTTCATTTTTTAAGAAAAATTTCACGCAAAGGACGCCAAGGTTTTCGCAAAGATGACAAAGAATTTTCTGCGGACTTCGCGCTTCATTGCGACTTTGCGTGAATCTTGTTATAAATTATTTACAATTCTGTGAATTCCTTCCTTTAAAACATTTGTATTGAAATTGATTAGAAGCCCTAATTTCATTCCCGACAATTTCAAATAAGTTAATGTCTGTGCAAAATGAACAGGTGCCATATTTTCAACCGATTTAATTTCAATCAGAACTTTGTTGTTCACTGTCAAATCAATTCTGTATCCCACTTCCAGTTGAATGTCTTTATAAATAAATGGCATTGGCACTTGCTGTTTAACGTCAAATCCCATTTCTCTTAAATCAAAGGCAAGGGCATTTTCATACGCTGATTCCAGTAATCCAGGACCAATATTTTTATGAATTTCGAGTGCTGCACCTATAATTTTGTATGAAATCTCATTTTCCGTCATAGTTTGTAAGTTTTGATTATAAAGAACAAGATAGTGAAAAATGTTTCACGCAAAGGGCGCTAAGGTTTTCGCAGAGACCGCAAACTTATTTTTGGCGGACTTTGCGCTTCTTAACATCTTTGCGTGAACTTTTCTAATTTTCCTCCGGTATAAAAATCTCCACCCGAGTTCCGGTTTCGTTGCCGGTTAAATCGGTTATTTCGAGCCGGTATTTTTCGCCTTGTTTTTCCTGAAGGATTTCCAGCCGCTCCTGAATCAGTTTTGAACCCTTGCCGTTTTTGGTTTTCGAAATTGCTGCAGCAGCTTCGCGTCCAATTCCGTTGTCTTCAATGCTGATGATTATTCCGGTCGATTTATGCGCTAAGCGGTTCGGGTCGAACGACCTATGCGCTAAGCGGTTCGGACCCGCTAAGCGCTTACTGTCAGTTGCTTCGTCCGCCTTTCTGACCTCAATTTTAAGCAACCTGTTTTCCGGTTTATTTTGCAGTCCGTGAATCACCGCATTTTCGGCAAATGGTTGCAACAACATCGACGGCACCATTGTGTTGTTGATATCAATTCCCTGTTCAACACCAATGTAAAAATCGAAATCGAAACGCAGTTTTTCGAGGTTGAGGTATTGTTCTGTCATTTCAAGTTCTTCGGCCAGCGAAACCTCTTCTTTTTCGGAGTTTTGCAGCACTTTCCGGATGAGCCCCGCAAAGTCGGATAAATACAAATGGGCCTCGCGGCCCTTGTTTTGCTGAACTAAGTTTTGCACCGAGTTCAGACTGTTAAAAAGAAAATGCGGATTCATCTGCGACCTGATTGCTGTCAGCTCCAGCTCGCGTAAAAGCCGCTGTTGCTGCTCGCGCCTGAACCGCTGCCGAACCCGCCATCTCCATATTGCGAAAATTACTAGTGCGATGGCAATCAATATTCCCAACGCCCAAATAATCATGATTAACTGCGATTTATTCAGTTCTTTTTTTTTAGGGGTCAGACTTTCCTGCGCCAACTGAACTGCTTTCTTTGCATTTTCAGCATTGCCAATGTATTCACCTTCTTTATTGAAAACCATGTGGACTTGCTGTGCCTGAAAAATTTCGCGGAATGTTTCGTTGTTGTTAATGTATAAAAGATGTGTAATGGTTGGATTGGCCGATTTTGTATATTCTTCCCATTGTTTGAAATTGCTGCCTTCAACGACCATTACAAAATTAAGTTCCGGATTCTGTTTTGCCGCTTCTTCATACCCGTAACGGGTGCCAATCCAGTTTTCAGAATAATAAATAATAGTTGGTTTTCCATTCAGGAAATCCTTGTACGAAACCCTTTTGTTATTGATGTCAACCAAATCAAGTTCAGGTACAAATTTGCCGGTTTCCAGCTTTTTATATTGAGAAACAATTTGGTTTGCATTTTCGATTACTTCAACGTTATTGCATTTTCTGATTATCAGGTCAAGATTTTTCATTACAAAATCGTTTAGATAATCGGTTCTGATTTTGGTTGTTGAAACTTGTGACTTTTGTTCCAACAACCGGGTTAATGTTTTGCCAATTTCCCGATAAAGCGGCGAACCGGTTAAAACCATCCGGGCAAACTGCAGTTCCATTTCGGGCTCTGGACTACTTATCCAACTCATTGGCCCCGTGTAATACTGGTATTTAATTTTGTTCGCCTGGGAAAACCGGTATTTCAAGTATTTGTTAATACTTTGCCGCGAATGTAAACCGTAGTCGTTATAGATCGAGTGAATATCAATCTGGTTGATTCTTTCCAGGTCTTTCAAATCAGTAGAAATGTCAGCACCCAATCCCCGATTTGCGCTTATAATCCTGCCAGCATCAAATATGCCGTTATAAAAATATGCCTGAATTTCATTCGCAATAAAATTCCATGATTTCTCAGAAATATCCGGTTTGGAACTTAAACATATCTCTCTGGATTTCTCAATAGCTTCAAACAACGGAGCTACACTGGTTTCCCGTACCACTTTACCATTTACATATCCAAGTCCAAAAAAAATCTCTTCATCAAAAAGTAACTGGCTTCTACCGGGTAAAATTCTGGCAAATTCACCGGGTTTAATTTTCTCGCGCAATTCCTGTAATAATTTGGCTTCAACCGTTCGGTTTCCGGAAACTGTTGTCTGCCATGGTAAAACTATCCCTGTTGATTCAAAATGAATGGTATCCCCCGGTTCGGCATAAAAAACATACGTCGCCGGAGGATTATGTTTGTTGTTGTTTTCATTTTCGATATAAACAAAACCCGCGTGCGAATAATCCAGACTGGTTGTAAATGAACCCTTTTCATCAAGCAAAACAGTTTTGGTTTTCAGGATAACATCAAAAGGGTCGTCAAGAATCCGGATGTGAACTTTCTTGCTGAGTGGCTTTTCAATTTTTCCGGAAACAAACAGTTTATTTTCAGGAATTATTTGGGAATACAACAGCCTGAAATCGGTTTCACTGGCGTTCCAGATATTTTGTTCTATATTTCTTACTAACCTTGATTTTATTGAATCGCGCTGAATGGTTGAATAATTGGTGACAATCCCGTTTTCAAGGTTTATCCAGTATTTTTTATGTGTTTTACCCGGTATAATTTTGTCAAAATCATCATCGCCAAAATTCAAAAATTCCCCTTTTCGTTCGCGTACAATCAATTGTTCGTCGATTGTGGTGTTTATTAATGTTTGGTCAGCTTTCAGTTCAGCATTATTAAACCAGGTTAAAAATGCAATCAATTCGGGTTGCACAAAAAACTTCTTCTGGTTTATCTCATTGATATATTCAGAAATAACCTCGCTGCTGAATTGCTGTTCGTTTAAATGGGCATGAAACTGTTCCAGCAACTCAACCCTGTTTATCAGCTTTATTTCATTGGTTTTCAGGTTCAATGAAAAATTCAATTTTGACCCGCATATAAGGTATTCAATAATATTTTGTTCGTCGGGATATCTGGTTTCTCCTTCATTCAAATTGGGGAAAAAAAAGTCGGTGAGGCTAAAAACTCCGGAACCGGTACTACTTTCGTTCCTGTTTTTTAAATATTGAAGCGTGAGTTGTATTTCTTCTCCAGGAATAACTTTCTCAACAGTTATCCTGATTTCCTTTGTTTTTACCGATCTAAAATCCTTGCTGTCATCTTCTTTTACAGCATAAACTTTATCCACTTTTTCGAAGATATATTCATGGCCTTCCTCCATTTTTAGTTTGATGACCTGCTCCTGTGAAAAGGAACTCAAAAAAGAAAAAACAAAAAGCAGTGTAAAAAATACCGGAATTGTTTTCATCTGTACAAATTTTTAAAGTTACTGATTAGTTGGTGGTTATACTTTACCTCTTTTATCCACATTTTCACCCGATGGAACTCACATGTGGTTTGTTCATTGTTGTTTGTGTTTATCTGCAAACATGTTCGTTTCATTGTTGTTGAAATTGGTTTTCCCAAAGTTGGCAGATTAAAACAAATTAAAAAAGGGGCATTTATTAAACGGTGGGTTTGGGTTATTAAACGGTAAATAAATTTAGGTAACTATATATAATTTTACACTAAAATAATTTGTTTTTGTGTAATTAAGTACTATCTTTGTTGAGTAGTTAAATACTAACGCTATGATTAACAAAGATTTTAATTCAATTATCGAGTTACTAAAAACCTTTCCAACAGAGCAAAGTTGCATAGACCATTTAACCGAACTAAGGTGGAACGGAAATGTAGTATCTCCTTTTGATTCAACATCACAAGTTTACTCATGTAAAGAGAATAAATATCGTTGTCGCAATACCGGAAAGTATTTTAATGTGAGAACCGGAACGCTGTTTGATAATACAAAAGTGCCGCTGCAAAAGTGGTTTTTAGCCATTTGGATAGCAACGTCGCATAAGAAAGGTATTTCCTCAATTCAGTTATCAAAAGACATTGACGTAACTCAGAAAACAGCTTGGTTCATGCTTCAAAGAATTAGAAACTGTTTTGGTTTCGACAATGAAGGAAAATTAGACAATCAGGTTGAAGTTGACGAAACATTCATAGGTGGAAAGAATAAAAACCGCCACCAGAGTAAAAAAGTTGAACTATCGCAGGGTAGAAGTGTAAAAGATAAATCACCGGTTGTTGGTTTTGTTGAACGCGAAGGTAAATTGATTGCAAAACAGGTTGAAGATACCAAACTTGAAACTCTGACCACAGAAGTAGTAAAAAGAGTAAAAGAATCTGCTTCTGTTTTTACCGATGAATGGCTCGGATATAATGCACTCCAAAGGATTTACGACCATAGTGTAATCAAACACAAAGCCAATGAGTATGTAAACGGGCATATTCATACAAACACAATTGAAGGATTTTGGAGCCTTTTAAAAAGAGGAATAGTAGGTATTTATCATTTCACTACAAAAAAGCACTTACAGAAATATGTTGACGAATTTGTTTTTCGTTACAATACTCGTAAATTTGGTGAATCTCAAAGATTTAACCTATTGCTTGCAAATACTGAATATCGTTTAACCTATAAAGAACTAATCAATGACTAAATTATTGAAGGCAACCCATGAAGGTGTTTTAACGCTCGGCAACGCGGAAATAGATGTAGCTGTTTTAGAAAATGGACAAAGAATAGTAAAACAAACAGGTGTTTTTAAGGCATTAAACAGGCCGTCAAGGGGAAATGCAAGAGTGATCGGAATACCTGTTTTTATGGACGCAAAGAATCTTCAACCATTTATAGATGAAGAACTTAGGAGCGTGATCAGTAAAGTAGATTATGCAGATAAAAACGGGAAAATTCAGCAAGGATTTGACGCTAATATTTTACCACTTGTATCTGATTTATATTTAAAAGCAAGAGAAGCAGGTGTAATAACTTCACAATCACAATTAGAAACAGCTAAAAAAGCTGAGATATTAGTCAGATCATTAGCAAAAGTTGCAATTACAGCATTAATAGACGAAGCAACAGGATATCAGTACGAGAGAGAAAAAGATGAACTTCAAAAAATATTAAAGAAGTATATATCAGAAGAACTATTACCTTGGGAAAAAAGATTTCCAGATGAATTTTATAGAGAAATATTCAAACTAAATAATTGGGACTTTACTGTTTCTCAAATAAATAAAGGTTCTCGACCAAGCATTATAGGTAAGTGGACTAAAAAATACATTTATTCAGTTTTGCCTCCTGGTGTATTAGAATCATTGTTGCAATTAACTCCAAGAAAAAAAGATGGTAGATTAAAACACAAGCTGCATCAACATTTAACCAGAGAAGAAGGGATAGAACACTTAAATAAACAGATTATAAGCACAGTTGCAATTATGGGTGTGTCTAAAGATTGGGATGATTTTGAAAAGCTTTGGAACAGAAAATACGGACAGCAAATGATTGATTTTGATTTTGGTGTTTTAGAACCTCAAAAAGAATATTCGAATTTTAATACAAAGCTAAAAACAGCATTGGACTATAATCCAAAAGAAGAAAAGCCCGAATAGGGCTTTTTATTTACCTTTTTGAATTATCTTTAATCCCAAAATATTCTGCTAAATCTTTATGCTAACAGAAAATTCAAACTCTAAATATGTTCACTTTCTGGATTACTTGACATTAACCATTGATAAGCATTATTCCAATGGAATATCATTTCAATATTTATTAAATGAATACAGCAGAAAAACACAACTTGTTTTTTACGAAACAGAAATAAAGGAATTTCTTTCACTTTACACTGATGAATACTTTAAACAAATTCCCAATAGAGTTGACACAATAGTATTAACAGATAAATCTAAATACATTTTAAAACACTATGGTTCGTTTATAAACTCTGTCAATAAGAAAAAAATAAGTAGGTTTAGTAAGTTAAAACCAAGTCTATTAAGATTTTATACGTCAATTAGAAAAATTCCTAAAATTGTTTGGGTCTTAATAACAGGTACAGTAATACTCCTAACGGGAATAAATAACTTCTTTGGAATAAGGGATAGAATATTTCAAAAAGAAAACGAACCAATGAAGTCATCACCAATACATAACGAAGAAACTCCCAATAAGAACGACTCTCTAAAAGATTCTCTAACCATTTCAAAAACTGATTCAATTTTGATAAAATAACCTTTAGTGTAAACTTGTATGTAATTACCTAAATTTATAAATGATTATTGATTATTTCGCGCAAAGGTTTTCGCTGAGTTCGCAAATAATTATCTGCGTGCTTTGCGCTTCTTCACGTCTTTGCGTGAACCTTTCTTATTTTCCTCTGGAATAAAAATCTTCACCCGTGTGCAGGTTTCACAATAGATGGTTTTCAGGCTATATTTTTCACCTTGTTTTTCTGAAGAATTGTCCTGTATTAGCGCTAAGCGGTTCGAAACCGCTAAGCGCTTACGTTACTTATTTTACTCCAAAACAAATTTTATCCTGAAACAAACCATTTCACCTGCCAATTCAGGAATTGTAAGCGGAGAAAGCTGTTCGATTACTCTTTTTGATTCTTTTACCAGCAACGACAAATCTTTGCTTTTTTCAGAAGTCACCGTTTTTTCACTTTTCAGACCAGTAACCACAACCTCATCCACGTTGATAAATTTCCCGTCCGGCTTTTTGTCGGTTACACTGCTGATTGTTCCATCTTTCTGAATGTACGCCCACATTTCAACAACTCCCTGCTGGTTGTTCTCCTGCGCTGTAACGGGGTATTTAATTGCCCAGGCAATTTTTTTCCTTAAATCAAGCATTGTTTGTTTCTCAGATTTTAACTCAGGTTTTTCTGAATTGTACTTCGTCTTTGTACTTATCACAATCACACCATCTTTTGCTCTTTCGCCATAAATTTTGGGTGAAGCAGATTCTCCTTTTAAAACCGAAATACTGGCAATTTCTTCAATAGGAACATTGGCATCTTCCATCGATTTGTATTCCTGCCCGTCAACGATCACAATCGGATGACTTGTACTTCCATCGGTTGATTTAAGAGTAACATCATTCTTCTGATTTTTAAATTTGGTTGCATAACCTGTAACTACTATATCATCAGATTTTGCACTGCTGATTCCCTTTTTTGTTGTAATCAGAATCACCCCGTTCTTACCTTTATCTCCATACAATATTGTAGATGTCTGGTCTTTCAGAATTTCAATTTTCTCAATTCCTGCAGGACTCAACATTTCGACACTTTTTACCTCAACTCCATCAACAATATAAAGTGGCTGCCCGTTAAGGCCACTGGTGCCTCTGATGGTTATTCCGTTTGGTGTAGAAGATGTAATTGTAACATTTTCGCTGCCTTTTTGCATCTTTCCATTCATCCCGCCTGAAATGGAGTATCCTCCCTCTGCTTTGCTTTCTGTCTTTTGTGTTCCAGACCCAACTACCACAATTTCTTTGGGTTTTGAGACTGTATCAACAGCAGACATGAAATTAATATCTGACTGTTCAGAAGGAGTTTGAAATTTACTCTCTAAATCACTTTTCAATACTTCGGGTTTCACTTCTTTATTCGACAAACCCATGACCAGAATTGCCAAAAGCGGTAGGACGGCCAGTTGTTTTACAAATGCATACTTGTTTTCTGTTTTCTTTTTCATCATGACTATACGGTTTTTAAGTTGACTTCCGTTTAGAGCGGTTAAAAATGGCGCAATTCCCTGTTTGTCGGCCAGCGTTACCATGGCCAGTTGATAGGTTTGCGGATTGTAATGTTTGGCAATTTCGTGGTCGGTAAGGTATTCGAGGTTGTTTTTTACAGCGTCTTTCAGCAGCCAGGCAAACGGATTAAACCATTGCAACAGGAACATGATTTCGGTAAAAAGAATGTCGAACGTGTGTTTTTCGCGGACATGAATGTTTTCGTGGCTGACAATTATTTCCAAATCGGGGTGCGAAAGTGTTTTTTCAGAAACCACGATTTTGCTGAAAAACGAAAACGGGTGGACATCTTTTGGGGTGATATTCACCTGGTTGTCAAAAATTTTCTGAATACGGCTTTTTTGAATGATGTTGATGGCTTTGAGGTGGCCCAGCAAAAGATGAAACAGAAAACCGACAGCTCCCAGCAGGTACAATCCAAACAAATAATGGTACCATTCAAAAACAAATGCGGGCTGTACAATTTCTCCGGAAGCAGGCGCCAGATAAGCAAAACTGTTCACATCAAAATTTACAGGTTCGATGTATTTTATGGTGGTAAAAGTAATCAGCGGAATTACAAAACTCAGCGCCAGCGAAACCGGCAGGTAAATGCGGTTAAACGTAAAATGTTTCTGGTTTTGGAAAAGTAACAGAAACGCGATGTAAAAAGCGCCGGCAGCAATCGCCGATTTCCCGATGTAAACGAGGTAAGTTTCCATTATTCCTGCTCTTTAATCAGTTTTATCAGCTCTTCCAACTCGGCGGGCGACAAACCTTTTTCCTTTACAAAAAAGGCAACCGCGCTTTTGTAAGAGTTATCGAAATAATCGCTTACCACCTGTTTCATAAAGGTTTTCCGGTACTCTTCCTTTGTCATCAGCGGAAAATATTCGTAGGTATTTCCGTACTGCGTAAACCCGATAATTCCTTTGTCCTGCAGCAACCGCACCAGCGACGAAACCGTGTTGTAATGCGGTTTCGGGTCGTCGTACTCCTCAACAATATCTTTTACAAAAGCTTTTTCGAGTTTCCAGAGGATTTTCATGACCTCTTCTTCTTTACGCGTTAGTTTTTTCATGCTACAGACTTTTAGATTGTAAGACACAAGTATCAAGAAAGAAAATCATTATTTGGCCGTCATGCTGAACTCGGTTCAGCATCTCTGCTTTGAACAGATTCCGAAACAAGTTCGGAATGACGTACTTCAATCATGACACAAACATACAACTGATTTTTCAGTTTACCAACTGTTTTTTCAGTTATTCAACGATAAAATCAGTTAAAAGATGTAAAAACGAAAAAATGCCACCCGAAAGTGGCATTTGCTAAACTAAAAATGTATGGAAAAAAAAGCCCTCTTTTTTGACCATGTTAGTCAGACACCGCGCAGATTCTATGGTTTAACGGCATAGGTAAAAAAATTGTATTTTTAACACTTTTTTTCCTGATGCAATAACCAAATTGCTGCTTAATGACAAAAACGGTTAAAATTCTCCGCCTCCCATATCAATTCCGCCTCCACTGTTTTCCTGCGCTCCGCTACGGCGATCTTCTTTAAAATTGTTCAGTTTGTAGCTTAAAGTGAGCATCACAACCTGTGGTTCGCGTTCGAACTTAAACCACGATTTAAAATTGTCGCCATATGATTCGCGCTCAAAACGGGCAGTGCCCAGCGGATCCTGCACACTTACAGTTGCAGTGAGCTTCTTTTTAAAAAACTCGTGCCGGTAAGAAATGTTGGAGAAAAACATGGCTTTTGATTCGCCCTGCGCCGAAACCGAGGGACTGCGGTAAAAACTATTGATTTGCATTCGCGAATTTTCAGCGAACTTAAATGTGGTATTTAAACGACCATTCCAGTTCGTACTTTCCCTGTCGATATCGCCGCTGCTCGTTTCTCCTTTAATCCGGTAGCTGTACACCGAAACGCTGGCATTTACCACCAGCCATTTTGTAATGTTCACATTTCCTGTCACTTCTACCCCGGTCGAAAAATCTTCGCCAATATTCCCGGGTTTACTGTAAAAAACTCCATCGGTGCCAATCGAATCGAGCCGTTCGATTTTGTTATGTGTTACGCGGTGAAACCCATCAAGCGAAACATAAGAACCATTAATTCTTTTCAGAATTCCAAGTTCATACGAGTCGGTGTACTCGGGTTTCAGGTCGGGGTTGCCCAAACGGATGGTGTAACGGTTCCAATACGCCGGGTTGGGGTCAAGATCGCGGCCGTTAGGGCGATTTATTCGCCGGCTGTAACTTGTCATCAGTTCATTGGTTTCCTTAATGGCATACGAAAGGTGAAGCGTGGGAAAAACATCGAAGCGGTTCAATACCGACGACTGTGTAAATTTTGTATTCTGAATTTCGCGTAGTGTAGCTTCGCCACGCAGCCCGGCCATGTATTGCAAATTGCCCCATTTGCTGCTGAAAGTAGAATACGCAGCATGAATATCCTGCCGGAAATCGGTGGTACTCGAAAAAATTTCATCGGTAACCCACGAGTCAGAATTGGTATCAAAATCTTTAAACGTGTAAGCTTCGGTTTCGCTTTCGAACCTGCTAAGCAAACCAGCTTCAACTTTTGTGTTTTTGCTTACAGGATAAACGTAATCGAGTTGTAAGCGAATATCATTTTCGTGTTCCGATTCGGTTGTAAAAATTCTGCTTACATAATCGTTTGTTGGAATATAAGTGGCGTTTGCAAAAATTTCATCTTCCTGTTCATAGTCATCAGTTTTCTCTCCCGATATAAATGCTGTTGCTTCGAGTTTATGTCCTTCAGTATCGAAATTGTGAAAAAAGCTTACCCTACCGCTGTAGAAATCGCTTTCGCGTGCCGAAACCTCATCGGTAACTGAATAAAAATTTGTGCTGGCCGGGCTTGTATATGTGTGCATTTTCCCTGCACCTTCTTCATTGTTTTTTTGCTTTCCGATTTCGCCCGAAAATGCAAGAGTCGATTTCTGCGACAGAAATAGTTCAAGCCCCGTTTTAAACCCATTTCCTCCGCGTACAAAATTGCGCGAGCCCTTCATATCGAGAAAATTGGTGGTGTCGTTGATAAACGTTTCGCGTTCCGACATCATGCTGCCGTAATTTGTTTCGTCGCGCCAGTTGGCACCAACGGTAAAATTTAATTTGTTTGTACGATAACCCAGCGAAAAATCGCCACGATACTTGTCGCCTGTACCAACCGACCCATTGATAATACCACTCAGCCCGTTCATCGAATTCTTTTTCATTACAAGATTGATAATTCCGGAGTTGCCATCGGGTTCGTATTTTGCCGAAGGATTGGTGATAACTTCAATACTCTGCAACGCTGAAGCGGGAATCTGTCTCAAGGCATCGGTTCCGCTTAAAACACTCGGCCGGCCATCGATTAAAACCGTAAAATTGGATGAGCCGCGTAACTCCACATTGCCTTCAATAT
>DPCJ01000012.1 GCA_003516705.1 Prolixibacteraceae bacterium | reverse complement strand
GCGCTGGCTTACGCTTTTCTTAATTCCGAAGTTTTTGACGTGGTGGGCGTTACAGTAAACAACACCCGGAACGGCGATGGTATTCAGGGACAATATGATGAGGCGTTACGTGTAATTCAGCTTTTTAATCTGGAAAATAAAATTCCACTTTATAAAGGCGCCGATAAAAGCTATGCCGAAATTGTACCATTCATTTCTGATACTGTTTTCGATGGAAAACCAGCCGTTGATTTTATCATTCAGGAAGCCATGAAAATGACAGACGAAAAACTCGTGCTCGTTCCGGTAGGAAAGCTTACCAATATTGCCCTGGCCATTAAAAAGGAACCTGAAATCGTAAATAAAATAAGGGTGGTTTGGTTAGGTTCAAACTATCCCGGCCCGGGCGAATATAATCTCGATAATGATACAACTTCGGTTAACCCGGTGATTGAATCCGGCGTTCCATTCGAGATGGTAACTGTAAGGTACGGAGAACCTTCGGGTACTGCTGCAGTAACAGTAACCCGTGAAGAAGTAAGCAAATTTTTAAGCGGGAAAGGGCCGAAAAGTGAAATTGCAATCACTGGTCGCCATGGTGGAACCTTCACTTGTTTTGGCGATTACTCGGCAAATCTTTTTGAACATGCGCAAATGCATGGTAATCCGCCATCTCGCGCACTTTTCGATATGGCAGCTGTTGCGATAATAAAAAACCCTGATTGGGCAGAAAAAAAGGAAATTCCGGCTCCCCTGCTTCAGGGCCTCGAATGGGTAGGACAAACTGATAATCAGAACAAAATAATTATATGGGAGAACTTTAAACGCGATAGTATTGTAAACGATTTATTTCAACTGATAGAAGAATCAACTCCAGAATAGGTTCAGTTTAAATAATATAAATTTGACAAAAAGGAAATTTGAAACAGATATTGAAGCAGTTACAAAATAGCAGAACTGATTAAACCACCGTTTTGATTGTATAAAAATTCATAACGGTCGAGTTTTTCGTTTCTGATAATCATTTCGTAAAACAGGTCGGTTCCGCGGTAAATTACAATTCCGTTCATGATTTCGCCAAATTTGCTGCCTTCAGCTTTTAAAATTTCGGGTAATTCATCGGGCCAGAGGTTTTTTTTGTATTGAATCAATTCCCCGGTTTTTGAAAACTGAGCAATATGTTCCACATCATTTAAATAAAAAATAGCTTCAAACTGGTCTTCTTTAGGTTCCCATTCAATATTTTTCGCCTTTGGGAACGTTTGTTTAAGCTTTTTTTCCACTACTCCGGGTATGTTCTTTGCGTGGCTTCTAAATATATTCGAAAACGGAAATTTCATCAGGTTTCTTGGCTTATTAAACTTATCAATCAGTAGTAAAAAACAACATCAACTTTTTCGTTTCTGTTTTTGCTTCAAGTTTTTAGACGTTGGAAATTTAAAAAGTAACATTATTAATCGGGCCCAAACATTTTAAAATACAAATACACCACCCTCGACCTTGCTCTTTTCAGGCGCATTTTTACAGCATCCTCGCTGGTTGAAAGCGAAACAGCAATCTCTTTAATGGGCAGCGAATCCTGGTATTTCATCATTAACAATGCCTTTTCTTCAGGGTGAATTTTTTCAAAAACAAGCAACAGGTTTTCGTAACTGATTTCTGTAATATCGGCTCCTGTTTCGTCAATAATTTCAGGTAATTCATTTTCCTGGTTCCAGTTGGGATAGTGTAATTGTTTCTTTTTTCTGAGGTAATCAATTACAGCATTGTAAGTTATGGAATATAACCATGATGAAAATGATGATTTTCCCTGGAAACTTTGGAGTTTTTCAAAAGCTTTGCTTAAAATGTCGTTGGCAAATTCTTCCGATTTCTGTTTGTCCTTTAAAAAACTGTAACATTTGTCCTTTACTTTCGGAAAATAACGGTCATAAAGTGTCCGGTAGAGTTCTTTTTTACCTTCTTGGATTATTTTTTCAACTATTAGTTCATCTGTTAAGTGATTCAACTTCAGTTTATTCATATACCGAAAGAATATGACTTATGGAAATTTTCCGGAAAATTACATATTTTTTTTTGATTCGAAATGTTACTTCTTAATAACCCTCCGTCAAAATAGATGAATGAAAGTTGAAATTGCATTCAAACAAATAAATATTAACAAAAAAAGTGATTAGAATTATGAAAAAGATTTTTTATGTAATGTCGATCGTTGCTGCAGCTCTTATCTTCACAAGCTGCGCAAAAGCACCACAAGCAGAAATTGATGCAGCTAAAGCTGCTCTTGAACAGGCAAAAGCTGCTCAGGCTGACAAGTATGTAGAAGCTGATTTTCTTGCAGTTCAGGATTCATTAAACGCTGTAATGGTTGAAATCGAAGCTCAGAGCTCAAAACTTTTCAAAAGCTACGGTAAAGCAAAAGAAAAATTAGTTGTTATTACAACTAACGCTACTGAATTGGTTGCCAAAACAGAAGTAAGAAAAGAAGAAATCAAAACAGAAGTTGCTACTGCTCAAACAGCTGTTGCCGCTTTATTGGAAGAAAACAACGCTTTAGTTGCAAAAGCTCCAAAAGGCAAAGAAGGTAAAGAAGCTATCGAAGCAATCAAAGTTGACTTAGCTGGTATCACTACTTCAGTAGGTGAAGTTGATGGTTTACTCGCAGCTGGTGACATCCTTG
This sequence comes from Prolixibacteraceae bacterium, assembly GCA_003516705.1. Lineage (GTDB taxonomy): Bacteria > Bacteroidota > Bacteroidia > Bacteroidales > Prolixibacteraceae > Draconibacterium. Next base: position 4,143 of record DPCJ01000012.1, on the reverse strand, counting down.
GTGCCCAGACAAAAATAAACGCTGCTCAGCAGAAAGCTACTGAAATCAACACTGAGTTGAAAGCAGTTTTGGACAAAGCAAAAATTAAATACTAGTAATAGTAGTTCGGAATAAGAAACGCCGGGGCTAAACACCCCGGCTTTTTTAATGCTTTTTATGAAGGTCAGAAAATTAATCTCGTTTTTTGTTTATCTGTTTTTTGCTGCGCTGGTTATTTTTATCGGATACTCAGTGTATGTTTATGTAACCAATAAACCACCGGTTGAAGAAATTTCCCGTGCCCGCGAATCACTGGCCACCGCCAAAAACAAAAAAGCAGGGCGTTATGCCAGCGAAACTTTGCGCGAAGCTGAACGGCTTTACAAATGGTCGATGAAAGAGTGGGAAACTCAAAACAGTAAATTCTTTATTTTCAGAGATTATGCATTAACCCGCGACCTGGCGTTAAAATCGATTAACAAATCGACAAATGCAGGAAATGAAGCAAAATCAGCTAAAGATAAACTTCAGACCAGAGTTGAATCGGAACTGGCTACACTAAAAAAGCAAATTACAAAATTCGAAAAATATTATGAGCATCTTGCTTTAAGTCAATCAATCCTGAAATCGTATCACCGGGGGAAAACCCGGTTCCTTGAAGCTCAGATTGAGTTCGACAAAAACGATTTACAGGAAGCAGCCAAACTGACAAAGAAAGCATCGGAAGGTATTACAACTGCTGAAAAAGCTGCTCATATAAAATTGGTCGAGTTTTATAAAAATTATCCCACCTGGGAAAAAAATACAAAACTCGCCTACAGCCTTTCAAAAAAAGGTCAGACTGTAATTTTGGTCGATAAATTACAATCGACCTGTACTATACTGAAAGGCGGTAAAGAGTTTAAAACATTTCAGGCCGAATTTGGGAAAAGCTGGATGGGTGATAAAATGTATGCCGGTGATAAAGCTACCCCTGAAGGAGTTTACAAAGTAACTGAAAAGAAAAGCCGCGCAAGAACAAAATATTATAAAGCGCTGTTGATAAATTATCCGAACGGTGAAGACCAGCGAAGATATGACAGAATGGTAAAATCGGGAGAAATCCCGCGAAGAACCGGAATTGGCGGATTAATCGAAATTCATGGTGATGGTGGAAAAGGAGTTAACTGGACCGATGGTTGTGTGGCTCTCGAAAACAAGGAAATGGATGTTGTCTTCAGCCACTGTAGCGTAAACACTCCCGTTATTATTGTCGGTTCAAGACAACCAATTGAAGATTACTTAAATTAAAAAATGGAAAAAGTAAAAACAATTTTAATCTGGCTTCTGTTTGTTGTTGCTATTCTGGCAACGATTGTGGCATTTGCATATATTAATATCAGTGTCATTCCCGAAATGCAGTTTGCAAAATACCAGGCAGAATTAAGCAAAATAACCAACACCGACACCGCCACAATAAACAAAGAGGCCGAAATAAAATCGCTGGATAAAAAGCTGAACCAACTGAATAAAAGAGCTCAGCGTTTAACTCCCGGAAATGCATTTCTGATTATCAACACCACCAACAACACCTTTGAGTTATACAAGAACAACCAGATTATACGGCAGGGCCGATGTTCAACGGGCAGTTTTATTCACCTTGAAGTTGACAGTACAAAATCTTTTACTTTCGAAACTCCAAAGGGGGTTATGACTGTACAAAACAAGGTGACAAATCCGGTTTGGACAAAACCTGACTGGGCATTTATCGAAGAAGGATTACCTGTTCCGCCTCCGGGACATTCATCACGACGCGAACCAAATGTTTTGGGCGATTATGCCCTGAAGTTAGGTGACGGTTATATGATTCACGGAACACTTTACCAACGACTGATTGGTTCCCCTGTAACGCACGGATGTGTGCGCATGCTCGACGATGACCTTGAAGCCGTTTATAAAACATTGCCTGTTGGCTCTAAAGTATTCATCTATTAAAACCGAAATACAATGAAAGAGATATTTAAAAAATACAAGTTCGGTTTTATTGCCTTTATTACAATTCTTGTAATTCTTATCGCATTTACTGTTTTCAGGTACATAAAATCGATGGAGGCGGTGAATACCGCAGCCAATGAAAAATTGCTGTCGATTTCTGAAGACGAAATTAACGATGCAGGATGGAATATTCCTGAAATTCAGGAGAAAAAGAAGGAAGTTCACTGGCTCGAAAGACACCTTACGCTTGCAAAAACAGACTCGCTTAACCTGGGTATTAACCTTACCGATAGTATTGTGCAGGTACAACTGAAAGGAACAGTGCTTTTTCAGGCTAAAATTCAAAAACAAAATCCTGCTCATTTTTTCGATGAGCTGAACTACGGAACCTACCTCGATTTTACGAAGATTGCAAAAATTACAACGGAACAGGCATCTGTACCAAAAAGACCTTTGAAAAAAATTCAGGCACCAAAAAATGAAGAAGAAGCTGCAAAAATAAAACACGACACGATTACAGACCCGCTTTTGGTTTGGAAATTTAAACTCGATAACCAGATTGAAGTTGTAATCACCGGTATTGGGTTGAACAAAGATTCGGTGGTTGACCTCCGGTATAAAGAAAATTTGCTAAAGTACAATGCCGAAAAAATCAAACAAAAATTGATTTCTGAAAATTACATCCCTACTTTGTATATCTGGCTGAACGATAAGGATGCCAAGGCTATTTACCGAGCTATTCCTGAAAGAGGGAAAGTTGTCTTCAGAAACTGATATATAAAAAATAGAATTGAAGCCGTTGATTTTATCACGGCTTTTTTTTTGCAGTAACTGTTTTAACGCTCCAACAATTTGTACCGACCGCATTGTTTTCCACACAGTTTATTTTTTAGCTTTGTCAGTATAAAACCATAAAACCTGAAGATATGAAATTACTTTCCACTGTATTACTGGCAGCTTTGTCGGTTCTTACAATTAATGCGCAGGATGCCCGCCCCGGGCCACAGCCGGCACCCGAAACCGGTGAAAAATTTAAGCTGGGAATGGCCGGCTATACATTTGTAAAATTTGACCTCGACAAAACGCTTGAAACCCTTAAGAAAACCGATGTACATTACCTGTGTATCAAAGATTTTCACTTGCCGATGAATAGTACCGATGAACAGATTGCTGCTTTTCATGCAAAATTAAAAGCTGCCGACGTTACCGGATACGCTGTTGGCCCGATTTATATGAAAAGTGAGGCCGAAATTGACCGTGCATTTGACTACGCCAAACGCGTTGGTGTAAAACTCATTGTTGGTGTTCCAAACTATGAACTTTTACCCTATGTGGATAAAAAAGTAAAAGAATATGGTTTTAATTATGCCATTCATTTACATGGGCCTGACATTGCCACTTATCCCGATGCAGATGATGTATGGAACCATGTAAAAGACTTGGATCCGCGCATTGGCATGTGCCTCGATATTGGCCATGATACCCGCAACGGAAAGGACCCGGTGGCCGACCTGAAAAAATATCATACCCGCGTTTTCGATATGCACATTAAAGATGTTACCGGCGCAACAAAACTTGGATATACCATTGAAATGGGGCGTGGTATCATCAATATTCCGGCATTGGTAAATATGATTCGCGAAGTGGGTTATACAGGGGTCTGCAGTCTTGAATACGAAAAAGACATGAGCGATCCGTTTATGGGAATTGCCGAATCAATCGGTTATTTCAGAGCGGTGGTTGAAACAACAAAAAAATAAGCTGTTTTTTACCATATCCGAAAAAGCTGAATCAGAACAGGTTCAGCTTTTTTGTTTGAATATTATTCATTTGTCGGGTTGGTTACTTCAACCAAAATCAAACTTGAATGTTCTACTACAAACAATAACTTAAAAATATGTACACAGGTTTATTGCATACACATAACATGTTTCGCTGGCTGGTGCTGATTGCGCTGGTTATCACACTCATTTTTGCGTTGGCAGGCTGGTTTGGTAAGAAAAGCTGGTCAAAACGTGATAACATTTCAGGATTGGTTCTTACCATTTTTATGGACATTCAATTTTTGGTTGGATTGATTTTGTACTTTTTTGCAAGCCCGATTACCAAAGCTGCTTTTGCTGATTTCGGGGCAGCCATGAAAAATGCTGATTTGCGTTTTTACGCAGTCGAACACATTTTAATGATGTT
>DPCJ01000040.1 GCA_003516705.1 Prolixibacteraceae bacterium | reverse complement strand
TTTGGTGCAAAGAAAAGGTTTTTTTGCGAGAAACGGGAAGCCTCCCTTAACCCTGCCTTGGAAGTGTAGTATTCAATCTCTTCGGATCTTTGTGTAATTCTCAGTGAACTTTGTGTAACCGTTTTAACACAAAGAGGCACAGAGAAGGCACGGAGAGCCACAAAGTCTTTCAATCAGTTACTGTTTTGTTTTCAATGGATTTTCAGCTTCGTTAAAGAATTGTTTCTGCAATTCAGGAACTGTTTTATCGGCTTTTACCTGCTGAATCATTTTCACCAATTGCGAAACTGTTTCGTTAATCATCAGTTCGCCTGCCCGGGCATTTGATTTGGAACCGTCGCCGCCGTAATGGTTCGGGTAGCTGGCGTACCACCATATTCCGGTGTAAACATACTCCAATTGTTTCATCCGTTCCTGGTCAACCCCCGACTGTTGTCCGGCTCTTTCGGAATGTGAAACTGCCGGTTGTGCTGCCATCATTTCAGAGGTTTCGCTGTTGCCGGCATGGGCATCAAACTTATCGGGTTGTGTAAGTTCAGTCACTTTTTTAGCTACTTCGGGATTGTCTTCGGGCCTGAACCAGTACAAGGCATAATTCCGCGGTTCTGAGAGTTGCGCCATTCCAAAATAATTCAGAAAAGCGTTGTTGCCACCGTGACCATTTACAATGATGATTTTCTCAAAACCGTTGCGACTGAGTTCGTCGAGTGTTTCCTGCAAAATTTTCCAAATCAGCTCCGGACTGTAGGCAATCGTTCCCGGCTGGTGACGTGCTTCGTTAATCTGGCTGAAATAGTACCACGGAAATACCACCGCATACTCCTTGGCAGCAGCACGCAAAACGTATTCACGCGAAAGATACAGATCGGTGCCCAACGGCAGGTGCGGGCCATGTTTTTCCATTACTCCGACAGGAATGATACAGGTTTTGGCGCTCTTTTCAACAGCCTTTACAAAATCGGGAGCCGTGAGTTCCTCGTATCTGAAAGGAATTTCCTGGGCAGTTACCGCACCGGCAAAAAACAGTGCAACCGCGAAAATCAGTAATTTTTTCATAGGTTTTGTTTGATTAAATGAAGCCTGAAATTAAGAAAAACAGACAGAAATACAACCCTCATGCAATCATTCTGTCTGTCCGGAATCTTTGTTATCAAACGCTGTACTGAAACCTGAAAATCACAAAAACTTTCGTCAGCGGAATCAGGGAATGATACGGGGAAACATCATGAAGTAAATTGACTGCTATCTGCTTAACGGCAAACTGAAAATAAAAGAGCTTCCCTTTCCCGGCTCGCTTTTTACGTAGATTGTACCGCCATTTTTTTCAACAAAATCGCGGCATAAAGCCAGTCCCAACCCAGTGCCTTTTTCGCCTTCGGTACCTTTTGCAGTTTTTGTTTTGGATATCGAAAAAATACCTTCAATGGTTTCCGGACTGATGCCGATGCCGTTATCCCTGATTGTTATCTCAGCTTTTTCCTCATGAATTCTGTCGGATAATTCGATCTGTCCATTGCGGGGTGTGAATTTTATGGCATTGGATACCAGGTTACGAAACACCGTCATAATCATTTTCTCATCGAAAACAGATCGGGTTTCCGGATGAATATGGTTGATTATCCTGATGTTCTTTTTATCTGCATTCAGTTTCAGATGTTTGATGGCCAGTTGCGATACCTCGTACACCGATAGTTCCCTGAAATCAAGTCCGAAAACATCTTTTTGAAAAACGGCCCATTCAAGCAAGTTATTAACCAGAGAATACATGTTGTGTACCGACGAGGCAAAATCGTTCAGCAACGCCGTTTGTCCGGCCAGTATTGAAACATCCTGAATCTCGCTGATGAGTCCATCTATTGCGCCCAGCGGGCTCCGCAAATCATGGGCAATTATCGAAAGCATGAGATTCTTGTTTTCGATTAGCTGCATTAACTGGGCATTTTTTGTCTCCAGTTCAAGCTGGGTTTTCTTTTGCTCCGAAATATCGAAAACAATGCCCACCAATTCAACCGGCCTGTTTTCGGCATCCCGTTTTATAATAATTCCCCTGTCGTAAAACCATTTCCATTCGCCGTCCTTGCCTTGTATCCGGTATTCGCACTCATAGGCTCCGCTCACCCCATACAAATGATCCCGCATGTTTTGCATCACCATCTCATAATCATCCGGATGAATTTTTGAGGTAAAAAATTCAAAGCCAATCTCTCCCGGAATATCCTGCAAATTATACCCCAATGCCTGAACCTTTTTTACATTAAACTGAACTTTGTTCTCCTTTACATTCCATTGCCATTTTCCAAGATTTCCACTCCACTCAAAATGGGCCTGTTCATGGTAGGCCAACTCTTCATTTGAACGACGAAGCTGTGTTTCAAGGTCCATTATTCTTTCAATCAGTTCTTGTTTTGATAAGCCATTTAAAAGGTTTGCATTCATCATATCAGCCATGTTTTAATCATTAAATTCCACAACCACTTTTACCATTTAAAGAAAATCTGTTTTTACCAGTTGCCTTTTGCCATTGAACAACAGGGTTTACAACCAGTTCATCTTATTTTTCCATGAATTATGACCCGAAAGAAAAGCATCATTCAAAATCATTTCCCAACAAATAAAAACGATGATGTACTCAATAAAGATAATCAAATATCCATGTCAGGAGGTGATATCTGAAATAATTAAAGTGTCTGAAATTTCCGGAAGGGATGGAATTCTTTGCTACTCTAAAACCCCATCAACCGCCTGACTTTGTCTGCATTATCTTTTGTTGTCATCAGTCCGAGTAACAGAAAAGCAACTTCCATGGCGGTGGACGGGTTCCACGAGGTGATGATATTTCCGTCGATTACCACCGGCTGATGGAGCACATTAACGCCAAAACTTTGCAATGCCTCGCGCCTTACAGCGCTGTTGTAGGTGGTGCCATTTTTGCCGGTCAGTATTCCGCTTTTCCCTACCGGCAAAGCTCCAACACAGATGGAAGCAATGATTTTACCTGTCGCACTGAAATCGCGGATTGCAGAAAGGAACCGTTCGTTGTAGGCATCGTTGTAAAAACCATAAATCTCAAATCCACCGGGGATGGCCAACGCATCAAAATCGTTTATGTCTATCTCGTTCAAAACGTAATCCACAACTAATTTCTGGTTGAACGAGCTGTTGATTTCCTTTCTAAGTCCGCAGGTAAACAACTGAGTTGAGCCATCGCCTTCAGCCAGGTTCCAGCCCATCACATCAATAAAAACACTGGCTTCAAAAAACTCAAATCCATCGGCCAATAAAAGGAGTATTTTTTTCATGGTTTGTCAATTTAAAATTCGGTTTTAACAGTCGAGTGTAAGTGGTCGGGCTGGATTACGAGGCTATTCGCTATCAGTTTACACTGAACTATTTTGCGAGCCGCAAACGCCCGAAAACCGATGAAACCCGCATGCATTATACCAATTGTTGTGAGTATGGGCCTTTTATTCCTGGTCATCAATCCCTTTAACTGTCATTAATAAAAAATCGAGGCATTTTGAATAATCCAGGTCCTCATATTCGAGTCCAATCTTTCTGATGTTAGAATAATAATCCCTGAGTTTCTTATAGTAATTTTTCTCTAACTGCACTGAAGTCGCCTTCTCTCCAATTTTCTCAATCAGGAACCATTTTTCAATCAAGCGTGCGGTTCGTCCATTGCCATCTTGAAATGGATGAATTTTAACGAAAACCAAATGCAAAAAAGACGAATAATAAAAAATCTCAAATGGGTTTAAATCAGTACGATGAAGTATTTCGATATCATGAAATAATTTATCTAGTTCTGATTTAACTATCTCAGGGCTTGCAGCAACATACTCTATTTTATCATCGCTATTGATTACAAACATAGGATTACCCCGAATCAATCCCTGTTGACTTTTCGGCAAGAGATTTTTGCACAAAATCGAGTGAGCTTTTTTTAAATTCTCAAGTGTCAGCCGATTATTATCAATGAAGTCATATGCAGAATATAAATCATCAGCTTTTCTGGTATAATCCGGTTTGAATTTTACTTTTAAAAATTTGTGTTTGAAATAACTGTCAAAATCGATATCCTCTCCCTCAATCTTTGATGAATAAACGGATGAAACAGATTTATAAAACTGAAAATAATCAACAGGCATTTCGGGCTTTTTGCTTTTATCTATCTTGAACAATGGTGATTCTTTTACAACCTTTGTGTAATCATCCAGTAACTTATCTGTCAGAATTTTAAAATCCATTAATCATCAATTTGCTCAAAGATAATTTTTTTAGTTCCTGTTTTAAAATCAGTCGTTATTTTGGAAACGTAAGGCTCTCCTGGCATTACCCACAACGGTAAATTGTATGGTTAGCTGTGGTTTTCCGGGCGGTTTCCTTTCCGCATACACACCCCTTTGAGGCGTGTGTAGGACGCTGAAACTGCCACTGCGCCCAGAGTTAACTATACAAAATGTTGAACTAAACCCGCCTACACG
>DPCJ01000153.1:564-6027 GCA_003516705.1 Prolixibacteraceae bacterium | reverse complement strand
AGATGAGAATATCTCCATTTCTTCTGATTTTATTGAAACAGGTGTTCGATTGGGAGTTAACCTCTCTCACAATATTCAGTTAATAGGTTCGGCTACGTATTATTCATTGATTTCGTCCGAAATAAAAGATACAGAAACAAACGAGTCAGAAGATTTTGAATATAAGGAGATATTTGAAGACAGGTTTGGATTGGGATATAATGTTGGAATAAGATTCATGTTTTAAAATCAGATAATTATGGCTAAAAAGTTTGGATTTATAACCATTGTTTTGCTGCTGATGATTTCGGTGGCGGGATTTGCACAATCGAGAAAAGAAAAAAAGATGGCCGGTTTTGTAATGGGCAACTACGAGGTTGAATGCATGGGAACCGGAATGGACGGAACCCAGCTGATAAAAGTGTGGGGTTACGGCAATAAACCTGAAGATGCTGCTTACCAGGCTAAAAAAAATGCGGTTCATGCTATAATTTTTAAAGGCATAACTGGCGGAAAACCTGGATGTATGACACGCCCGCTTGTTACAAAACCAGGAGCCGAAGTACAACACGCCGACTATTTCAACACATTCTTTACCAATGGCGGTCATTACCTCGATTTTGTTTCGCAATCGGGTGACGGTTCTTTGGAACGTATCAAAGTGGATAAACGTCAGTACAAAGTGGGTGTGATTGTGGCTGTAAAACATGCAGCGCTTCGCCAGGAACTTGAAACAGCCGGTATAATCCCAAAACTGGGTGGTGGATTTTAAAAACTAAATAATTATGAGAAAATTAATCATACTTGTGGTTGTTGTAATCAGCAGCCTGATGGTGACAGGGCAAGCCAAAAAGCCAACAATTATGGTGGTTCCGAGCGACAACTGGTGTATCAAAAATGGGTACACCCAAACATTCGACGAAATGGGAACTGCCAAAACATTACCCGATTACAAAATGGCGCTGCAAAATGAAACTGACCTGCTGATGACCATAAGCAAAATAAATACAATGATGGCCGACCGCGGTTTTCCGCTGGTAAATCTTGAAAGTGCTTTGAAAAACCTGGAGCAGGAAGGCGCAGAAATTGCGATGTTGGGAAGTAAAAGTGGTGGAGCGATTGCCGAAACTCCGATTGATGTTTTACAGCGCACGGCCAACGCCGACATTATCATTCAACTAACTTATGTAATCAACCAAAATGGCCCGCAACGGTCAATCACTTTTATGTTACAGGGGCTTGATGCCTATACCAACAAGCAGATTGCAGGCGCACAAGGAACCGGCTCGCCTTCGTTTGCCACCGAAACACCGGTTTTACTGGAAGAAGCGGTTCTTTCGCATATCGATAATTTCAATTCAAGATTGCAGGACCATTTCAACGATTTGTTTGAAAACGGACGCGAAATTGTTTTTCAGGCCAGGGTATTCGATACTTCGGCAATCGATTTGGAAGAGGAATTTACTTTTAAGGGCGAAACCCTCGAATTGGGCGAAATTATTGAAGACTGGGTTTTTGACAATACAGTTCAGGGCAGGTTCAATACCTCAACTTACACCGAAAATGTTATCCGTTTTGAGCAGGTACGAATTCCGCTNNTGCAAAATTTATACGCGTGGACTGGGTGAGGTTTGGTTGATTGTAGGTGAAAAATAAAATCTGAAATCATGAAGAAACTGGTAATTTTTTTATTCGGAATCCTGCCGTTGGCAGTGCTGGCCCAAAACAACCTCGGCTCGGCCAATGATTACGACCGCATTGCGCTTGATGTTTTTATTCCTGAACAGGTTGAAAGTATTCCGGAACATGCCAAGAGTTTGATAATAAGTAAACTCACCAATGCCATTACCGAAAAAGGAATGGCTGGCGCTGGTGCAAGTCCGCGGTTTCTTGTAACAGCAAAGATGGAACTGCTTACGAAAGATATTGCGCCCACTGTGCCGCGTGTTGAAACATACACCTTTGACATTTACCTGTATATTGTCGATCACGTGGATAAAACTATCGTTTCGTCAACATCGTTTACAGCAAAAGGGGCAGGGAGTAATGCAAACAAAGCATACACAAACGCGCTGCGTACACTCGATCTGAAAAACCAGAAAGTGGATAAATTTTTAGACGATGGAAAGCGAAAAATCATCGAATACTACAATTCACGCTGCGATTTTATTATTGCCCGAGCCAAATCGCTGGCAACACAAAATCAGTTTGCCGATGCGCTTGCCACGCTTTCAGGTATTCCTGAAGTTTGCAAGGATTGTTATATGAAGGCACTCGACGAAGTTGGCCCGATTTATCAGGATTTTATCGATCACGATTGCCAGGTGATGGTGAATGTGGCTTCGGCAGTTTGGGCTTCGCAACCCAATTCTGATGGGGCAATGGCAGCCGGCGCCGTATTGTCAGGTATCGATCCTGATTCACGCTGTTATTCCGAGTCAAGAACTTTGATTGGCAAAATGGAACAGAAAGTGTTGAAAGATGAAAAACGCGACTGGAGTTTTATGCGCGAAGTGTACCAAAATGAAGTGATGCTCGAAGCGTTGAGAATAAAAGCCTTCCGTGATGTGGGTGTTGCCTATGGCGAAAATCAGCAGCCTACCTATGTTTACGATATTATGTGGGTTTTCAGATAATTTTTTTAAATGTTGTTATTTATGAATATTAACCCGGATTTAAATAGAAGAATTCTGTCGGTTTTTATATTTCTTGCTTTCATTTTTTGTTGGAATAATAAAGTTTTGGCTCAGAAAATATTATCGGAACACGAAACTCAAATTGTACTTGAAGCCAGAAACGAACTAAATGAAGCGCTTTCGAATCCGGATTTGGATCAGACGACGCGGAGCAAATTAGTAGAAAGGAGCGCCAAAACATTGAAGGAATATGGTCAACCTTCAGGATTTCCTCAGGGCGATATTCCATTAAAGGAGTTGATGCAGGAAAATTTCGGCAAAGCTACCAAACAGTACAACGATGCGAATATATTAAGGCAGGAAATCAATTCGAAACAACTTGATGCAAAAATGAAGTTTATTAATGCCTTGCAAATAGAAGTTGTTGAAGAACAGGTGAAATTTCTGATTCCTGGGAAGGCACCGGTTGAACTTTCCAAAGATTTGGTAGGAACTGTTTTCAGTTGGAATGTAGCCGAAGGTTTTAACCAGGGAAAAGTGGATGATGCCAAAACCCTCGTCGAATTATTTAAGAAAAGTGCAGAAGCCAACAAACTATCAGGGCAGCTCGATCAGCTATTTAAAGACCATCAGTTTACTGTGAATAACATACACCGCGATTTAAAAATGGTCGATCCGCTTGAAGCGCAACTCCGGAAAGAAATACGAACTGGCTAGCAGCGTCAACCTTTACCATCAATGGTTACGAAGGGGCACAAATGTATGGCAACAATGCAAATTCGGCTTCGGCTAGTGGCACAAATGCGACAACCGCAGTTAATTTATCGCTCGATTCATCCTTGTTCGGAACCTGGTTACATACCGATAACAACAGGAAACAAAGCGGCTGGCAGTTTAACAGCGACGGAACTGCGGTTCAATTCGTCAGAAGTGAAAAAATTACCCGGGTGGAAATGGGAAGTGAGGGGAGGTATGCTTTATATTATCGGTGGCAATGGCAAATCAGAAGATTACGTGTATAAATTTGAAGGTAATAATCTATACATGGAAGTTACTTTACTTGGTCAGCAGGTCTGGAGCGCTCCAATGTTAAAACAGTGAATGATTTAACAATTGAATTTAATCCGGGTTCCTTTGACAGACTCATTAATTTTATTGTCACTAAACACAGGTACACCATTAATATAGGTTGTAACCACTTTGTGCGAAAACTCAACCCCTTCAAAAGGCGACCAGCCGCATTTATAAAGAATATTTTCGGGCGAAACAACCCAGTTTTGTTTTGGATCGATTAAAACCAAATCAGCATAATAACCTTCACGAATGTACCCTCTTTCATTAATTCTGAATAAATCAGCCGGTGCGTGACACATTTTCTGAATTACTTTTTCAATGCTGATAAATCCTTTCCGGCTCATTTCCAACATGGCCACCAGCGAATGCTGAACCAGCGGTCCGCCGGATGGTGCTTTAAAATAGGTATTATTTTTTTCTTCTATGGTATGCGGAGCATGGTCGGTGGCAATCACATCAATTTTATCGGTCAGCAATGCTTCCCACAATGCTTCTTTATCTTTTACAGTTTTTATTGCGGGGTTCCATTTAATGCGGGTTCCCATTTTTTCGTAGTCACGGTCGTCGAACCAAAGATGATGCACACAAACTTCGGCTGTAATCTTTTTGTTAGCTGGTTTCCCTGTCGAAAAAAGGCTCATTTCTTTGGCAGTGGAAAGATGCAAAACATGTAACCGTGTATCGAATTTCGATGCCAGTTCAATTGCTTTTGATGAGGAAAGATAACAGGCTTCATCGCTTCTGATGTTCCCGTGTTGCGACATGGGAACCAGCTCACCATATTTTACACGGGCAGCTTCAAGATTTTGCTGTATGGTTTTTTCGTCTTCGCAGTGGGTTGCCACCAAAGTTGGCGCATGTTTAAATATTTCAGACAGCGTATTTTCATTGTCAACAAGCATGTTCCCCGTTGACGAGCCCATAAAAACTTTAATACCACAAACTTTCGATGGGTCAGTTTTCATCACTTCAGCAAGATTGTCGTTTGTGGCGCCCATATAAAATGAGAAATTGACAGCCGATACTTCTGCTGCCCGTTCATATTTTTTCTGAAGTTCGTCCTGTGTTACGGTTTGAGGATTGGTATTGGGCATTTCCATAAAGGTGGTAACTCCGCCGGCTGCCGCAGCCCTGCTTTCAGTGGCTATTTCGCCTTTATAAGTAAGCCCCGGTTCACGAAAATGAACCTGGTCGTCAATCACTCCAGGTACCAGGTATTTTCCGGCAGCCTCAACAACTGAAACACCTGAAAAATCGAAATTAAACGGAACTGCATGTGGGAAAATCTTCGAAATTCTTTCGCCATCAATTAAAACAGAACCTGTAAACTTTAGGCCTTCATTAATAATCAATGCATCTTTAATAAGTGTTTTCATACATTTTTTTAATTCGGAAATGCAATTCACTTTACGACATCCACGTTTTGAAAGTTATCAGTTTTTAATAAATAAAACAGAGTCGTTCTATATTGATTATTCAGCCGGAACTTCGTACTTTTTGAACCAGCTTCCGATTTTCATTTTCAGAACGCCCCATAATGCTTCGTTAAAAATACCCCCACTCATTTTCGAAGTACCTTCTTTTCTGTCGGTAAACACAATTGGTACTTCCACAATGTAAAAACCATGCTTCCATGCAGTAAATTTCATTTCAATCTGAAATCCGTAGCCTTTTGACTTAATTTCATCAAAATTAATGGTTTGTAATACCTTTTTTCGATAACATTTAAACCCGGCAGTTGTGTCCATAATTTTCATTCCGGTAACCAGTCGCA
>DPCJ01000153.1:0-415 GCA_003516705.1 Prolixibacteraceae bacterium | reverse complement strand
CTATGTTCTCCCTTTCATTATAAGTAGGGATAATTACAAGGTTTCTTGATGCCATTATTAGATTTTTTGTTAAAACGAAAGTACACTTTTTACTATAAAGAAAAAGGAATGAACGATGATAAAATTTTAGCCAACGGGAAATGCAAAAAATGTCCAAAGCGATTAAAATCATCATGAATTATTGAATTATAGTCGAACCCCGAATATCAATTTACAGCGATAGGTGTTGATAATCAGATTTGGAAGAGGAATTTTTAGCCGATGAGTAACAAGTTATGATGTACAGTAACTGTTTTAAGTTTAACTTAATGTTAAGTCAATTGAAATCCAATTTGTTATGGATAATTAGGCGGAAAAGTAAAAAATAATCATCATTTTTTTTGCCAGTGAAAAAAACGCTATTACTTTTGCAGCC
>DPCJ01000074.1 GCA_003516705.1 Prolixibacteraceae bacterium | reverse complement strand
CTAATGACAGAGTCAATTAATAAGCTAATATACAATAGATTAATGAAAGTTATTAAACATATTTATTTGCCGCTTTTTTACTGTCATTTTATTAAAAAATTAAATTCATTTAATCGAGGTCTCAATGTGACTGAAAAATTATTTGCTGCCGGCCCATTTTATTGCGTTGGCAAACATGGTTTTAAAATCTCCCGATTCAAAAAGTTTGTCGCTGTGTCCCATCAGAAAATAAACATTTCTGGCTTTTTTCTTCGGGTTAACCCAAATTGCAGGATGATCGCCCATTTTTATGTCGGTTTGTGGATTGTAACAGGCTTCATCCACATTCGCCAGCACATGCACATTTTCCCGTGGCGATTTATCGAAGGTGTACCACTCGTCTGCCAGAAGCACAAACGACGGTGAAACACCCTTCATTACCGGGTGGTTGCTGTCTTCAACGTGTACTGTTCCGTCGGCCATTTGAGCAATGTAGTTTTGAAACCTGATTTCACCCATAAATTCCGAAAACCAGTTCCACAGCGGGTAGCCGTCGAATTCGCCCAAAAGTGTGGCATGGTGAAATCCAATCCAGCCACCCTGGCCTTCGTCGATATATTTGATAAATGCCTTTTCAGCAACCTGTGTCCAGCCATATGGCGGATAATCGAGTTGAAGAATTAACTGAAACTGTTGCAGGTAGATTTCATTTACAGGTTTTGTATTGTTGATTTCGGTAAATGAAATATTCAGGTTCTTTTTTTCGGTTTCGAGCCATTGAAGCGCTTCCGCCGTAAAACTTTCATGTTGTCCGCCACGCTCGGTGAGTACAAGGATGTTGATTTTTTCAACTTTATGGACTGGCGCTACAGCCCCCGAAATATTGCAAACAACTGTAAAAAGCAGCAGAATTCTGATAGTAGTCATTTTCTCAGTTTTACGGAGAAGTTAGTCACTCCGGTTTATCGTTGGTAAAGGTTTTACAAATTTATTCGTTTTTTAATGGGAACACCGGTTCAAAGTCAATTCACAGGAAAAGCAAGTTCATATTTCAAAAAAGCAGTAAGAAAACATTTCGGGTTACTAAACCTAACGGAGTGGAATCGGGTTATATTTGCGTTGTTACTGAAAAAGAGCTAAGCAACAAATAAATATCAAAATGAAAAAAATTGAGACACTGTTAGAACAATTTATTTTTTTTAGTCGCTGGATGCAACTGCCAGTTTACTTAGGGTTGATTGTGGCATCCGTATTTTATGCGATAAAATTTATGGTTCAGTTATGGAAGCTGATTTCCGGTTTCGGGATGATGGATGAAAATGCAATTCTGCTTTCGGTGTTGGGATTGATAGATATTTCGATGGTAATCAACCTGTTGGTGGTGGTTTTTATTGGCGGTTACACCACTTTTGTAAGTAAAATTGAGTTCGAAAACCACGAGGACAAACCCGAATGGCTGGGTAAGATTAATGCCAGTTCGCTAAAAATCAAACTGATAGTTTCACTTGTAAGTATCTCTGGAGTACACCTGCTCAAAACTTTTATCGATATTCACAATGTACCGTTACAGGATGCAATTCTGCAAATCAGCATTCATCTTGTATTTTTGTTGTCGGCATTGCTGCTGGCCTATTCCGACAAAATTATGGCATCTACAAAAGGCCACTGATGATTTTTGGATCAAAGAACATAAAATTTCACGGGACTGAATTCAGACACAAAAAATTTAATTAGCATATTTGGCGTTTATTTTAACTAAAACCAAAAAATTACAGAATGAAAAGAATCAGTTATTTAGTAATGGCCATTGTAGTGGTCTTTTCGGTGAGTTGTAACAAACTACAGCAAAATAACCAACAGGAACAACAGCAGATGTCACCTGCAGGTGGCGGCATGGGTGGCGGAAATTTTGATCCGGCTGCATTTGTCGATCGCCAGATGGAAGAGTTAAAAGAAAGCCTCGAACTTTCGGATGACCAGGAAAAACAGGTACGCGAAATTATTGTGGCCGGTTTTGAAACCATGCGCACTGCCCGCGAAGGCATGCAGGATGGTGGCGACCGTGAAGCCATGCGCGAAAAAATGCAGCAGATGCGTGATGAACAAACAGCAAAAATTAAAGCCGTTCTTACTGAAGAACAGTTTGCAAAATATGAACAAATTCAACAGGAACGCCGCGAAAGAATGCGCCAGGGCGGCGGATTTGGCGGCCCGCAAAACTAATTTCCTTAAATAGGATTGTTACATCAAAAATCGTATTTGGCTGAAAGGCTGAATACGATTTTTTTTTGCCCCCGTTTTAATTGCCGGTATTTCAAATAACAGGGTGGGGTGGTTGTGTGTGGGCCAGCGGCTACTAAAATTGAACCCGTACCGGATTCAGAAAACGCGGCATTTATAATAATTCCAGAGTAATGGATTGTTTTTTAGCGCTATAAATGCGTCTGCCAATGGTGAGAGAGGGATTCGTCAACTGACGGACAACCTCCGGGCAATTGATTGCAAAAACGCTACCGTTCGTATTGAATCAAAATTAAGAATCCGGTTGGCTCCCGGAGAAATAGTTCGGTCCCCGACGTTTAAAAAAAAAATTAATTGCCGTGCACAGGTTTTTTGGCGTTGCTGTGTCTGATGATAAAAACAAGATTTATTTAATCATTAAAATTTTTAAGTTATGAAAACAATTGGTGTTAAAATGGCAATCATCGCCTTGTTTGTAATCGTTGGAAATTTAAGTTTAAGTGCACAAATCGGGCGTGGAGGTTCATGCTTGCGCAGAACTACTACTCCTATTACTACTCCTGTTGTTGTGGGAAGTCCTGCAACTTGTACCACTGTTCAGTTAACAGATGATCAGAAAACAATTCTGAATGATTTGTATGTAGTTTTTCAGGCCGAAATGGCTGAATTGCGTTCAGCAATGAGGAGCACTGTCGTATGGGCCGATAAACTGGTTATCCGCCAGCAAATGGTTGATTTGCGCAATGCACATCTTGCCGAAGTAAAGGCATTAATGGAAGAATGGGGATATTGATTCCCTGCTGTTAAAAACAGAGAGAAGAATGAGACAGGCCGGAAGTGTAAACTGCTTTCGGCCTTTTATTTGTCTGAATATCTCTCTGTATTGTAAAATATCCTGTCACATCGGGACAAGTATCAGTTGGTTGCCCGGTTCCGAAGTTTCTATTTCACTTTAAACGCCATCAGCACCTCGCCGTGCCTGATGTACAAAACACCGTTGGCAATAACGGGATGGGCAAAATGTTCCTTGTTGCCCAGGGTAATTTTAAACGAACCGCCGGGGGTGAGTTTACCACCCGTGAGGTTAAAAAGACTTACATCGCCGTTGTTGCCATAAACGATAAATTTATTGTCGGCAAAAATAATTTGCCCGTAGGGCGATTTGATTTTTTCGCTGACTGTTCCGTTGGCAGGGTCAAGCACGTTCAGGTTTTTGTTTTCGGTGGTGGTGTAAAGTTTTCCGTTTAGTACAATCAGTCCGCCCATGCTGTTGCGTACCGGCGGGTTAGTCCAAACCTCCCTCACGCTTTTTCCGTCGGGCGTAATTTCGAGTTTTACTGCGCCGCAACTGTTTTCGTCGCCGGTAACCCAATACAGATAAGGCGCTTCGTAAACCGGGGTGTTGGCGTGGTCGCCATCGTATTTAAATGCAATAGGGTATTTCCATAGCAATTCGCCGTTTTTGGCATTCACTGCAAAAACCCAGTGTCGCGACACCGAAATCAGCATTTTAAGTGAATTGTGATGAACAAGAATAGGTGAGCAGAAATGTGTGGTATCGCTCAGCGCTTTGCTTGTCCAAGCGGTTTTGCCGGTGAGGCGATCGAGCGCCACAATGTTGTTGGTTTTTCCACCCGGGAAACAGTACAGTAGATTTTCGTCGGTAACAAACGATTCGGCGTAGCCAAACTGGTTCAGAAAACCATCAAAGTCGCTCAACATGTCAAGTTTCCAAATTTCTTTTCCGGTGGCAGCATCAAAACAGGCCATCCGTCCGAGACCTGATGAAGTATAAACTTTGTCGCCAACAACTGTTGGAGAGGGGCGTGCCCCGGGGAAATTGGCCGAGTAACCATCGCCAGTAAACTCTTTGCCATTGGGCGATTTCCAAAGCAATTTTCCTTTCAGGTCGAAACAGAAAAGATAACTGGTTCCATTCTCCATGCCATTAATAAAAAGTTTGTCGGTAGTAACCACCGGCGCAGCGTACCCGTCGCCCAGTGTTTCGGTTGACCACAACAATTGCGGACCATTTTCGGGCCACTGGCTGAGTAGCTTGGTTTCGTTGTATTTACCATCGCGGTTGGGTCCGCGCCACTGGTAAACGGTTTGCGAAAATATTTCGGAAAACTGTGATACAAGGAGTATCATTGCGATGATGGTCAGTAGTTTTTTCATTATTCAGGTTTTTTTTTGACAGGGATAAAAATATACCATTTCCTGTTTGTTACGACAGACGAAGATAAGTTTGGTAAAGTTTTTGTAAAAATCGAAATGAAACGTTTCAACGGCCGTTGTTCTTTGAATTCGATCAAAAAAAGCTCTGATCAAAAAGAGTTTAACTCTGTTTTTGAAATCAAATTCTTACCGATTTGAATTTCACTTTTCAACCCTCTTTTTTTGAGGGTAAAAAATCGCAACGAAAACTATTTAATGATCAAAAAAATGGAATTAAAGAAAACACAAAAGGCAGATCTTGAAAACAAAAAACAAATGTATTTCATGATTGGGCTTGTATTGGCGTTGGGAGTTGTGCTTGTGAGTTTCGAGTGGACTACAAAACAAAATAAAGCAGGCTCTTTAGGAAACATTGTTACAGTGGCAGTTGAAGAAGAAATCACTCTGTTAATCCGCGAGATGGAAGTGAAACCACCTACACCGCCTTCTCCAAAAGTGATAGAATTTCTGAATATTTTTGAAGATGATGTTAAAATTGACGGAGAAATCGAAATTGACGACGCTGGTGCCGACGAAAAGACCTTGATTGATGTAACTCCGATTGTAACAGCAAATGATGAAGAAGAGGAAGATGCCGACAAAGTTTTCATAATTGTTGAGGACGATCCGGAATTCCCCGGAGGTGAATTGGCGTTGAGGGCATTTATTGCCAATGCAATTAAGTATCCTGTAATTGCGCAGGAGAACGGAATACAGGGTAAGGTTTATGTAACCTTTGTTGTGGGAAAAGATGGTTCGGTAAAAAATGCAGTTATTGCCCGGGGTGTTGATGCATCGCTTGATAAAGAAGCACTTCGCGTGGTAAACACGCTGCCGAAATGGAACCCGGGAAAACAACGAGGTAAACCGGTAAACGTTTCGTACACTGTGCCAATTAACTTCGTGTTACAGTAAATGGTTAGAAAAGATATTCTTACGCTCCTGATCCGGAAACGGGTCTGGAGTTTTTTTTTCTGGTGTTTTATCAATCAATAGTTTTGATAGAAAATCATCAATCCAGTTTCGAAATACAAAAAATATGGTAGAAGTAGAATAAAAATTGAAATCAAATCCTGTTAGAAACAAGTTTGGTAAAGTTTTTGTAAAAATCGGCATGAAACGTTTCAACGGCCGACGTTCTCTGAATATGAACTAAAAAGACTCTGATCAAAAAGAGTTTAGCTCTGTTTTTGAAATCAAATTGAAATAGGTTTGATTTTTACATTTATTTTTTATCTTTAGACCCCGTTTTTAAGGGTAAAAAATCGAAACAAAAACTATAAAAAAGATCAAAAAAATGGAATTGAAGAAAACACCAAAAGCAGATCTTGAAAACAAAAAACAATTGTATTTCATGGTTGGGCTTGTATTGGCACTTGGAATAGTGCTTGTGGGTTTCGAGTGGACTTCAAAGCCGGATAAGGCAAGCTCATTGGGAAGCCTTACTGCCGTGGCTGTTGAAGAAGAAATCATTCCGATAACCCGTGAAATGGAAGTAAAACCTCCGCCACCTCCACCTCCGAAAGTGGTTGAAGTGCTGAATATTGTTGACGATGATGTTAAAATTGACGATGAACTCGAAATTGAAGACTCAGAAGCCGACGATAAAACATTGATTGATGTTGCACCTGTAGTTGCTGCCAAAGAAGAAGAAGAAGAAGAAACTGCAGAAGTTTTCTTCATCGTTGAAGACATGCCTGAATTCCCAGGTGGTGAAATGGCACTCCGTGCTTTTATTGGCAACGCAATCAAATACCCGGTTATTGCTCAGGAAAATGGTATTCAGGGTAAGGTTTATGTAACATTTGTGGTTGGAAAAGATGGTTCGGTAAGCAATGCCACAATTGCCCGTGGTGTTGATGCATCACTCGATAAAGAAGCGCTTCGTGTGGTAAATACTCTTCCGAAATGGAAACCAGGTAAACAACGTGGTAAACCAGTAAACGTTTCGTACACTGTACCAATTAATTTCCAGTTGCAGTAAACGATTAAAAACGATATTTTTGCACTCCTGATCCGGAAACGGGTCGGGAGTTTTTATTTTACCTTGTAAAAATGATTGAAACAGCACCAAATATTGAGAAAGCAGTTCTGGTTGGGTTAATTAATGGCTCGCAGGATGAGAAAAAGGCCAGAGAATATCTTGATGAACTTGAATTTCTGACAGATACTGCCGGAGCAACCGTACTTAAAAAGTTCATGCAAAAACTCGAATACCCGAATACAGCAACTTTTGTAGGTAGCGGGAAACTTCAGGAAATTGGCGATTACATGAAAATGATGGAGGTTGACACTATTATTTTTGATGATGAATTAACACCCTCCCAATTGCGAAACATAGAGCGCGCTCTCGAATGTAAGGTGCTCGACCGTACCAACCTGATTCTCGATATTTTTGCCAAAAGGGCACAAACTGCTCATGCCAAAACTCAGGTCGAACTGGCGCAGTATCAATATTTACTGCCCCGCTTAACCCGCATGTGGACTCACCTCGAACGACAACGAGGTGGGATTGGGATGCGTGGCCCGGGTGAAGCACAGATTGAAACCGACCGCCGGATAATATTGGATAAAATCGCGTTGCTAAAGGAAAAACTGAAAAAGATTGATATGCAGAAATCTATTCAGCGTAAAAACCGNNGCCGATACAGTTGGTTTTATCAGAAAACTGCCGCACGGTTTGGTGGAGTCGTTTAAATCGACGCTTGATGAAGTTCGCGAGGCCGATATTCTCTTACACATTGTGGATATTTCGCATCCCGGTTTTGAGGAACAGATTGAAACAGTGAACCGCACGCTGGAAGAAATCAAGGCGAATGACAAGCAGGTAATTTATGTTTTTAACAAAATTGATGCGTTCTCATATATTCAGAAAGATGATGACGATTTAAGTGAACGCACCAAAGAAAATTTTTCACTTGAAGAGTGGAAAAACTCATGGATGGGTAAAAACAATACGCCTTCTGTTTTTATTTCGGCTTTGAACAAGGAAAACATTGAAGATTTCAAAGATTTAAT
>DPCJ01000020.1 GCA_003516705.1 Prolixibacteraceae bacterium | reverse complement strand
GGCTGCAACAATTCAGTCGATGTTTACCAGGTATTCACCGTGACGGATAATACAAAACCAACAGCTACAGCTCCGACTGGTTATGATTTGGAATGCGCTGACGGCATGCCGGTTGCAGCTAAAACAATCGCTGAATTCCTTGCTTTGGATGATGTAGCTGCCGCTACAGACAACTGCACGGCAACTGCTGACCTTAAAGTTACTCATTCTGACGCTGTAATCGCAGAAGGAAACTGCAACGGTGAAATTACTCGAACTTACACAATCACCGACGGCTGCAACAATTCAGTTGATGTTTACCAGATATTCACCGTGACTGACAATACAAAACCAACAGCAATCTGCAAAGACATAGAAGTTACGCTTGGTCAGGATGGAACGGTTTCAATTGAAGAAAACGCAGTTAACAATGGCTCATCTGATAATTGTACAAGTGTATCCAATTTAGAATTTGACACTGACGTAACCTCATTTGATTGCACAAAAATTGGAGCAAATCAGGTTGAAATGACGGTAACAGATGAATGTGGCAATTCTTCAGCCTGTAAAGCTGTTGTAAATGTATTGCCTTATACCGCAACGACAGAGGTTTCAGTATTACCTGACCCGCAACAGTACAGCGACAAGGCAACTTTTACAGCAACCGTAACCCCTGCTTTTGTAAATAGCGGGTGTGTTGCGGCAACTCATGTAACTTTCTGGGTTGGTACTCAGCAAATGGGTCCGGCTGTTGCATTAACAAATGGCACAGTATCCATTGACTACCCGTTAACGGAGTTGCCTTCCTGGCCTTCAAATGGTCAGATGGCACCCGGTTCGCATGGGGTTAAAGCTGTTTTTAGCGGAATAGATCCAGCATTTGTTGTACCCGAAGCTGCTACAACCTTAACCATCATCCCTGAAAATGTAATTATAGATTATATCGGTACAGAAATAGTGGGTGAGGCAAACCCGGATGTAAACACCACGCCGGTAGCCCTTCGTGCCACCATTACCGATATTGATGATAGCAACCGCGGCGATATCCGCAATGCACGTGTATGTTTCGAAATTAATGGTTCACCCATCTCAGGGTGGCTGGTGCCTACGCTCGTTAATCCTTCGGATGCTACCCAGGGTATTGTTAGCTTTGTCTGGAATGCCCCGGTGCCATCCTCCGGATATGCCACGTATGATATTACGGTTAATGTGGGTGATAATGGCTACTACAATGGTTCTCTCGATGATGTTCCGGTAACTGTTTACCGCACATCGCTCAACGAATTTATAACAGGTGGAGGCCATATCATACCCGTTGATTCAAAAGGTGAATACGCTTCCGACCCGGGCCGTAAAACTAACTTCGGGTTTAATGTAAAATGGAATAAAACCATGAAAAACCTGCAGGGAAACTTTAACCTGATTCTGCGTCGCGGAAGTGAAATTTACCAGATCAAATCGAACGCCCTGTCTGGCCTCGGTATTGATGGGTCGAATCCTTGCTCGCATAAAGCAGTTCTTACAGCCAAGGCAAACCTGAACAGGGTTACCGGTGGTATAACTGAAACGCTTATGGGTAATCTGAGTTTAGAGGTTACAATTACCGATAACGGGGATCCCGGAGTGGTGGATATGATTGGCGTTACGCTTTATAACGGAAGCACACTGCTTTATTCATCAAGCTGGCCGGTTAGTTCAACAAAGGAATTAACGCTGGTTGGCGGAAACATCGTGGTAAACGACGGACTAATTTGTAATGCTTCAGATATAACTTATACGGTGATTACCTCAGGCAAAAATCCATCGTTAACCGGTGAGGTTGTTACCTTTACTGCAACGGTTTACGGCCACGATGTAACTCCTCAGGGAACTCTCGTGTTCACTATAAATGGTGAAACAATACCTGGTACTCTTGATTCTAAGGGTTCTGCATCTGTTGATTATAGTTTTGACGAAGCCGGTACTTATGAGGTTGAGGCTAATTACAACAGTACCAATGGTTACAAACCAAGTTCGGGCAGTATTACCCAGCTTGTTAACGGAAGCAGTTTTATCCTTTCATCTTCAAGGAATCCTTCGGTTTCAGGCGATGAAGTAACATTTACTGCCGTTTTAAATTGCCCCGATGCTGCTCCGTCCGGGACCGTTACATTTAAAGTGGATGGTGAAGAAAAAGCAACGGATGTGCCGCTTGCTGATAAGAAAGCAATATTTACAACGAATTTACTTTCTTCAGGTTCACATACCATTGAAGCTGTTTATACAAGCACAAACGATCCTTTAATTGTAGTCGATCCTGCCACATTAACACAGGTTGTAAACAACGTAAGCATTTCGCTTGCTTCATCCAAAAATCCATCAGTAATAACAGAAACCGTTGAATTTACTGCCACCGTTACTGGTTCTGCCTCCATTGGAGAAACAGTGACCTTCTTCAAAGATGGTTCAGAAATTGGAACAGCGATTGTGGATGTGAGTGGAAATGCAACGGTTTCACACGCATTCGGAACTGTCGGAACCTATGTAATCGCTGCTGAATGTACCGGAAAATCGGTCGAACTCAGTCAGGTGGTAACCAATCCGGTAATTGCACTTGTCTCATCGCTTAACCCATCGCCTGAAAATGAAAATGTAACCTTTACCGCTACCGTAACCGGAGCAAGTGAGGGAACTGTAAGATTTACCAATGGGACAGATGAATATTCAACGTTACTCAACGATGGACAAGCTTCCTGGACTATTCCATTAACAGAAGGTTCGTATTTAATTAAAGCTGAGTACCTCATTTCTGGTAATTTAATAAGCGAGACTTCTCTTACTCAGGTTGTAACTGCTGAAAATATAACGGTGGAACTTGTTTCCTCAAAACCGTTATCAGTGGTTTATGGTACTAATATTACCTATACGGCTACAGTTAAGGGATCCGTTGCTGCTCCATCGGGAACAATTACATTTAAGGATGGAACCACTGTTTTGAAAAATGTTTTGGTAAGCGGAGGTAAAGCTTCGTTCTCAATCAATAAACTTGCAGTTGGAAATCATTCCATCACTGCCACGTACAACCTTACTGGAAAAGTTTCCAATACGATTCTACAAACGGTTACAGCTAAAACCAAATCAGTGGAAATTGTCACCGGATTAGAACCTGAAGTGGAACTTGCCGACCTGAAAGTTTATCCGAATCCGTTCAGTGAAAAGCTGCGTTTCGGATTTGTTTCACCGGAAACGGTTGATGCGCGTATTGACTTGTACGACATGACAGGCCGTTTGGTAGAAACTATTTTCGAACAACCCGTTGAAGGGGGGATTCATTATGAAGCTGAATTCAGGCCCGGCGCAATCATCAGCGCCATATATTTCTACCGTGTTACATTGGGCGAAACCAATTACAATGGCAAAGTGATATTTAAAAAAGAATAGGGGGACAGGAAATACGGGGTCGGGGCAATGAGCCGGTTATGGTTTGCTGCACCCGGCCTCAGTCTGCCGGCTCTTGATAAATACTTAGTTTTTGATTTTAAAATAAAGCACTTCTTTGGCCTATTGGCGAAGGGAGTGCTTTTTTCAGTGCTGTATTTCATGAATTCATTACCGACAGCGCCCGTATGATTTATTTTGGTGGCCGGTGTTTCAACCCACAGGGCGGGGATTCGGGGGCGTTCCTGCCCCGGGTTGAAACCCGGGGTTATTAAAGTCAAACGCTTTCAGCGTTTTTTCAGGAGCCTTTGATTCGTTTTACCTCATTCACTCAATCATAATTTCTGCAATCCAGAATCGTTAATCGCCGTTTTTGGTGGCCGGTGTTTCAAACCACGGGGCGGGGATTCGGGGGCGTTCTGTTTTACAATAATCAAACGCCTCCGGCGTTTTTTCAGCCTGGCTTTATTCTTCCTTATTCACCCAATCACCCATTCACTCAATCACCCATTCACTCATTTCTAAGTCCACTCCGGAAACTGTGTTTTGTTTAAATCAAGCGGAGCGATGGTTTCGAGATCTTTTTTGTCGAGTTCAAAATCAAAGATGTTCAGGTTCTCGATGATGTGCGCTTTGTTCTGCGACCGTGGAATGGCCACAATGCCGCGCTGGAAATGCCACCTCAGGCAAACCTGTGCGATGGTTTTGTTGTGTTTTCTGGCAATGGCAGCCAGTGTTTCGTTGCTGAAAATATTGTTACGTCCGGCGGCAAACGGCGACCATGCTTCGTGTTGCACGGCCTGTTTTTTCAACACATCGTATAATTTATGCTCCTGGAAAAATACATGCGTTTCAATCTGGTTAACCGCGGGTTTTACCTTTGCGTAAGTCATCAAATCGGCCAGTTGTTCAGGTTCGAAGTTACTGATACCGATGGCCTTTATTTTACCTGCGTTGTAAAGTTCTTCCATGGCTTTCCACGAGCCTTTCACATCGCCGCGGGGCCGGTGGATGAGGTACATATCCAAATATTCAAGCCCTAGTTTGTCAATCGAAGTCTGGAAAGCTTTTTTTGTGCTTTCGTACCCGGCAAAGTCAACCCAGAGTTTCGAGGTTACAAACAGTTCTTTGCGGTCGATTCCGCTTTGTTTGATGCCTGCGCCCACAGCCTCTTCGTTNNCGTGGCATTTGCAAACCATTGTTAAGCGCCACTGTGGGGATGGTACTTTTTGCTGCCACAGCGCCAAAAACTTTTGTTGTGCCAAAAGGCAACAACAGTGTAGCGGCTGCAAATCCTGCTCCTGTGCGTAAAAACGCCCGGCGTTGCATTTCTTTCTTTTCCATTGTTTTGTCAGTTTTAGTTTGTTCAACAGACCCAAAGATAACATTTTGCGTTTACNNCCTTTTTCTGAACAAATTCAGGTTGTAAACCTTTAATAAAGGAAAGTTCTGTGAAACAGGCAGAAATGAAATTCAATAACTAAGCTTACCATAAAATGAAAAACGTAAATCAAATGAAAAAACAGGCTTCCAACCTTTTGTTTGCAGGCTTTCTGCTTTTCCTGCTGGGTTTGATTACCGGGTTAATTGTTCCGGCGTTTGCAAATCCCCGGTTAGGTGTTTCAAGTCATATCGAAGGGGTATTAAACGGTATTTTTCTTATTGTGCTGGGATTGGTATGGCATAAACTGGCCTTATCGGATAAAGCGTTAAAAGTTACTTACTGGCTGGCGTTGTACGGAACATTTGCCAACTGGTTTGGCATATTGGTGGCTGCGGTTTTTAACGCCGGTAAAATGCTGGGCGTAATGGCCGGAGGACAGGAAGGCCACCCGGTTGCAGAAGCAGTTGTTGCCTTTTTCCTTATTACACTTTCCATTGCCATGGTTATCATCAGTGTGATGGTGCTCATTGGTCTGAAAAAAGGGTTTAATGCCGGAAATCAGGGCGAAAGCGGGATTTAAAGTTTCTGACAATTTTGTTGCAGTGGAGTTTCCTCACCCATCGGGCCTCCGGGTAACCAATAACAAATTAGTTGTAAAAGAGAGGTTCCTCACCCTTCGTTCCTGTGGATTATCAATGACAA
>DPCJ01000184.1 GCA_003516705.1 Prolixibacteraceae bacterium | reverse complement strand
CTACAATAGCATCGGCGCTTTTGTATGGATAAACCCGGTTATTGAGGAATCCAGCTAATTCAACACCTGTTTTTAACCAATCGTTGATTGGCATTTCAAGCTTTGTACGTACGTTATACTGTTTGTATTTGGTCGATGATGCTTTATAAATGGCATCATCGGTTTTATAACCAAAAGAAACGTAATATCTCATTCCATGTGCACCCCCATCCAAAGTAACATTATGTCGTGTGGTGTTTGTCCATTTTTCAATCAAATCTCCGTACCAGTCGGTATTCGGGTGTTCCCATGGGTCAACCCCACTTTTGAAAAGCTCGATATCATTATCGGTATAACGACGTGTTTTGCCTTGAGCCACCTGGTATTCCGAAAGCATTGTTGCATATTCAGCTGCATCAGTAACTTCAGGGATAACTGTAGGAGTCATCATACCGGTAAAGAACTGGTAGTTTAAACGTGGTTTACCTTCCTGACCAGATTTTGTTTTGATAAGGATTACACCATTTGCACCCGACGCACCATAAATAGCTGCTGACGCATCTTTCAAAATAGAAAGACTTTCCACATCATTCGGGTCGATTTCATCAATCGAACGACCAGGTACTCCGTCGATTACCACAAGTGGAGCTGTATTTGATGCGTTTGACTGAGAATCACCACCTAATGTTGTACGTCCGCGAACTAAAATTCTGGGCGACATTTGGCCAGGTTCACCGGTTTGCTGTATAACAGTAGAACCCGCAAGGTGACCCGAAATGGCGTTTGAAACGTTCATTGCCGGAATTGCCGAAAGTTTTTCACCGCTAACTGTTGTTACGGCACCAACAACGTTTGCACGTTTCTGGGTACCATAACCTACAACAACTACTTCGTCGAGGTCGGTAATTTCAGCTGCCATTGTTACGTTAATGGTTGTTTGATTGCCAATGACAATCTCCTGTGCTTTCATCCCAATAAAAGAGAAAGACAAAACCTGAGCATCAGCCGGTACAGGTAATGTGTAATTACCATCGATATCGGTAACAATACCTGTTGTTGTACCTTTAACAACTACTGCCACGCCGGGAAGAGGTGCGTTACGGTCATCGACCACTTTCCCTGTAATGGTTTTCTGTTGTTGTGCATTAGCAGGAGCAACAGATTCTGCAGGTGTTGTTTTTTCAGTTGGGTAAATAATTACCTGTCTGTCAATTACCTTGTATTCGAGATTGTGTTGAGGAAGAATTTCATTCAGAATTTCTTCAACCCTTGCATCATCCGAATTCACAGACACATTCAGTTTATCATCAACAACATCGTTGTTGTAAATAAACTTAAACTCACTCTGTTCTGTAATCGTTTGGAATACTTCTTTCAGGGATGCCTTGTTCATTTTTAAATCGAATTTTACCGATTCGGAATACAAGCTTGCCTGAACATTGATTGCCATCGCCAACAGAAACAGAAGAACTCCTGTTCCCATGCGAAGTTTTTTTAGCCCCCGCAGAAAGCTGGAAGGCTTTTCAATAATGCATTGTTCCATACATTTAAAGTTTAGTTTTGATTAATAAAAAAAAATCACTCGCTTGAAAGGAGAGAAACTGACCGGGTCTCACCCCTTTCCGGTTAATTGGTTTAGATTAATTTGTTACTTGTGGTCAGTATATGTTGTTTTAAGATTTACGTATAATTATTCCATTATCAGTTTTTATTAAAGAGAACTTTTGGGCTTCACTCAAAAGCTTCAGAATCTGATCCAATGTTTCTTTCTCAAAGTTTCCAGTGTATCTCAACTTCCCAACTTCATCATTGGCAATTATAATCCGTGTATCAAATTTATTTTCAAGCTTTTGTGCAATGGTGTACATATCATCGTCGTAAAACCTGATGATTCCATCACGCCAAACAGCTTCCTTTTCATATTTTATTGATTTAATATAAACAGACCTGTCCTTAACCGAGAAAATGGTTTTCTCACCGGGTTTCATTGCTATCGCACTACTCGGTTTTTCTGTATCGTAAAGTTCTACTTTCCCTTCGTACAGCGAAACCTCTACATTGTTATTTCCTTGGTAAGCTCTCACATTCACATGAGTTCCAAGTACTTTGGTTTGTAAAGCAGGTGTTTTTATAATAAATGGTTTCTCCACATCATGAGCGACTTCAAAATATCCTTCACCAATCAGCAAAACTTCGCGGATATTATCAAGAAATGGTTGCGAAGTAATTAAAACCGATGAGTTGTTGAGCCAGACTTTTGTTCCGTCGCTCAAAACAAATTCTTTTATTTCGTTTTGTTTTGATTTGTATTCGGTTAGCATAACCTCCGGTTTTTGGCGGGTAAAAAAATAGCCCATCACACTGAACATCACTACTAACAACAACGTTGCTGCTGCTGCACAACGGGTGATAAACCTGTAACGAAGCTCAACACGGTCTGTCAACTCAAGTTTTTTCTCTGTTTTTTCAATAATTTTGTGCGATACAGTATTTGGATAAAACTGGTTCCAGAATTTTTGAATGGTAGTGAAATTTTCGACCAAATCTCCATCCTTTAAAAGTTCTTCCGTAAGTAATTTTTCATCAGATTCTGAAATTTCATCAGATAGTTTACTGGTAATCAGATTGTATATTTGATTTTTATGCTCCACTCGATAATTAATTTATCTTAAAGACTCGGTAGAATCAAATACTACCTATAAAAAATCAGATTTTTTTAGTTGAAAAAATTATGCAGGCGAATTAAAATTCCGTGCTTTTTGTTTTTTTACCGATGTTCAAACACTCCGTAATTTTCTGCACTGCATTTACCAGGTGATTGTTTACAGTTTTTTCCGATACTTCCATTACTTCAGCAATTTCCCTGTATTTCATACCATTGATTTTCGCCAGGGTAAACGCAAGTTTGCATTTGGGCGGAAGTATTTCAATAGCATTATAAATCTTTTCTATAGTTTCTTTTTCGATTTGAGAATGATCGGAATCTGTAACAGGTAAAAAATGATAGTCGCCCAATGAATCAAGCGAAATGGTTTTATCTCCCTTTTCTTTTCGTAAATGCGAAAGACACCCATTTCTGACACAGATAAACAAATAACTTTTCAGACTATTGATTTTTGTTATTTCTGCACGGTTTCTCCAAATTTTAACATAAACATCACTAACAATCTCTTCAGCAATTTCCTTCTGTTTAACAAAACCGATGGCAAACAGCAACAACTCATCAGCTGTCAACTCCATCAGTTGTCTGAATTTTCGCTGATCGCCTTGCGCAATCAAAAGTTTAAATGGATTACCGTTTATCATTGCGATAATTCGATAAATTTAGTTTTTAGTTAATGGTCGTTTTTCAGAGCGAAAATTAAAGAAATTAAAGTTAGAAAAGAAATGTATTTTTTACGTTTAACGAAGTTTTTGGACAATTTGGATGGAGGTTGTTGACCAAAGTTTATAATCCCAATTCTTCGCTGATTCCATTCATCGTATTTACAGCAAGTTCGGCAAAAACAGGTAGTGGAATTCCGATGATTTCGCATTCAAGAATATTTTCGCGTTTAACAGATGCGGCAAAAGCCCGTTGGTTCATTCGCTTGGTAACCGATGATGTTTTAACCGAAGATAGTTTTTTATCGGGGTAAACCAAAGTTGTTGCAGTAATTAACCCGGTAATGGTTTCGCCGGCTGCCAATGCATGTTGAAACCGGGTGCTTCGCTCTTTGCCGGTAGCCATCTCGTTGTGCATCACAATTGCATCAAGCGCCGGGGCGCTTATTTTTCCTTTCAGAATCTTTTCTGCATACGGACCGTGT
>DPCJ01000195.1 GCA_003516705.1 Prolixibacteraceae bacterium | reverse complement strand
AATCTTTTCTGCATACGGACCGTGTGTGAGCGGATTGGCGTTTGTAATTTCAACATCAATATCATGCAAAAGTCCGGCAATTCCATATTCATCTTCATTCTCACCTAAATGACGGGCAATTGCACGCAGCACAGCTTCTGATGCAAACGAATGTTTCAGCATATTTTCTGCCTTTACATTTTCTTTCAGGAGTGCCACAGCTTCGTTTCTGGTTAAATAATTCACAGCAGTTGTTAATTTGAATTCTGGTAAGCCATAAAAATAGAATATAATTTTTCAAATTAGCCGGGAAAGTAAAAGTAAAATATCGGATGGTTGAAATTGAACGTAAATTTTTGGTCGACACTAAAAAGTGGCAACCTAAAGGAATAGGGACAGCTATTAAACAGGGTTATCTTTCGGTTGATGAAAACAGGGTGGTCAGGGTTCGGATTGCCGGTGATTATGCATATATTACTATTAAAGGTAAAACAACCGGAATTTCGAGAGCCGAGTTTGAATACGAAGTTCCGAAAAATGATGCTTTGATTTTATTAAGAATGTGCTTAAACGAACCGGTTGAAAAGACCCGTTACACAGAATTTTTTGAAAATATGCTTTGGGAAATTGATGTTTTTGAAGGAGCAAATAATGGATTGGTTATGGCAGAAGTGGAATTGAATAACGAAAATCAGACGGTTGTTCTGCCTGAGTGGGTGAGTGAAGAAGTCAGCACCGATAAAAGATATTTTAATGCTTATCTTTCAGTTAATCCGTTTGTAAGGAGGTAGGTTAATCAATGTATATTGTTGTTTGGTTGAACGCATGTACAGTTTTTATCAATGAAAATAACAATAATGTTATTTTTGCGTTTTTTTAATTCAAAAGTAAAAGCCAGAAATTAAACATGAAATACGCCAAGTTAAGTTTGTTATTGCTTTTTTTTAATCTGATATTTTCTTCAAATAAAACACAAGCCCAAACCAACACGAAAACCCAGGAAGAGAAACCTCTTGAAATAAGTCTTGATATTCTGAAACGCTATTTCTATGGCGATAATCAGTGGTATGTTGCCCGGCCATCGGTTGCCCGGGATGTTAAAGGACTAATTGATTTTATTGAGAATGAGCCTATCGATACTGTTATTGGCAATCTGAACAGGTCATTGGAAATTGGACAAACCTATGTTTTCAGGTTGCCTGAAAATGTAGCCGACAGTTTGCAGGTGCAAGGCTTTTACCCACACACTGAATTGGAAAAAAGATTAAATGTGGAAACCCGAAAACTACAGAATGAATTTAAAAATAAGGAGCCGCGTATTCCCACATCTGCAATTGCCAATCTTGACAAGAAACTGAAGTTGATTCCTGCAGGAAAGGGAATGGAGCTTTTTAAGTATGGAGTTTATTCAATGCCCGCCGAACTCAAGATTCCTGAAGTTATTCCCGATTCGGTATTAAATTCAACCGAAGATTTTAACAGGCTTGTGAAAACCGACAGTCTGCGCGAAGTCTATATCGAACAGAAACGGATAGCTTACAATGATTCATTAGTATCGGTTTATGTCGATTCGCTGAAAGCAGATTATTTGCAAAAAGAATTTGAACAGGAATTGAATTACCAGATACGCCGTTTGACTGATTCAGTTAAAGTTAACAATTACAATGTATTGCGTGCATATAACGAAACTGTGGTTTCGGCTGTTAACGACTCAATTGCCACAGTTCTAAAAACGCTTGCAGATTATGCGGGTTATATCGATTCAACAGAAATTTCGATTTTGAATTTTACCGGGAGGCAGACCGATATTTTACTAAAAAACGGCAATGAGTATTTTGCGCGTGTTTGGTTGAAAAACATACAAAACGATTCGTTAAGTGTTTTGGTGCGAAGNNTTTCTTCGCTTATTGTTTTAAAAGGATTTGCCAATTATAAGCGCGAAGATGGATTGATAAAATGGGAGAATTCCGGTGAGCTGAGAAATGGTTTGATTTACCAGGGGGGCGACCAACGTGAACTACAGAAGAATGATGATAAATTTGAACTTACAACGAGGTTTGGTGTGAGTGCCTATAAAAAATGGT
Source organism: Prolixibacteraceae bacterium (assembly GCA_003516705.1). GTDB lineage: Bacteria > Bacteroidota > Bacteroidia > Bacteroidales > Prolixibacteraceae > Draconibacterium. The sequence goes on along the minus strand of DPCJ01000195.1, from coordinate 18,279 downwards.
ATTACAGCAGCGAGTTTAATGTAAATACTCAATTATTCAGAGGTTATAAGTATCCGAAGAAGGATAATCCTGAACCTTATTCTGCATTTCTGGCTCCGGTTCGTACCTTTTTTAAACTGGGGATGGAATACAAACCCAACAAAAATTTTTCAGTACTACTTTCGCCACTAACGGTTAAAAATGTGTTTATACGCGATACTTCATTAGTCGATCAGACGCGTTTTGGGATTGATGCAGAAAGAAAAAGCTTTTGGGAGCCGGGTATGAATGCCGACTTGTATTTTAAAAAGACTTTTGCTGAAAATATTACGTATGAAACGAAATACAAAATGTTTGTAAACTACAAAAACCCATTCGAAAAACAGGATATTAGCTGGGAGAATATCGTTTATCTGAAACTTAACGAGTTTATTAATATGAGTTTTCTATTGCATCTTATTTACGATGGCGATGTTAAATTTCCGGTTTACGATGAGAATGACGCTAAAATTGGTGAGAAATCAAAGCTTCAGGTAAAAGAGTATTTTTCCATCGGATTTATCTACAAAATAAATCACAAAGTAATGAACTCGAAACGAATCCGCTAAACTTAAAAGTTTTAGTTCGGACCAAAATTGTTTTCGTTAACCAAATTATAAACTCAGCGATTTAAATTACATTTGAAAAAAAGTTGAAATGAAGAACCTGAAGAGATATTACGAGCTGCACGCTCAACCTTCCGATGTTTATAACGCGCTTACAAACAAAACGATGATAGAAATCTGGACAGGAGAACCAGCAGAAATGGAACCGGTGGCAGGAACTGTTTTTTCACTATGGGATGGCAGCATTTCAGGCTTGAACATTGAGTTTATTGAGAACCAAAAAATTGTACAACATTGGTTTTTCGAAGAGCAGGAAGAAGATTCGATTGTAACGATTAAACTGCATCAACATAAAAAGGGTACAAGTGTTGAAGTTACTCACACCAACATCCCCGATGAGGCATTTAGTAACATTGCCGAAGGTTGGGATGAGGATTATTTTGGCTCTTTGAGAGAATTATTTATCTGACCTTTTTTATTCGAACCTTAATGGGAGTGGCTGAAGCGGCTCAAAACTGTAAAACTGTCTTTTTGATTGTTCATCGAGAACAAATCCTACAAAACTCAAATCATCGGGGTGAAAAGGGTAGAATGCTAGCCTGAGCTGAATTGTTTTAAATGCAAGGTTTTCATTGTGTAACCGTACTCCCAACCCTAATCCGCTGTAATAATTCTGGGCTAATATAAATTCCTTATTCGACCCAATTACGCCAACATCGGTAAACATAAAAACCGCCATATTAAATTTATAGAAGTCATTTTTAAGAAAAAGAACATACTCCATGTTCACTGTTAATCTCTGTTTTCCAAATGTTTCATGGCTCAAAAAGCCACGAATAGCATTGTTTCTGTTCAGTGTTAAATTTTCAATTTCAAGTCTGTCTAATCCCGTTGAGTAGTTAGCTTTTGTAAATAGTCTCGACAGTTTATTGCCGATTTTTATTTGTCTCGAAATAAAATTTATATGTGCGTCAATTTGCCCCTGCTCAAAGCCATTTTTTCCAAAATAACCTCCAATATTGCCTGACAAGAACAGATAACCTTTTTTGTTGATTAGCAAATTTCCGTTCGAAAGTAACAAGTGTGCATAATGACGTTGTGTGAATTCATTAATCTCATATCCATAAACAATCTCATTTTTAAATCCTTCAGGAATATCCTCTGTAATGCCATAACTATAAACCAGTTCATCCTGTACGTATCTTCTTTGCGTAAAGGTTATACTCGAAAGGAAAAATGTCCGGTTCAAAAAATAGTCTTCATAACCCGGGTTGATATCAGGAAGAGAATAGAACTGTTGTGCGTTATAACCGCCGGCCAAAACAATTTGAGATTTCTCTGGTTCGTTTTTATTGATCTGAAAACTACGCCCGGCCCAGGCGCCATGATACCAGAAATCCATCGGTAGTTCTGTCTGAATGATATCATTTGGGAATATCCAGTTTGCCCTGAACATCCGTAATCCGGTAGCTCCGTAACCCCATTTAACAGAAGGAGTTATAAACGGTTTATTCAGCATAAACCTGAATCCTTCACTTTTGTATGTATTCAGGTATGCGAATGAAATATCCATAAATTTTCCCCTGATGTTTTTTATTTTGTAATAGGTTTCGGTGCCCAAATAGGGTTGTTTGTTTACATGGCCGGCAAAAACGACGCCAATTTCATGTCCAACACCAAATATGTTATTATCAAAAATTTCGAATGCAGCCGATTGTACACCATTGACATTGCCGGTTGCCCCAAACGAAAAACGGTCTTTTGTGAAAATGGTAACTTTGACAAACGCCGGATAAATTGTATCGAGAGTAAGTAAAATGCTGATTTCCTTTATGTACGGCAATGAGCGAATGATACGCTCATTTTCATATATAACTTCAGGATCTACAACATCGCCTACTTTAAACAGCAGCAGTTTTTCTATGGTTTGCAAATTCGATTTTGTATGTATTTTATTGGCAGTAAGCTCTATCTTACTTTTTGCTTTTCGTGCTGTGTCCTGGAATGTTGGGCCAAAAACATCAAGAGGAATAATTTTTATCTCAGAAATAATCTTTCCTTCAAGCTGGCTATAATAATTTATTGCAAGTTTTTTTTTGTCAACATAGGGACGGGGTGGCGAAATCAGAAAATCATAAACCAAACGTGTAAATTTTCGCTGGTTGGCTTTGTATTTTAAACTGTCGTAAAACTGTTCCTGTTTTATTACATTCATTCTTTCTTCCTGAATTGTGTCAGAAACCATCTGTGCACTCAAAACGATTGATGCAGACTGATTAGCAATAAAAAATAGTATCAGCAGATATTTTTTCATAGTATTAACCAAAACACAAAAAGTATGAATGCTACGTATACAGTGCAGTTTGGTAAAATACTAAAATATAAAAAGGCATAAAACCGGGCGGATAGTTAAATATCGTTAAACTTCAAAACGACTGCGCTTTTCTGTATTTTCTATTTAGAGGTCGATGCTGAATATGCGTTGTGAAATTTCTATTTTTGCCCTATGAATTACTTTGGAAGAATATACAGACAGAATGTTTACGGGGTAATGGGAACACTCGTTTTCCATATTCTGCTGTTTAGTTTCTTTCTTCTGGCTGAAGTTGATATGAAAGGAAATATCACAGAAGAGCCTCTTTTGATTGAGTTTTCTGAGCTGCCTGATATTAAGGAAATACCGGAAGTTGAGCCTGAAAATTCAAGTACCAGTAATGGAATCAGTATTACCAATGTTGCTTCAAATCGCTTGTCGAAATCTTCGGAGGCAACGGCATCAACAGAAAAATTTTTTGACGATGAATTTCAGAAGGAGCTAAGTGATGCAAAAAAAATGGTTTCTGATGTAAATAGCCAGTTGGCAAAAGAAAAAATCAGTTTAGACAAAATAAAAATGCCGGTTCAAACAACAGAGGGAATGAATCCGGACTCGATTAAAAATGTAATTTTTACGGGGGAAAGCAACATCATATATTACCTTGATAACAGATATCACACGAGTTTGCCAATTCCGGTATATCTCTCTCAAGGTGGGGGAAAGATAGTTGTGGATATCCAGGTTGACCGGGCTGGCAATGTTACAAAGGCCGTACCCCGGAATAATAGCCAGGTTCGTGACGAATTAATTATGTTATATGCTAAAGCAGCAGCGGAACGTACTAAGTTTAATGCTGATCCGGCAGCCCCGGCGCAACAGAAGGGAACAATACATTATAATTTTATTGCCCAGTAAATCATTGTTAATTCTGAATATCTTTAACATGATTTAACAACAAATCTTTGATTAAAAACAGAGTGCATATTATATTTGCATCACGTTTATTTTCATAAGTTTAGGTTTAGTTAGGTTAGTTAGTTTATTGAGAAAAGGATGGGTTGTTGAACCCGTCCTTTTTATTTTAACATCATGGCAAAATCAGCCGCATTCTATATTCTCCCAACATTTTTTCGTAAAAAGAATTTACTTTCTATATTTACAGCTAATTGATTGTTTACAAGCTGTATTCCTGAATATAAATCAGGCTTTTATAGGTAAAAAACAAGAATAGATATAAATAATGGGTTACCTTTTAAGTAATAATCGAATAATATAGAGAAAATGATTGGTTACAGTGATGAACAAATTCTGAAAGGAATTTTGAGACATGATAATCTGATTTTGCAGTATATATACAAACAGTATTATTACAACATAAATTATTTTATCAGAAAGAACCAGGGCAGTGAAGATGATGCCAGTGACATCTTTCAGGAAGCGATCATCATAATTTACAGAAAGATCAAAGAAAATGATTTGGTCTTTGAAAAGAGTTCTTTTAAAGGTTATTTGTTTTCCGTTTGTCGGCTGTTATGGTTAAAACAATTGGAGAAGAGACGGGTTGAAAAGGAAAAACTGAATGATTCGTTACCCTATCAGGAAGATTTGTATGATGACAATTTGAATGAAATTGTGATTAAGAATGAAAGGTACGGGCTATATCAGAAACATTTCGGAGCGTTAAGTACCGATTGTCAGAAACTGCTTCAGCTCTTTTTTGAAAAGGTTTCGTTAAAGGAAATAGCCATAATGATGGGGTATAAAAGCGAAAAATACGCCAAGAAACGGAAATTTAAGTGTAAAGAATTGCTTATTAGTAGAATAAAACAGGACGCAGAATTTAAAAAAATACTTGAAGATGACACGTAACATTAATTATTACGAACAAATTGAAGATTATTGCCAGCAGCAATTAAGCCCGGAAATAAAGCTTGAATTTGAAACTGAGTTAGCATTAAACCCTGAACTCAGAGGCGAAGTGGAACTTTGGATGGACATACAGAGTGCACTTGAAGAAAAGGAAATCCTTAATTTAAGAGATAAACTTAAAAATGTTATAACCCACGAAAGTTCAAAAAATATCACTGAGAACGCTTTCGATTTACTTTCCGGTTTCTCTGAAATGGAGGAGTTAAAAGAATGCCTTTCGGCAGAAGATTTAATCAGTTTTTATGACTCGTTGCCCAAAGTACATGCCTACCACCATGAGTCAACTTCGAAAGAAAATATTCACCAGTTTTACAAAAAGCAAAACGGTAACAAAGTAATTGCCGGTGATGATGAATCAGATGATTTTGATTTAGAAGAATTTGAAGGACTTGAAGAAGCTATACTCGAAAAAGATATTCTTCAGCTAAGAAATACTTTAAGTCAGGTTGCAAAAACAATTGAGCCACAATTTACGGTTGAAGAAATTGATGAATACCTTGCAGGCGAATTGTCAGGAGCCGAATTGATTGATTTTGAGAAAGACCTGATTGTGAATCGCTCGCTTCAAAATGAAGTAAAGCTCCACAGGGAAATTGAATCTGCTTTGCAGGAAAATGATATTCTCGATCTGAGAAATCAACTCACCAACATTCTGAAATCAGAAACATCATGGAATGTTTCTGAGAATAGTATTGAGGATTTTGTTGATGGTGTTCTGGAAGGTGAATTATTAGATGAATTTAATGCTGAATTGCAGGATAATACTGATTTGTTGGCTGAAGTGGAGCTGAGNNTTATTGTTCTCTTGCTCGGTGTTGCAGGGGTTTTGCGTAACGGAATTGTATCAGTCGAAAGGACTTATGACAATTTCTACGAAACTCCGGCCTGGGCACCTGAAAGGGCTGTTACTAATGAAATATCGTTTATGCAGCAGGTTAACAATTTGTATTCAAATGCAGAATACGCTGAACTGATTAAAAGGCTGGAAGATAAGGATGAAATGGTTAATAAAAACCCGGTTCTTGGTTTTTACAAAGCAGCAAGTTATCAGAACCTGGATCGAATAAATGAAGCACTAGATGCATATTCGCAAGTCATACTTCACGGAGATAATTTATTTATCGAAGAAGCAGAATGGTACAGAAGTCTGTGTTATCTGAGAAACGGAGATAAAATAAAGGCAAAGAATGAGTTACTGGCAGTTATTGATAGAAAGGGTCATTTCGAAAAAGATGCAAAAGCTGTTTTAAGAAGATTAAAATATACTTTGAAATAAAGAAAAAGTAAAGCATACACACACACACATTCAGGAGGCTCGCTTTTTGCGGGCCTTTTTTATTCGTATTAACTGGTCAATTCCAATTCCGGCCAGAGCAATTATTAGAATAACAAAAAAATAGAAATCATAACTGATAAACATCGGTCTGTTGTCGCCAAGACTAATAAAACCAAGCCAATAATGTGGATGAGCCAACCGGGAATTTACTGATTCGAGATATTCAAGTTTAGCATTTCGTAAAGCTTCATCTTTTGCTTTGCCTCCCTTCAGATTTTTATAAAAAGAAGTGATAATTTTTGTGCCACTGTTATCTTCCACTTCCCATAACGACATAATAACTGATGGACAGCCGGCATATAAAAAACCACGCGCAAGACTCATTATTCCTTCACCTTTTTTCAAGGCTCCTGAGCCGGTATTGCACGAACTCAGCACAGTAAGATTTGCACTCAGTCTTAAATTATAGATATCGGCAGTATTTAACAGGCCATTTTTGAGTAAATCATCACTTTTAGTTTGAGTAAAGGCAAAACTTGATAATGCAGGCATCGAATCGTTCACAAATGCATGCATTGCCAAATGAAGAATATCAAATTCTTCGGCATGTTTTCTAAAGTTCTCTTCTGATGCTTTGTTTCCGGTAAATAGTTCGCAGTTAACCAGTTTAGCAATTTTTTCAACTTCTTTTTGAACGCCTGGCAGGGGAATCAATGATATATGCTGACCAGCATATTCTATAACTTCTCCATTTGTGTAGGCTGGTGCAAATGCCCCTGTTTTTATTTTACCTTTTTTCCCTTCAAATTTTGAATTCACGAGAAGGTTCGCCGAGTTAGCATAATTAAAAGTATATCGCCATATCGAATAATTAAGTTTATTAAACTCAATTGTTTTGGTGGTATCGGGTAAACTGGTCAATAATGCATCAAATGGAATATAACTCAGCTTGCCATCGGGAATGATGGTAATTTTTTTATTTTTTAATTCATTTTCAAAGGGTAGAATCAAATATCGGTATAAGTTATACGACGCATTACAGAATTCCTTTGCATCATAGTTTTTAGTTAAAAGNNNNTTCAATCACACGGTTAAGTTCTTCTCTTTGGCGCGTGGCATTGAAAACCTCATTGTTGTATTCTTTTAATTTGATACTGTCAGGAATTGGTTGACTGTTCTCTTCAATTATTTTTTCGTTGAAAATGGCAATCGTATTATTTAATTTGAATTCCATTTGTAACAAACTGTCGGGAACCCTGCTGTTTTCCAGTGCAAGCTGGTTCGATATTTTTTCGAACAGAGAACTGCTTTTTAAACGTTCAGCATTTTGAAATGCCAGTTCGAGGTATTTATTGTCTTTTGTAATTATGTAGGCAGAATAAGATGCCTGAATGATTTGACTGAAAGTAGCATATTCAAGTGTGGTAAGCTCCATTTTGCTTTCATCATTCGATATTTCTTTTCTTGCTCTTTGAATAAGTGTTCCGATTATCTGGTATGTTTCAATGGCTTTTGCCAGCGAAGCAGAGAACTCCTGGTTATCTTCCGTTTTTTCCAGGTTATCAATTTCTGTATAAATATCGGCTACTAATTTTAAGACAGCAATACAGTTGATGAGCGACACATAATTTTCTGATATTAAATCAGATTCGTTGGTTTCGTCAAATGAAAAATTCAGAGCGTTCAAGCTTTTTTTGTACCACTCCAGAGCTTCTTCAAGGTTTTGCCTCTTCTGTTTCTTAAAAGTTGAAATATTCTCGGTTGCAACAACTTGTTTTTCATGCCAGTAGCCTTCCCATTTGTAGTAATCTGACAATAATTGCTTGCTGGGTGAAGGTATTTGAGATATAATTTGATATGCGTTTTTCAGATTTTTTTCTGCCTCCTGAAATTGGTTATTTGATGTCAGAAAATAGGAGTAACTCAAATATGCATTTGCTACTTCCATATGGTTTTTCCCATATAAATCAATTGTCAGATTAATTCGCTTTTGATAGCTTTTAATTGAATTACTTGTTTCACCTTTTATTTGGTAAATGTATGCAAGCAAGGTGTAAAAAGGTATTTTATCTATCGTATATGATTGACTTACATATTCTTTAGCTATGTTTAAAGCTGATTCATATCTTTTGGTTGAATAATTAATATTTGCAATATTATAATAAATGCCTGCTATGTCTTGTTTAGTTGAATTTGAATTTGTTTTTGCAAGTGTTAGTGCTTGTTCATAATAATTCAGAGCATTAGTATAATCCAGCTTGTTTTGAAATACGCTTCCAATATTTGTATACAGGAAAAGGCTTGGAGTTTTATAATTTTTTTCAGCGAGTTTATAATACTTCAATGCGAGGTCTAATTGCCCTAAATTTTTATATGTAACTCCCAACCCTAAATACACGGGGGCAAGTTTTGGGCCATCCGTCCCATAAATTTTTTGTCTTAATTCGAGCGATTCTAAAAAAACGCTTAGAGATTGAGCGTATAACCCTTGTCTCCCAAGATCATTCGCTTTTCTATTTAATTCAAGTGCCCTAATACTATCGGAATAAAAATCGTTTGATTGAGCATTCGTTTTACAATGTAATGATATTATTATGAGTAATATAACGATAGTATTTAATTTCATTTAAATGCTTTTTTGCAAATGCAATTTAGCAAGAATAATATTTTTTTCAGAAATGGGGGTTACCTTTTTTACTGTTTCGGAATATTAAGGTGAATGTGTGTTTATTAAGTTTTACTATTTATTTTATTTATCATGAAAAATATATTTGGTTTCTTCAATGCAAGCGATGTAAAAGTGAATGGTTTTCAGTCGTTAAACGCTGATGAAATGAATTACATTCGTGGTGGCGCAGAGCCCGTAGTACCCATTGCTCCACCACGTGACAGGTATGACGATGAAGAACAACAATAATTTATTGATTGACAGTTTAACTGTTAAATTGTTTTATTATGAAAACTCATTTTTTAGCCGATAATGAAATGTTTTTGATTAGAGGAGGCGATGAACCGGTTAGACCAATCGCTCCACCTCGAGACAGGTATGATGATGAAGAGCAGGCACAGGTTCAAACTACAAATTTATCACATGCTGAAGAAGCACTCAATTGGGTGGAATGGCTAAAAAATTGGCTTGGTGAAAGTAAATAAAATAAATTCTTGATAAATTACGGGTTTCGACCCGGCTACAATATAAATAAAATTTTTCAGGGGGATTAAACCAATGTGTTAAATCCCTCTTATTGTTTTAACTCAATACGTTTTCCGGTAAAAAGCTTGTAATTATTGTACTTGCACCTTAATGCCCCGTTAAACAAATCAATTTTTGCCTCTGGTTTAAGCCCGATATTTTTTAAGCCATCCACCGATGAAGTCAGAATCCACGCATTGTTATTCGAAAACTGGTGTTTCAGCCGTTCGCCAATCATTGAATACAACTCATTAATATCCCTTTCTTTTAGTCGTTCTCCGTAGGGTGGATTAATAATTATTGTGGCGTTTTTAAGTTCAATATTGAGCTCCCTGAAATCCGATTTCTGAAACTTTATTTTATTAAAAACCAGCGCTCTTCGTGCATTTGTTTGTGCATTTAACAGATTGCCAGCAGAAATATCGCTTGCATAAACAGTCCCTTTAAAATCTTTTTTAATAAAATTGGTTTTTATATTCTCAAGCAATAACTGGTCAAAATCACGCCAGTTTTCAAAAGCATAATTTTTTCTGAACCTGCCTGCCGGAATATTCTGCGCAATCATCACTGCTTCAATGGGTAAAGTTCCAGAGCCACACATTGGGTCTAAAAAATCTGAATCACCTTTCCACCCGGATAAAAGTATCATTCCGGCTGCAAGCACTTCGTTTAAAGGTGCTTCTCCCTGATGTATGCGATATCCCCTTTTATGAAGCGATTCTCCGGAACTGTCGAGCGAAACTGTACAGTTATTTCCACTGATATAAATATTTATTAAAATGTCAGGATTTTCAGTATTTACATTGGGCCTTTTTCCTGTCTTTTCCCTGAAATAGTCAGCGATTGCATCTTTAACCCGGAGTGAGGCAAACATTGAATTTTTGAAATCAGGCGAATTGATGACAGTGCTTTCAATCGCAAAATCCTGGTCAAGTTCAAGGTAATCAGACCAGTTTATGTTTTTACATTTCAGGTAAAACTGATCGGGGTTTTTAAAGAAGAAATGGTCGATTTCTTTCAGCACTTTTAATGCAGTTCTCAGGTAATAATTTGATTTATATATTGTTTCAAGATTGCCTTCAAAAAAAACAGCTCTTTGTCCAGAGGCAACATTTCTGGCTCCCAGTTGCCTCAGTTCGGTTGCAAGTACCTGTTCAAGCCCTGCAAATGTTTTTGCTGTAAGTTTAAACTCTTTCAATTTTCTATAATTTTTCAGATTCCGGCTCCGTAAGAAAATGTGGTTTCTTTTGCTTTTGATTGAACAACTTTTGAATTTGGAGGCAAATCGGTTGTTACCCAAACGTTGCCACCCACCATCGATCCTTTGCCAATTGTAATCCGGCCAAGTATTGTTGCACCTGCATAAATCACCACATCATCCTCCACAATTGGGTGTCGTGGAATTCCTTTAATTGGGTTGCCTAGCTCATCGAGTGGGAAACTTTTAGCCCCAAGCGTTACTCCCTGGTATAATTTTACATTATTGCCGATAATTGACGTTGATCCAATTACCACGCCGGTACCATGATCGATAGTGAATCTTTCACCAATCTGTGCTTTAGGATGAATATCAATTCCTGTTTCACCGTGTGCCATTTCGCAAATAAACCGTGGAATAAGCGGAACTCCAAGTTGAAAAAGCTGATGTGCAACCCTGTAATTAGTAATTGCCCTGATGGCCGGATAACAGAAAATCACTTCGCCAAAGTTTTGCGCCGCCGGGTCGTTTAAAAAAGTAGCTTCAACATCGGTAACCAATTTTCTTCTGATCTCGGGAAGAAACTCAATAAAATCAATGGCAGCCTGATTGGCGCTGTCCTTATGTTTTTCAACCTTGTTTACGCTTTCATCTTTACATTCAAAACACAATCCTGCCAATATTTCTTCACTCAGCAATTCATACAATTCATCAACATAAACTCCCATAAAATATTGCGTTGTGTTCGGACGAAGCGATGTATTGCCAAAATATCCGGGAAACAAAATTTCGCGGACCAATTCAATCACCTTTGTCAATTTTGCGATTGACGGAAGTGGTTCACCCATTTTATGTTGATGGCAAACGACCTGGTAGGATGCCGGATCGCTTAATCTGCGTACTGTTCGCTCAAGTTTATCGTCGAAATCATTCATACTGTATGAATTTTTGATGCTGTAAAATTAAAACACTTTTACACAGTTTAAGTTTTAATTCAATTCCTCAACAAATTTTATTGCATTTAGTAGTCGCTCGTTGTCGGTTCCCTGCACAATTTGGTACTTGAATCCAAACTCAATAATATTTTCGATATAAAGTTTTTGAAGAATATTTCTGTTTTCGCCACCGTTTTCACGGACCGGATCGTAAATCCAAGGGAGATCAGTATCACACACTAAAAAAAGGTCCACCCTGGTTTTTTGAATCTCATCAATCAGCCAACCTGGAGTTTTATTATAAACAAATTCGAACCATACTTTTGTAATTATCAGCCATGTATCAACAAAAACAAAAGGTACCGATTTTGTACACAAATAATTAAGGTTTTCTACCTGTAGTTTTGCAATTTGTTCAACATCGTTAAAAGTATATTTTCTATTCAACCCCTCAACATAAGAACGGGCAATTTCGGGCATAAAAAGCGTATCGAAATGTTTGGCAAGTTGCTCTGTCAGTGTGCTTTTTCCTGTTGATTCGGCCCCTGTAATTACCACTATTTTTGGTTTGTTATTCAATTTAACCGTTTTAAGTTTTTTCTCCATTCAATAAAACCAAGAATGGCCATGGTTGTAAAAACAAGGTACAGCAACGCTGTCACCCAAAGTTGTTTTTCGATATACAAAAAAACTGAAATCAAATCAGTAAAAACCCAGATAATCCAGTTTTCTATCAGTTTGCGGGCCATCATCCAGGTTGCGATTATTCCGGCAGTAGTTGTGAATGCATCAATAAAAGGAACATCCGAATCGGTATAATTTTTTAAAACCATCACAATCAAAATAAGCACTACAAAAAAAGCTGCTGCTATCATTATCCATTCAAAAGGTTTGGTATAACTTACATTTAGTTTTTCACCGGTAGTATTATTTTCCCCTTTTACCCAGTAATACCATCCATAAATACTCATGGCTGCATAATACACCTGCAATCCCATTCCGGCATAAAGCCGGGCCTGAAAGAAAATAAGGATGTAAAATACCGAAGACAGTAATCCAACAGGCCAGGTTAGAATTTTCTGCCTGATAGATAAATAAATATAAATTAAACCGAGAATTGCTCCCAGCAGTTCAACGTAATTAACTGCAATCCATTCTGTTATTGAATGAATCATAACTTATTGCAGCTGGCTCACCAGAAGTTTATTGTAATCTTTTTGATTTTCAATCACTTTCAGCGCCTGAATTATTGCCTCGTCGTCGCTGTAATAAATTTTGTAGAAATCGTCGCGGGAATATAAATCACGGGCAATAAGCGATTTTACCTCTTTTTTCATGTCATTTCTCGAAAACTCAAGGCTTTCGGCGTTGAGTTCAATACCATCTTTTACCCCGTTTTCAGTAATTTGTGCAACCAAATCATCAGTAACAACAAATTTGGCTTCAAAATCTTTAAAAGCAGGATATTTGACTTTAATATTCTCCCGGTTTTTGTCGATAAAATCAAGAGCGAAATTGTAAATGATATTGTTTCTACGGAGCCTGTTGATGTAAGCATAATGAATAGAAGTATCGAGCGGAATAAATATATCGGGCATCACACCACCGCCTCCGAAAACTGTGCGGCCGTTAATCAGCGTTTCGTATTTGAGCGAATCGGTAAAATGAATGCTGTCGGCATTAAACATTTCGCCTTTTGTTAACCGCGTCAGTGACTCTTTTTTGTAGGCATCAACACCTTCCTCGTAAGGCTTTTGAATACAGCGGCCACTTGGTGTGTAATAATGAGCGGTTGTAAGTCTTACCATCGACCCATCGGTTAGGTAGTATGGTTTTTGAACCAACCCTTTACCAAAAGTGCGACGACCAATAATAACACCCCGATCCCAATCTTGTATGGCTCCTGAAACAATTTCACTCGACGAGGCTGAGCCCTCGTCAACCAGCACCACAAGGTTTCCACTTTTAAACTCTCCTGCGCTGCTTGCATTATAATCTTTTCTTGGTTCGTTTATACCACTTGTATAAATAACTAATTGTTTATCAGCTAAAAATTGTTCAGAAATTTCAATGGCAGTTTTCAGGTAACCTCCACCATTTCCGCGTAAATCGAGAATCAGGTTTTGTATTTTTTCTTTCTTCAACCCTTTCATTGCCGTAACAAATTCTTCAGTGGTTGTTGCCGAAAATTTGTTGAGTTTGATATATCCGGTTGTCTTATTTATCATGTAAGAAGCATCGAGACTGTTAATCGGAATTTTATCGCGAATGATAGAAAAATCAAGCAACGCAGGTTCATTTTTTCTAAAAACTTTCAGGTCAACCTGAGTTCCTTTATCGCCTCTCAGCATATCAAAAACATCACTGTTTTTGAGTCCGATTCCTGCAATGTTTTTATTGTCAACTTCAACAATCCGGTCACCGGCACGTAATCCCACTTTTTCAGAAGGGCCACCAGCCACTGTTGTGGTAACCAGCAATGTATCTTTGAAAATATTAAAAGTGATGCCAATTCCTTCAAAATTACCTACCAGCGGTTCATTCATTTTCTCCACTTCGTCTTTCGACAAGTAAACCGAATGAGGGTCAAGTTCGCTTAGTAAATGAACGATTGCTTTCTCTGTCAGTTCGTTCACATTTACCGAATCGACATAATAACCATCGACCAATCGCAGCAATCTGCCAAATTTCAGCTGGTTTTGCTGAACATCTTCCTGGGCTTTCAATGCCGGAGCAACAAATACTGTCAGTAAAAAAATAAGAAACAGGGAAGGGGAGAAGATGTTTTTTATGGTTATTCTGTTTTTCATCTGTGCAAATTACTTGTGTTGATTCAATATATCAGTTTCTGTAGCGCAATGTTTGTTACATCAACAACTATTCCCACTCGATTGTTGCCGGTGGTTTAGAACTGATATCGTAAACTACGCGGTTAATTCCTTTTACTTTATTAATAATTTCATTCGACATTTTTGCCAGAAATTCATAAGGCAAATGTACCCAGTCAGCCGTCATTCCATCTGTTGATGCAACAGCGCGCAATGCAACTGTGTTTTCGTAGGTCCGTTCGTCGCCCATAACACCCACCGATTGTACCGGCAATAACATTACGCCTGCCTGCCATACTTTATTGTACAAATCCCAGTTTTTCAGTCCATTTACAAAAATGGCATCAGCTTCCTGTAATATTCTCACTTTTTCAGGTGTAACGTCGCCCAAAATCCTGATTCCCAAACCTGGTCCCGGAAACGGATGACGTCCAAGCAATTCCTGTTTTATATTGAGCGTTTTACCAACCAGTCTCACCTCGTCTTTAAACAAAAGCCGGAGTGGCTCCACAATTTGTAGTTTCATTTTTTCGGGTAATCCGCCCACGTTGTGATGCGATTTAATAGTAGCCGACGGTCCGTTAACCGATACCGATTCAATTACATCGGGATAAATGGTGCCTTGCGCAAGCCATTTTACATCGGTAATTTTATGTGCTTCCTGGTCGAAAACCTCGATAAAATTTCGTCCGATAATCTTTCTTTTTTGTTCAGGATCGGTGATACCCTTTAAATCATCCCAGAATTTTTTTCTTGCATCAACCCCGATAACGTTCAAACCCATGTCTTTGTATGAATTGAGTACGTCTTCAAATTCGTTTTTACGGAGTAACCCGTTATCGACAAAAATACAGGTAAGGTTTTCCCCGATTGCTTTATGCAGCAAAACCCCGGCAACCGACGAATCAACTCCGCCCGATAAACCCAAAACCACTCTATCGTTGCCCAGTTTGGCCTTTAATTCATTTACTGTGGTTTCCACAAACGAATCGGGGGTCCAGTCTTGCCGACATCCGCAAATGTCAGTTACAAAGTTTTCGAGCAACTGTTTTCCTTCTGTGGTATGATAAACTTCAGGATGAAACTGAATTCCCCAACTTGGTTCATCATCTATTTTATAGGCAGCAAAGTTTACGTCTTCGGTGGAAGCAATAACCTTGTAATTTTTTGGCATTTTTACAATTGTATCGCCATGCGACATCCAAACTTGTGTGTGTGCGCTGATGTTGTTAAACAAAACACAGCCGTGATCGACATAACCCAAATGTGCACGGCCATATTCACGACTGTTTGAAGGAGCAACTTCACCACCAAAAAAATGGGCCATATACTGAGCGCCGTAACAAACACCCAAAACCGGCAATTTCCCTTTAATTGCTGATAAGTCGGGACGTGGGGCATCCGAGTCGCGCACTGAATACGGACTGCCTGAAAGCACAACTCCTTTTACAGATTCATCGATAGCCGGATAGTGATTAAACGGGTGAATCTCGCAATATACATTTAACTCCCTGATTTTACGGCCAATTAACTGAGTGTATTGAGAACCGAAATCAAGAATCAGAATTTTTTCCTGCATGAATTCAAATTTTAATGGTGATTGTCTATTTACAGGCAAAAGTAAAAATAACGCCTGAAAAGCTTGTGCTTTGTTCATTAAAATACCCCTGATGTTAACAACAACGAAACAAATAATTCATTAACAATATTATACAGGCTTTTAATTGATATTTGAATGCCTTTCAACCCGATGGATAATCAATTTTATTAATTTTGGCGCTTTAACTCAGAAAGTAAATGAAAGTATTCAGGACTTTGTTTGTGTTTTTATTGCTTTTGGCGGTTACCCGGTTAGTTCAGGCACAGATTGTAACCGACAATGAACTTGTATTGATTAACGGTCAGAAATTTATTGTGCACCAGGTGCGTACGGGTGAAACCGTTTATTCTGTATCACGCGATTTCAGGGTTGAGCCGGCCGAAATTCTTCAAAATAATCCTGGCACCGAAGATGGATTAAATATTGGTGAAATGCTGAAGATCCCATACGATGGAAGTTTCGATTTATCAGAAATCAAAAGCTATAAAAAAGGTGACCCTACTGGTTTTAAGCAATATACAATCGAATCCAACAGCGAAACGGCTTATTCTGTTTCGAAAAAATTTGGTATTTCAGTTGAAGAAATCTATTCGTATAATCCGGAAATCCAACGGCTGAAAAAGGGTCTCACCATCCAGATTCCGCAATGGGAGTTTAAAGAGATTAAAACTGTATTAACATTCGCAAAAAAGGAGACAGAAACAGTTGCACAAAAAGGCGGAATGATTGAACATACAGTGGTTTCGGGCGAAACTTTGTACGGATTGACAAAGAAATATAATGTAAGCGAAAGCGAAATTCTGAAATACAATCCCAACGCCGGAAATCTGAAAGCCGGAGCCAAAATTCTGATACCTGTAAAATCTGAAACCGAAGTGGTTAAGATTGAACCAACTCAGTTGGAAAGTGTAAGCCGGGAAATGATTCATCAGGTTGAACCTGGAGAGACACTTTACGGAATCACCCGTAAATATGGTATTTCAGAAACTGACCTGCGTTCAGCTAACCCGGGATTTACAGCGTTACAATCGGGTATGAAACTGAAAATTCCACAGCCCGAAACAAATGCAGCCCGGGAAAATGCAACCGAAAAAAGTGAAAATGTTCGGGTTCCTGTAACAAATCCAGCTGTTGTTTTAAATTCAGGGTGCGAGAAATTACCTGTTGCAGTGGCTGGAAGTCAGACTTATTCTGTAGTACTTTTTCTGCCGTTGTTTCTCGATGCCAATGCCGGGTTGAATACAAAAATTGAGCAACCGATTGTAGATAGTGTTGAATTTGAGGTAAATGAAACTGATACTATTGTGGAAATGAACGAACCGCAATCGCCGTTGTATAAATTTTATGGTAACAGCCTTAATTTCCTCCAATTTTACGAAGGTGTGCTGGTTGCCATCGATTCGATGCAAAAAGTTGGAATGAAGGTAAAGCTGAATGTTTACGATACAAAAGACAATCCGGAAACTGTGCGAAACCTTGTTGGCAAAGGTATTCTCGATAATACCGACCTGATTATCGGCCCGGTGTATGAAAATGTACAAAAGGAAGTGGCCGCCATTGCCCGTGAAAAACAGATTCCAATGGTATCGCCATTTACGCCAAAATCGGCACTGATTAATACAAATCCGCTCTATTTTCAGATAAACCCGACCCGTGAATATATTGCTGAGGCAACACTTGAAATGATTGCCGGTAATTTTAAAGGCAGCAATTTTATTGTTGTGAAAACATCGCAATACGAAGGAACAGCCGAAGGACAACTGGTTGACAAAATTAAAAACGTGGTTGGTGGGTTTGGTACCCGGTTCCGGGTGTACGACTTTAAACGTGAGCGAGCCGCAGGTTTAAGGGCAATTCTTTCGCCTGAAAAAGAAAATGTGGTTTACCTGCCAACAACCGATGAAGGTGAATTGAGCGTGGCAATTTCGAACTTGAATAACCTGGCTGGCGATTTCCCAATCACACTGGTGGCACAGGCAAATTTTCAGCAGCGGTATCCGAGCATCGATATTGCACATTTTCACAACCTGAAAATGCATTATATCAATCCTTATTTTGTTGATTATACCGATGTAAACACCATCGCATATGTCGAAAAATTTAAATTGAATTTTGGTACAGAGCCCAACAGTTACGGCATTCAGGGTTTTGATGCCGCTTATTATTTTTTAAATGCGTTGTATTGGTATGGAAAGGATTTCGGAAAATGTATTGAAACACACCACCTGAAACTTGTTCAGGGCAGTTATGCATTTGGAAAAACAGGCACGTCTGGTGGATATTTAAACAAAGGAGTCTCTGTAATTCAATACACGCCGGCATTTGAAGTAAAACGAAAAAGTGTTTTAGGAGATTAAAATCGGAAAAAAAGACCGGACTTGAATGAGCCCGGTCTTTTTCTTTATTCAAACTCGTGAAA
>DPCJ01000089.1 GCA_003516705.1 Prolixibacteraceae bacterium | reverse complement strand
CTTTTGTTTTGTCGCCCTGGTATTCTACGTCTCCGATTTTCATGTTTAATTTCAGCTGAGCAGTAATCTGCCGCGAGCGGATCATGGTTTCATGTTCAAGCGAAATGGCTTCTTTCCACTTTTCAATATCGGTGGGTTTGGCCAGCCTGTACACTTTTTTGAATTCGCCGTTTACCAGCGATGGCTTGTGTTTGCGCATCTGATTTTCCACCAGCGGTCCCATCAGCGAAACAATGCCGATGTCGTGTCCCGGACTGCTTTCAACCGCCACCAGGTCGCCGGATTTCAGGTTAAGGTTGTTTACATTCTGGTAATAATCCTTGCGCGTATTTTTAAAACGAACTTCAACCACGTTGGTGAGCTGAAGCGGTGTTTTTATGTCGGCCAGCCAGTCGGTTACATGTAGTTTGGCACAACAGCCATCTTTTGTTTTGCAGTAACCGCGGTCGATGGTATCAATATCTTGTTCGTTGTACATAGATTCAATTTGAAAATCGAATTCCTACACTGAATTTCAGTTTCAGGTTGATTCGAATTGCAAAAGTAATGATTAAATGCAATTTGACGATTGATTGGAGTTGGTTTTTACCGGATACTGAAACCGGATACTGGATGAGAAAATGGATACTGGATTCTGGAAAGGGAAAAATAGATTGATTGAGATTGGTGGAGATTGTTTGGAAATGAATGCTGGATGTGGAAACGGATACTGGATTCTGGAGACAGGAAAAGTAATTAATTGAGATTTTTGGAGATTGATTAAAAATGGATACTGGATTCTGGAAATGGGAAAAGAGATTTATTGAGATTTGAAGTTTGAGATTTGGGATTTGTCATTTATGCCTGTAGCCAACTGCCACAAAATTACTCCAAATCGTAAACGGTAAATCCTAATGGTAAATAGCTTACTGCTTTCTATTTCTTTATCAGTCTTACCATTCTGAGTGCAGTATCGAGAAAGATGATTCTCGGGTTACCGTTCCACGAGATGTGTTTGATTCCGGTTTCGAACTCGTTAAAAAGCTGAATCACATTTTGTTCGTTAATATACGGGGCGAATTTTATTCCCCAGTTTTTTTCCTCTTCGTTTAAAAAAACCATTTCGCTGTTTCCGAAATTGAGGGCGAAATATTCGCGAACCATTCTGAGGGCATAGCTGAAAAATGCTTTCTGCCTGTCGCGGCCCAGTTTTGCCATTTCTTCGGCCCATTGCATCTGTGCCAGCACCTCGCGTGAGTAAGCCTGGCGCATCATTTCCTGGAATTTCAGAAAAAAGAACTGCTGGTCTTCGTTGGGTGTTACATATTCCCGGGCGCTGATAAAATTGCCATTGGCAAGGTGTACAGCATCGTTTACCTGTCCCGGGTCTATATCTTCGATTGTCAGCAGCGCTTTGCGCAATGATTCTTCATCGATAAACGGAAATTTCACCGGCTGTGTTCTCGATCTGATTGTTCCTATTACCGATTCCTCGTCTTCGGTAATCAAAACAAAAAGAGTCTTGCTTGGTGGCTCTTCAAGTAGTTTCAGCAGTTTGTTTGAACAGGCAAGATTCATTTTTTCGGGCAGCCATACAATCATTGTTTTGTATTCGGCTTCAAACGATTTCAGGTTCAGTTTGCGGTAAATCGAATCGCTTTCTTTTTCATATATCATTCCCTGTGCATTCTCTGCTTCAATAAAATCGAGCCATTCGCTTAATCCGAAATAGGGAGACGCAAGTACTTTTTCACGCCACTCTTTGATAAAATTATCGCTAACAGGGTCGGCTTTATCGCGCTTGAAAACCGGGAAAACAAAATGGAGGTCGGGGTGCGCCAGTTTGCTGAATTTGTGGCATGAGGGGCAAACACCGCACGAGTCGGTTTCGGTGCGGTTGCTACACGAAATGTATTGTGCGTAGGCAATTGCCATGGCTAATTTGCCGGTGCCGGCGGGACCTGTAAAAAGCAGTGCATGGCTTATCCGTTCATCTTTAACCGACTGGATTAACCTCTTTTTGATGGATTCCTGTCCTATGACTTCGCTGAAAAACATGTGGCCAAAAATAGTTTTTAAAAACTGAATTCACCAATGCAAAACAACAAAAACAAAGAAGAACCGGAAAAGGAGATTGGTGGAGATTTGTTGTGATTGATAGAGATTTATTGAGATTAATGGTGACTGTTGGAGATTTGTTGAGATTTATTGGGATTTGTTGAGTTTGATGCTGACTGTTAGAGAGTTGTTGAGAATTGATATTTGGAATTTGGAACTTGAGATTTGTTATTTGTAATTTGTTGCCTGGAATTTGCCATTTTTCAGGTTACCTGAACATTAAATTCTGATGAGCCAATTTTAGCCGACCATTTCAACGGAATATATTTTTTATCTTTGGTTGATTTTCTGATAACCAAATAAATAGAATAATATGCAAACGATTAGCACTTACAATTTTAAAGGGAAAAAAGCCCTGATTCGCGTTGATTTTAACGTGCCACTCAACGAAAATTTCGAAATTACTGACGACACCCGGATTGTTGCGGCAATACCAACCATCAAAAAAATAATTGCCGATGGCGGTTCGCCAGTTATCATGTCGCATTTCGGCAGGCCAAAAGATGGCCCGAACGACAAATATTCGATGCGTCACCTTGTGGGTCATTTCAGCAAATTGCTGGGTCAGGAAGTAAAACTGGCACCCGATTGTGTTGGCGCCGAAGTACAGGCAATGGCTGCTGCCCTGAAACCGGGCGAAGTTTTGATGCTTGAAAACCTGCGTTTCCATAAAGAAGAAGAAAAAGGCGACGAAGCATTTGCCGGCGAACTGGCCAAGTTGGGTGACTGCTGGGTAAACGACGCTTTCGGAACAGCACATCGTGCACACGCTTCAACAGCTGTAATCGCCAAGTTCTTCCCGAACGACAAAATGTTTGGTTACCTGGTTGAAAGCGAAGTTGAAAGCCTCGATAAAGTGGTGAAAAAACCGGTTCGTCCGATGACTGCTATTATGGGTGGCGCTAAAGTTTCAACAAAAATCACCATCATCGAAAACATGCTCAGCAAGGTGGATAACCTGATTTTGGGTGGCGGTATGACTTTTACCTTTGTAAAAGCCAACGGCGGAAACATTGGCAACTCGCTGGTTGAAGACGATTTTCTGGAAATGGCACTGAACATTCAGAAAATTGCCAAAGAAAAAGGTGTAAACCTTGTTATGGCGACTGATGTAGTGGCTGCCGATGCTTTCAGCGAAGAAGCCAATACACAGGTGGTTCCGGCAAATGCCATTCCTGATGGATGGATGGGTTTGGATGCAGGTCCTGAAAGTATTGCCAAATTCAAGGAAGTAATTGAAAACTCAGGAACCATTCTCTGGAACGGTCCGGTTGGTGTTTTCGAAATGGAAAAATTTGCGGTGGGCACAAAAGCTGTGGGTGCTGCTATTGTAACTGCAACTCAAAAAGGCGCATTCTCGCTTGTAGGCGGTGGCGATTCGGTTGCAGCTGTGAATAAATTTGGCATTGCCGATGGTGTTTCTTACATCTCAACTGCCGGTGGCGCCATGCTCGAAACTTTGGAAGGAAAAGTGCTTCCGGGTATTGCGGCTGTGAGAGGAGAATAAAGCCCCCCTTAATCTCCTCGTGGGGGAGAAACTGAAAGAATGACAATTCAGAGAAATATTAAACCCGGGGTTTCGGCTCCGGGTTTCTTTTTATATGAAAATTAGATTTGATGAAAACCTTATTTTTTGTTCTCGAACCTTAGCAGTAAATTGACCAGCAAAAATCAAAAACCTTGTTTAATGAAATCAAAATCACTTCTTGTTGACGAACAGTTTTCAAAATTCAACTGTGCACAAACAGTTTTCAGCCTTTTTGCTCCTGAGTTGGGTATCGACGAAAAAACGGCGTTGAAAATTGCCAGCGGTTTTGGCAGCGGCATGAATTGTGCTGAAACCTGTGGCGCTGTTACCGGGGCTTATATGGTCATAGGCATGAAACACGGACATTCATCCTCAAACCCCGATGGAAAAGCCAATACAAAAATGCTTGTGAAAAAATTCAATGAAAAGTTTAAAGAAAAACACGGAACCCTGATTTGTAAACAACTCACCGGTTTCGATATTTCAACACCCGAAGGAAGTGCTGCCGCCAGCGAAGCCGGCGTTTTTGAAAATCGCTGTCCTGAATTTATTAAAACCTCGTGTAAAATTCTGGAGGAAGAATTCTGAAACTATTTTTTACAATTTCTGTTTATCTGTTCAGTAGTAACATTAAAACAAATTAATCATGAAATGTAATGTAGGAAGCGTTGACCGCCTTTTAAGAATTATCATCGGGCTGGTAATTGCGTTGCTTGGCGTGGTTTTCGACAGTTGGTGGGGATTAATTGGTATTGTGCCGATTGCAACAGGGCTGTTCAGGTTTTGCCCTTTGTATGTACCCTTTAAAATTTCGACCGATAAAAAGTAATTTACTTTTCGGTAATAAACAAGGCAGTCAGATAAACTGCCTTGTTTCGTTTTATACCGGAATGGTTATTTTGCTTGTCTTACAATCTTTTTGATTTCCTCTTTTATCTTGGGCCACTGGTGGTTGGGCAGATTGGCGCCCATTACTTCAACTGTTTTTCCCGAAATCAGTGCGGCAATTTTTCCTGAGGTTTCCAGGTCGTATCCTTTGGTCAATCCATAAAAAAATCCGGCGGCGTAACTATCACCGGCGCCGGTTGTATCAATGGCTTTGGCAGGAATGGTTCCGATTTTCAATACCTCATCGCCGCGTTTAATATACGAACCCTCTTTCCCCACTTTTACAATGGTCAGTTCACACATTTCCGAAATTTCGTAAAGCGCTTCCACCGGTTCTTTCCCGGTTAAACTTTTGGCTTCCTCTTCGTTGGCAAAAACAATATCCACATGCTTGCTGATGAGTTCTTTCAGAAATTCGCGGTTGGCATCAACCACGTTGTAGCTTGCCAGGTCAATTGCTATTTTCAATCCTGCTGATTTTGCCATTTCAACCCCGGTTTTTATCAGTTCGTGATTAAAAACGAGATAGCCTTCCATGTACAGATAATCGTATCCGGTAAACAGTTCTTGGTTAAAATCGGCAGTAGTAAGCTCTGCTGCTGCCCCAAGGTAAGTAGCCATGGTTCTTTCCGAATCGGGACTAACCAATCCCATTACTCGTCCTGTTTCGGTTGAACTGTTCGAGAGATGTGTTTTGATTCCCTTTTTTTCAAAAGCCTCTTTGAAAACTTTGCCCAAATCGTCATTCCCGGTTTTGCCCATGTAACCTCCTTTGCCGCCAATACCGGCCAGTGTACGCATGGTATTTGCTACCGAACCGCCAGTTGATATTTCGCTTTTATCAGAATAAACTGTTTCGTAAATCTTTTTCGACAGGTTGGCGTCAACCAAAGTCATGCTGCCACGGGGCAAGCCAAATTGCTCAAGAATTGCATCGTTCTCAAGCACTGTAATTACATCAACCAATGCGTTTCCAACGCCAAGTACTGCGGGTATTTTTTTATTTTCCATGTGGTGTAAATCGATATTCAGCCTGCAAAGAAAAGAATTTATCATGAACAAACAGTAAATAAAAAACCCGGGAAGTTTAGACTCCCGGGTTTATATTTTGATTTGAATTTTATCTTTTTACAAGATTTAGCTGAATTTCAGGTGAGTTTAACAATAGGCTCAAATCGTTTAACTCGTTTTTGCTTTTCATGCTCACAAAATCGGCTGGCAAAACTGCAATCCTGAAAACCTGGTCCTGTGTTTCGGCAGGTAAAAGGTCGCCTGGCGACATGGTGGTTTCGAGGAATACGCGTACATCGTTTACTGTGTAATCGAAATTGTATTGTAAAACATCGGTTTCAGTATAATCCGTATAGATTTCCTTTAAAACAATGGATTGTGGCAGCGGGCGCCATACATCGGTGTTCGCACCATTTACATTTACAACGTCCCAGAGCATATAAACCATTACAACATCGGTGTCATAAATCTCGAAGTTGTTTGGGAAATCAAAGAACAACTGGTATTCGTTGGAAGCTGTAAAATCGCCCTCGATTTCGAAAACCGAACCAATTAATGTGTCACCATCAAGCCCGGGAGGGCCCATCGGACCTTCGCACGACGAAATGATAAAGAATGAGGCAAACAGAATTGTGAGTGTTTTAATTGTTTTCATAGTGATTAATTTTTATGTTTCTAACAATTCATAGGCAGACAAGTTTAATGCCAGAAATAACTAAAAACCTTATCTTATATAATAGTTAAGCCGTTTCTCACCATTCATGAAGAGTAGCGAAAGACGGCTTTTAAAATTTGTGCTTAAAAACTAGTTTTAATTCTCAGAAACCTATTCTGAGATTCCAATTCAGAGTTTAAATTGTTTAATAACGTGAGTTCGATGTAAGAAA
>DPCJ01000108.1 GCA_003516705.1 Prolixibacteraceae bacterium | reverse complement strand
GAAAGTCGATTTATCGGGTTTTGTGCGAAACGATTTTATTTTCGATTCGCGGCGCAACCTCGATGCCTGCGACCACCTGCTCGATATGTATCCGCTTAAACCGGTTTACGACTCAAATGGAGAAGATATTAACGCTCAGCCCAGTGCCCACCTTTTAAACACATTTTCGCGTATCGGAACCAGCTTTACCGGACTTGAAATGGGGAAATCGAAAATCAACGGATTTATCGAAATCGATTTTACTGCTGGCAGTCAGTTGCCGGCATTACGGCTGCGACATGCATACACGCTTGTTGAATGGCCAAAATCGAAATTGCTGGTGGGCAGAACATGGCACCCCACTTTTGTCGAGAAAGTATTTCCTGTAACGCTGAATGAAAACACGGGTTTACCTTTCCAGGTGTTTAACCGAAGTCCCCAGGTACGTTTTACACACACACTGGCTACCGGCGTTGATTTGATAGCCGCAGCGGTGTACCAATTCGACTACAGCAATGCAGGTCCAGCAGGGAAAACCTATCAATACCAGCGCGATGCACTCATTCCAAATCTGCACGGACAAATTCAGTATTACAACCAAAACTGGGTTTTGGGAGCAGGTGTGGATTGGAAAACCATTCAGCCCAGAACTTCAACTACAGGAACAACCGGAACTTTTGTGACCAACGAAAAGCTAAGTACCTGGGCAGCTTTGGCGTATTTTAAATATGCAAAAGAAAAATTCATGATAATGGGAAAATCAATGTATGGCCAAAATGTTTGCGAAAGTCTTTTGCCCAGCGGTTATGCCGTGGTTTCCGTCAATACTGAAACCGGGGCAGAAACCTACACGCCTTATAACCATCTTTATAACTGGATAAATTTCACCTACGGCAAAGACTGGAAAATTGGATTTTACGGCGGATATCTGAAAAATCTGGGTACTTCGGAAAATGCTGCAGGACCATTTTACGGAATGCCAAATGCCAACGAAATAGATATGATTTATAAGATTTCGCCGCAGTTGATGTACAATTTCAAAAATTTTATGTTTGCCTGGGAAACAAGTTGGACAACTGCTGCTTACGGTGAGGTTGACAAAGCCAATAAATCGAAGGTGATAAATGCTGAAAAAGTCACTTCGTTCAGAAATATGCTTTCTATTGCCTATAAATTCTGATAACCGCTTATTTTTGGAGAACTGAAACTTTAAAATTAAAATTATGGCTTTCGAAATATCTGTTTTTCTGAAAAACAAAATCACCCATTTCGAGGAAATAACAAGAACCCTGAAACAAGGGAATATAAACATTCGCTCGCTGATGCTCAGCAACATCAATCATGGCTGGGGGATGTTAAACCTGCTGGTTGATCAGCCTGAAAACGCATACGAATTGTTGACAGGAGCAGGCAACTCTGTGGTAATGCGCGAAGTGATTGCGCTTGAAATGAAAGATGAAGCCGGTGGCTTGGACGAGCTGCTGATTCGTCTTTCGCGCGCCGGAATTCATATCGACAGCGCTTACAGCCGTTTGGTGGGCGACAAGAAAACAGCAGTTTTGCTCATCGAAGTGCCCGATGTACTGGAAGCCACGCAACAACTCACCCGAAATAATATCAGAATTTTGGATGATGCAGTGGTTTATGGAAAGTGAAGAAAATGCGTGAATGCTTGAATGCGTGATTGAGAGAATGAGTAATTGTGGGAAAAGTAGAATAACCAAAACTGTGGGGCGGAAAACCCTGAAAGGGTTGGATTTGAATAACTCCGGGTTTAAACCCGGGGAAGAAACGCCCCACCAAACCCTGCCCGCAGTTTGAAAAGCAAATGCTGAAAACAACTACCTGTTTGCTTTGGGGGATGATTAGCGAATAATGATAAACGATTGAAAAACCGGAACCTTAAACTTTGAACTAACCATGATTTGGAACGAAAAAATAGAATGTGCTTCACGGTCTGAAATGGAGGCCATCCAGTCAGAAAGACTGGTTCAAACCGTAAAAAGAGTTTATCACAACAACGAAAGTTACCGGCGTAAAATGCAGGAAAAAGGTCTTGTTCCGGGTGATATTAAAAGCGTGCACGACCTGTCGAAACTGCCATTTACAACCAAAGCCGACCTGCGTGACGGATATCCGTTTGGCATGTTTACAACTCCGATGAGCGAAATCGTGCGCGTACACGCCAGCTCGGGAACCACAGGAAAACCAACAGTGGTGGGCTATACGCGCAACGACCTGCAAATGTGGGCCGAAGTGGTTACCCGCTCGCTGAGCATGGCCGGCGTTCATCAAAACGATATTGTTCAGGTGGCTTATGGTTACGGGCTTTTTACCGGCGGACTCGGTCTGCATTACGGAACCGAAAACCTGGGTGCAACAGTTATTCCGATTTCTGGTGGAAATACCGACAAGCAGATTCTATTGATGCAGGATTTCGGGACAACGGTTATTGCCTGCACGCCCTCGTACGCGCTGTTTTTAGCCGAGACGATGAAAGAGATGAATATTACCCCCGAATCGCTGCAACTGCGTGTGGGCATTTTTGGCGCTGAACCCTGGAGCGAAAATATGCGCTGTGAAATTGAAGCCAAACTAAAAATAAAAGCCATCGATATTTACGGATTAAGCGAAGTCATCGGGCCGGGTGTTTCGTGCGAATGCGAGCACCAGTGCGGCATGCACGTGATGGAAGACCATTTTATTCCCGAAATTATTCATCCCGAAACACTCGAATCCATGCCACCCGGCGAAAAGGGCGAACTCGTTTTTTCAACGGTTACGAAAGAGGGAATGCCCATTCTACGTTATCGCACACGGGATTTAACGCGACTGATTTACGACCAATGCGAATGTGGCAGAACGCTGGTAAGAATGGAAAAATGTATGGGTCGGTCCGACGATATGCTCATTATCCGTGGTGTGAATGTTTTCCCGTCGCAAATTGAAAGTGTGCTGCTTGAAATGAGCGAAACTGAACCTCATTATCTGTTAATTATTGAACGCGAGGAAACACTTGACGTGGTTAATTTGTTAGTGGAGGTACAGGAACAGTTTTTTTCCGACGAAATCAAACAGCTTGAATCGCTGCGAAAGAAACTGACCGACAAAATACAAAGCACGCTGGGCATTTCGGTGAGGGTGAAATTAGTGGAACCCAAAACCATAGAACGCACGGCTGGCAAGGCAAAAAGAGTGATTGACAACCGTAAAATTTAACAACGATGATAGTAAAACAGGTTTCCGTGTTTCTTGAAAATAAAACGGGCAGGCTAAACGAAGTTACCCAGTTGCTGGGCGACGCAGGTTTAAACATGTCGGCGTTTACGATTGCCGACACCTCCGATTTTGGAATTCTGAGGCTGATTGTTTCAGATCCCGATAAAGCAAAAGAAATTCTGAAAAAGAACAAATTTTCGGTGCAAACCACCGAAGTGATTCTTGTAAAATCGCCCAACCGCCCGGGCGGACTGGCAAAAATGCTGAACCTGCTACAAAAAGAGGATGTATTTATCGAATATATGTACGCTTTCTCCAACAGCGAAGACACCGCTGTAATTGTGCTGCGTCCTACCGATTTGCAAAAGTGTATGGACATTTTCCAAAATCACCGCGGTGATTTCCTGGTACAGGACGGGCAGTATTTGTTTTAAGGTACCTTGTTTAGAGGATAATAATGAATGTCACCGGCAAACACCTTCCCGTTCGCCACTCCCTCCGGCTCAAAAACTACGATTATTCACAACCGGGATTCTATTTTCTAACCCTGTGTGTTCAAGACAGGTTAAATCTGTTTGGTAATTTTTTTGAAACGGATTTGGAATTGAATGATGCCGGTAAAATGGTGGAAAGGTGGTTTTTCGAAATGCAAAACAAATATCCCGGTATTCGTTGTCATGAAATGGTGGTGATGCCCAACCATTTTCATTGTATTGTTGAAATATTGCCGGATTTCAATACAACCGGGAAAAATGCAACGGGCACGGACGCCCACGCAACCGACACCGACGCCGCCGTAACGGACGCCCACGTAGGGGCGCCCCTACGTGGGCGTCCGGATATCGCGCCCGCACCGGAATCAACCAAAAACGCATACGGTCCCGACAATAAAAAATACAACGCCACCATCGGCGATATGATGGATTGGTTTAAAACCATGACCACCAACGAATACATTCGTGGTGTAAAAAATCACGGATGGCAACGTTTTAACGGCAAATTGTGGCAACGAAATTATTGGGAACACATTATTCGCGACGAGGCCGAATTAGCCAGGATTGCCAATTATATTATTACCAATCCCGATAACTGGGATAAAGACCAGTTGAAAGGATAGGTGTATGGGTAATCACGCAGAATTACCCATTTTTACAAAGGTTGAATATTGTTAACGCGTGTTTGGCGGCGTAATTTTTTACCGCTCTATCTCTTTCTTTATCACACTTTCAATTTCGCTCAGCTTATCCAGGGGAATGGCGTTTAAAATCTGCGTTAACTGAGCCACTTTATCACTCCGCTTTATCGAAATCAACGGGTGCCTGTCGTTGGTTTTATCTTTACTGTCCGGAATCCATTCCAGTAAATCGTTGGGTGTACATTGCAGGAGTTCGCAAAGTTTTTCAACATCGGCTAAATCCAGACGCCTGTTCCGGTTATTGACAATGCGGGTGGCAAAATTATCGGAATAGCCTGCCTTTACAAGATAACTGAAGGGTTTATCAATCCCCCGCGCCTTAAAAATACGGTTGAAGTTGAAAGTCAGCATAATCAGATTGTCAGTTTTGTATTTAATAATCCTTGTTTTATCAAGTAAGTCGTTTATTCTAAAAAATAAGTCGTGTTATTTTAAAATAAACCCGTTTTATTATAAAAATAAGTCACTTTATATAAAAATGCAATCACTTGTTATAAAAATAAATGCACTTAATATTAAAGAAGAGTCGTTTTATACAATAACCGGTACGTTTGTTCCTCAAGTAAAGTCGTTTATTACTAAAAAAAGGAACGTCATTTGAATAATCGGGCCTCCTGTTTTCGGTTTATCGTTGATTAACCAGCCTGTTTAAGTTTTCTTTTTAATTCTTTCGACTTGCTCCCGCGCGATTGCCACGCCGGAGAATTGTTTTTGTCACAAAATAAAATCGTGCGGCAGCGGGGGTATTTTAAAGTTCACGCTCAATTGTAGCTATCAAATCATTAAAAAAATCATTCCCTTTATTGTCAATGTAATAGTTAATTGCTTTATAATCGAGAATCTGTTGGTCAATCACAGCATGTCTAGATAAAATTTCTCCAAATTCATGGTGGTCAATTTCGGCAGTAATATTAAAAATATGTTCGACATCGAAATCAAATTCTTGATTTAATGATTGAATTACTGAATTGTCTCTATAAACTTCGACTTCTGGGGGTTGAGTTCCAGGCAATGAAAATAACTTCTCTGGAGGATTTGAACCTTTGTCTGCATCTCGTATGCCAATAGTTCTTAAGTTGAATTCCCTTAATAAATTCACCGCATTGCGAACTGCGTCTGTGTCTCCAACAGGCTGTATATTTATTACTTTTAGAATATCTGGCCTTAATCTTCTAATTATTTCTGCTAATAAATGACTGGCAAAGTCGTCTTCGACGCATATGTTCAAGGCTTTTTGGTGTCCATTAGATAATAAAGATTTTGCTCGATAAGCAGATAATTTATCATGTACTCTCACTTGATTTCCTTGCCTAATTAAAAATTTTCTTGCTTCTGGAGGTAATGTCTCTAATATTATATTTGAGTGAGTAGATAATATTATTTGATGATGTCTTCTGTTGACGACATCGAGAAAATAATTTGCAAGATGATGCTGCGCATCCTCATGTAATGAAGTTTCCGGTTCCTCTATAACAAATAGACTTTGAGTAGGAGTGTTCTCCATCATATCAATCATATATAATAATCTGCCTTCCCCAAATCCCATATTGTTTTCTGAATAAACATGTCCGTTGCGGCTTGCTAATCCAAGTTCTCCAGATTTGTTAAGGTGAGTAATTTCTTGAAATGCTATGTCGTCATAGTGATTATTCAAAATTCTACCAACGTGTTGTTTGGAAATATCAGATAATTCTCTTCGCAATCCTAATTCTATTTGTTGTGCTCTATAAATACTTAAATCTTTTCGTTCAACTTTTGGTATATAAAGCGTAAAACCTACATAAAAACAGTGTCTTTCAGGTTGCCTTTTATATCCAGACCATTCAGATTGCATCCTTGTTACAGTTAATTCTTGATTCCTTGGAAGATTTGTTGTGTAGGAATAAACAACATTGGAACCTACACCAAATGGAGTTGGGTCTGCAACATTAACGGGAAAGAAATCTTTAATGTAATATCTTTTATAGTTTTGAGCCACAACTGGTTTTCTATAACCGCAGATTGCTAATTGTCCAATAGTACTTTTACCTGAACCATTAATTCCAGATATCGCTGTTATTGGATATTCAAAATTTATTTCGAGTTCATGAATTCCTCGAAATCCATTAATTGTTACGGAATGTAAACACGCACCAAAATTATTGTAGCGATTTTGGTGCCGATACTTCTGAAAAATTGTTTGTCTCAAGTCTCTCATTATCAGTTAGGTTTTTGTTAATATGCAAAACGTTGGAAGCTACACGCAGGGGTGGACTGCGGACGATTTCCTGTCACGCAGAAATACAGCCCGAGCGGAAAGATGCCCACAGAAAACCACTGCTGCCGACATTGACGGGTAGCTGATGTAGAACCAGTTTTTCTTATCATTTGAATCCTGAAATTTTTACCATTGCTTCAATAAAAGCGTCAATAGGAGTTTTGATTTCTACGGAATTTTTTCTATGCTTTCTTGCTTCTTCGATAATTTGCATAATACTTTCAGTATTTGGACTTTTTTCAATTTCTATTTTAAGTTCCTCTATTTTATATTCAATTTCTTTTATGTCATTTAGTGTCCGTGAAATTTCTTTATTATCTGAAATTTGCTTGTCTAAAGTATCATAATATCGTTCAATTTGCTCTTTATAAAACAAATTCAAACTTGCTTTTTTAACAATGAATTCAAGTTCTTGCTTTTGGAGTTCAAGTCTTGTTAAATCATTTTGTTTTATATTCAGTTCTGCCTCCTTCTTTTGTATCTCTTCCGCTGTCTTTGCTAAATTCTTCAGAGTTTCAATCTCAATTGATTTGATATCTGAAGTTTTCAATCTTGGAAGGGCTAATCCTAATAGTCCAAGTATTGATGCAACCCCACCAACAATTGTCGCTATTTGATTATACTGTGCTTGTTCAAGTTTTCCAAGGATTACAAGAATATAGCCTCCAATAAAAAATATGACTGCTATAATTATAACTATTGATGCAATTCTTTTCATATTTTATTGTATTTATCGGCAACTAAATCTATTGTTTGAAATAGACTGATTATTTAATGCGCAAATTTTTATTTATGTTGAAGACCTATTTTTTATATTGACCATCTTCTACTCCCTCCACCACACACATATGACCCGTTAGGGTTCCTTTGAAATCCTGAATATGCATCTCCACACACATAAGTCCCATCAGGGTTTCTCTGAAATCCTGAATATGAACCTCCACATACATAAAATCCATTGGGATTTCTTTGATACCCAGAATATGCACCTCCGCACACGTAAGTTCCATCGGGATTTCTTTGATACCCAGAATATGCACCTCCGCACACATAAGTTCCATCGGGATTTCTTTGATACCCTGAATATGAACCTCCGCACACATAAGTTCCATCAGGATTTCTTTGATACCCAGAATATGCACCTCCACATACATAAGTTCCATCTGGATTTCTCAAGAACCCTGAATATGCATCACCGCACACATACGTTCCATCGGGATTTCTTTGATACCCTGAGTATGCACCACCACACACATAAGTTCCATCTGGATTTCTTTGGAAACCGGAGTATGCACCGCCACACACATAAGTTCCATCAGGATTTCTTTGAAAACCTGAGTATCCAGTTGTAATAGGTTTGTTAGACTTTATCATTCTTTGTAGATTAATTTAATGTCTATATCTATGTTGTTAGTACTGTTCAAAATTGCTGCTAACTAGTTTATTTCTGATTTTTTCATCCTTTACATGCCAATATAGCCGGCCAAGTCTAAAAATTTCCATCCTTTTGGTTTTAAAAATATGCAGTTTTGGTTGCATCATTTCGAATTCTGTATCTGGTTAAGTTCCTGATTTTTTGTGCGATGAAAATAGAAAATATTATGGTAAAATGCAAGAGGATTTTAATGCGTGAATGCGAGAATGCTACAATGCATGAATGGCGGAGCAAGGGGCAAAGAGCAGGGAGCAAGGAGCATTGGGCGTGGGGAAAAAAGAAGGAAAGGCAGGAATTGTAAAGTTTAAGTTCCCGCAACCTGAAATTTCGGAGGGCCGGACAATAACCAATCCATTTTTATATATTTGGGGCTTTGTAAAAAATAGAGAATGAAACGAGTTGCGATTCAGGGTATTGTTGGTTCTTTTCACGAAGATGCTGCCTTAAAGTATTTCGACGATAAAATTGAAGTTGTTGAATGTAAAACATTTACCAACGTTTGCGAAATGATTGATGCCGACAAGGTAAAGTTTGCTGTGATGGCCATCGAAAATTCAATTGCCGGCAGTATTCTTAAAAACTACCAGCTCATCCGCGATTATCACCTTCGTATTATTGGCGAAATTTACCTGCACATTCAGCAAAATATGCTTGTAAATCCCGGTACAAAGCCGGCACAGATTACCGATATCTATTCGCATCCTGTGGCTATCGAGCAATGCGCCGAATACCTCGAAAAGTATTATCCGAATGTGGAAAAACACGAGAATATTGATACTGCGGCTGCCGCAAAACTGGTTCGCGAAAAAAACATGGTTCACGCCGCGGCTATTGGTAATCTGCGTTCGGCAGAATTGTACGGACTCGAAGTGCTGGAAACCGGAATTGAATCGAACAAAAAGAATTATACACGATTTCTGATACTCTCGAAACACGGCAACAAAACCGAAGGAACCAACAAAGCTTCCATCTGTTTCGAGGTGGGGCATTTTCATGGCGCGCTCGCAAGGGTTTTAAATACGTTTGCCGAAAACGAAATCAACCTTACCAAAATTCAATCGGTGCCAATCATCGGGAAACCCAACGAATACACCTTTCATGTGGATATTGAATGGGAAGACCCGATGAAATACGATAAAGCCATTCACCAGGTGTTAAAAGGCGCTTCAAGTCTTTCGATTCTTGGCGAATATGTGCGGGGCGAAATCAATATTCATAACCAGTAAATAATCAGTTAAAAAATACAATTATGAGCAAAACAGCCATTTTTTTCGGACCGGTAGGCGGAGCTGTTAACCGGGTTGCCGACAAAATCAAAAGCCAAATTGGTGACGACAAAGTTGAACTGGTTCCGGTAAAAGACGCTACCGCTGCCGACCTTGAACGTTTTGACAAAATAATCTTTGGTATTTCCACCGTTGGA
The DNA here is from genome assembly GCA_003516705.1 of Prolixibacteraceae bacterium. GTDB lineage: Bacteria > Bacteroidota > Bacteroidia > Bacteroidales > Prolixibacteraceae > Draconibacterium. Next base: position 5,771 of record DPCJ01000108.1, on the reverse strand, counting down.
AAAGATACCTGGAACTCAAATTATTCAAGCAACGACTGGGGCAAATTTCTGCCCGAAATTGAAAAAGTCAGCTACAAAGGCAAAAAAATAGCCATTTTTGGTTTGGGCGATCATGTAACTTATACAGCTACTTTTGTTGACCACATGGCTGTGCTTGCCAACAAACTGAAACAAAACGGAGCTGTTTTGTCGGGTCAGGTTTCAACCGAAGGTTACGAGTTTGATGAATCGGAAGCTGTTGTTGATGGCAAATTTGTGGGTTTGCCCGTTGATGAAGATTTTGAGCCCGAACTTACCGATGAACGCGTGGCCAGCTGGGTAAAACAGCTTGCTGAGGAGTTTGGATTTTAAGCTGGATACTGGATAGAAAACGATACTTGATACTGGATAAAATGATACTGGATTTTTATCCAGAATCCAGAATCCAGTATCGAGAATCCTGTAACCCGAAACCCGGAACCCGAAACTTATAACTTTTAAACTGTTCACATGGCAAATTCACCGTTGGATAAAGCTGTTGTTGATTCGAAAATTAAGGAGCTTCGCATTTCGGATGTGGGAAAAGCATCGATTCGCGAAATCGTAGCGTTGGTAAATCTTGTTGAAGCCGCTACCGGCGTAAAATACATCCGCATGGAAATGGGTGTTCCCGGACTTCCGCCTTCGCAGGTGGGTGTTGATGCCGAAATTGCTGCCCTGAAAAGGGGTGTGGCTGCCATTTATCCGATAATCGACGGTATTCAGCCGTTAAAAGAACAGGCTGCCCTGTTTGTAAAAAACTTCATGAATATTGAGGTGGATGCAAAAGGTTGCATCCCAACAGTGGGTTCGATGCAGGGTACTTTTGCCGCTTTTATGGCAGCCGGATATACCGACACAAAAAAGGACACCGCGCTGTTTATCGACCCCGGTTTCCCGGTGCAGAAGCAACAAATGATGGTGCTCGGTTTGAAATACGAATCGTTTGATGTGTTTCATTACCGGGGTGAAAAACTACGGTCAAAGCTTGAAGAATATCTTTCAAAAGGCAATATCAATTCCATCATTTATTCGAATCCCAACAATCCGGCATGGATTTGTTTTACCGACGACGAACTTAAAATCATTGGCGAACTGGCCAATCAATACGATGTGATTGTGATGGAAGACCTTGCCTATTTCGGCATGGATTTCAGACATGATTTGTCACAGCCCGGTGTGCCGCCGTTTCAGCCAACCGTTGCCAATTACACAAACAATTTTGTGCTGTTTATTTCGAGCTCAAAAATATTTTCATACGCCGGTCAGCGCATCGGGCTGATGATAATTCCCGAAGGTTTGTACAATCGCGAGTTTCCGGCGCTTCAGCAAAGGTTTGAGAGTGCCACTTTTGGCAGTACCATCGTTTTCAGACTGTTATATTCTTTATCGTCAGGTACAAGTCACTCGGCACAATGGGCGCTGGCAGCGATGCTCGAAGCAGCCAATAAAGGGCAGTTCGATTTTGTTGAAGGAGTGAAACTTTATGGCGAAAAAGCCAGTGCGATGAAAAAAATCTTTACAGATAATGGATTCGAAATTGTTTACAAAACCGATTTGGAAGAACCCATTGCCGATGGTTTTTATTTCACGCTCTCGTACCCGGGAATGACAGGAAATCAGTTGGTTGAAAATCTGTTATATTACGGAGTCAGTGCTATTGCGCTCGATAATACAGGGAGTGATGAAGAAGGAATCCGCGCCTGCGTTTCGTTTGTTCAGCCCGAACAATTTGGCGAACTTGAAAAAAGACTTCAATTGTTTAATGCTGAATATGGGGGAAAAGGGAAATGAATTTCAAAGTTTTAGGTTACAAGTTTCGAGCTTCGGGTTCCGTGTTGAAAATTTGTGTGTTTTTCCAATTAATCTCTACTAATCTCAATCAATCTCGTTCTTCCAATCCAGCATCGAATATCCAGCATCCGTTATCCAATAAAATTCAGTATTAAAAAATGGATAAAAACAAGGTTATATCGCGCTACCAGCTTACCCTCGAAGTAATTGACGAGCTTCAATTAAAAAATAAGCCGGTAACTTTACGAAAAGGTGAAACCTTTATCGGTTATGGCGAGAAAACCAAGCGTATCGGGATTTTGCTGAACGGACTTTTGTATGCCACCTACATGGCTGACAGCGGAACTGAGTGGATTTCGCGGTTTTTTTATCCGCCTAACAATTTTATTGTAAGTAACCACGACAGCTTTTATTTTGGCAGAAACTCAACGGAAAGTATCAGGGTTTACGAAGATTCGGAACTGATTTATATTGAGAAAGATGAGTTTAAAAACCTGCTCGACAATAACCGGCGCTTTGAGCGTACAGTGCGTATTCTGGCCGAAGAAAGCTACATTCATGCCATGGAACGGGTACATTCGTTTCAGTCGTTAAACGCCGAACAGCGCATCCGGAAATTCTTTGCCGAAAACCCGGAATTAGGTAAAAAATTGCAGCGACAACACATTGCATCATATTTGGGGATTCACCGGAATATTTTAACCCGGTTTCTTTATAAAATCTGATAGCCAACCCATTTTCAGCTTAATCACTAATTTTCTCACTCACTCACTCAGTAACTCAATTACTCATTCACTCTTTCTCCCTGAAATCGCAACAATAGTTGCATTTGTTTTTTTTTTTAGCCAATAGTTTTGGCAAACAAATCAATCGGTAATGATTTAGAAAGAAAAACCATTAATCTGAAAGCAAATAAGTAGTTTACTTTAAAGATTTTAACCAACATAAATTAATTCGCCAGAACCTGATTTTTATGACGTTTTTTGAGTGTTTGGCAAATTATTTTTGAACAAAAATTGATGTAAAATGGCAAAAGTCAGAGGAGCAGTAGTTGTTGATAACGAAGGTTGCAAAGGATGCGGACTTTGTGTTGAAGCGTGTCCGCACGATGTTTTGAGACTAAACCGCGAAGTGAACAGCCGCGGCTATCATTATTCATACATGGCTTACCCCGAAAACTGCATCGGGTGCTCGAATTGCGGCGTGGTTTGCCCCGATACGTGCATCACCATTTACAGGATGAAGATTGAATAATTTATTATTTATTAATGCTTATTTATTAATTGTAAGTGATTACAGACGGTTTTTGCCGAAAAGAAATCATTAAACGATAATCAATAGAAAATAATCATTTAAAAATGGCAGAATACAAATTAATGAAGGGTAACGAGGTGCTGGCCGAGGCTGCAATCCGCTGTGGTTGCGATGGCTATTTCGGTTATCCGATTACGCCACAGTCGGAAGTAATGGAAACGCTGATGGCACGCCAGCCCTGGACAGAAACCGGAATGGTAGTATTACAAGCCGAAAGCGAGGTGGCTGCTATTAATATGGTTTATGGCGCTGCAGGTTCTGGTAAAAAAGCAATGACATCTTCATCCAGTCCGGGCATAAGCCTGATGAGCGAGGGAATCTCATACATCGCCGGAGCTGAATTGCCTTGCCTGATTGTAAATGTACAGCGCGGCGGACCGGGTCTCGGAACTATACAGCCGTCGCAGGCCGATTATTTTCAGGCAGTAAAAGGGGGAGGACACGGCGATTATAAACTCATTGTGCTTGCTCCTTCATCGGTTCAGGAAATGAATGATTTTGTTGACCTTGGTTTTGAACTTGCTTTTAAATATCGGAATCCATCAATGATTCTTACCGACGGAGCCCTCGGTCAGATGATGGAAAAGGTAAAACTTTCGGATTTTAAACCCCGCTGGACTTCAGAAGAAATTCATGAGAAGTGTGGAACCTGGGCAACTACCGGAAAACCTGCTTCACGAAAGAAGAATATTATAACATCGCTTGTAATGGATTCGGAGATAATGGAAAAAAACAATCTTCGTTTTCAGGAAAAATACAGAACCATTGAGGAAAAAGAAGTGCGGTATGAAACCTTTCAGTGCGAAGATGCCGAGTTTGTGCTTGTGGCTTTTGGCACATCATCGCGCGTTTGCCAGAAAGCTGTTGAAATTGCCCGTGCAAAAGGATTGAAGGTGGGTTTGCTCAGGCCAATCACGCTTTTTCCTTTTCCTAAAGCGGTTATCAAAGAACTGGCCCGTAAAGTGAAAGGCTTTTTATCGGTTGAAATGAGCGCCGGTCAGATGGTGGAAGACATCAAACTATCGGTGTACGAAGCTGGCAGCACTGTACGTGTGAATTACTTCGGACGGATGGGTGGAATTATTCCTACACCCGAAGAAGTTGTGGAAGCATTGGAAGAAAAATTTTCATGGGAATTGAGTTATGGAGTTAAAAGATCTTATTAAACCCGAAAACCTGGTTTACAGCAAGTCGGTAATCCAGGAAGATGTGTACATGCATTACTGTCCGGGATGTTCACACGGCGTAGTTCATAAAATAATGGCCGAGTTGATTGGTGAAATGGGATTACAGGAAAAAACCGTTGGNNCCGGCAGTGGCTACAGGCATTTCCAGACTTTATCCTGATAATTTTGTGTTTACTTATCAGGGCGATGGCGACCTTGCATCCATCGGAGCAGGAGAAATTATACATGCATGCAACCGTGGCGAAAACATACTGGTGGTTTTCATCAACAATGGGATTTATGGTATGACCGGCGGACAAATGGCACCAACCACACTTGAAGGGATGGTTACCTCAACAACGCCGTTCGGACGAAATGTGGATTTGAATGGTTACCCGTTAAAAATTACTGAATTGATAGCTCAATTGCCCGGGACTTCATATGTTACAAGGCAGTCGGTTGAAACAGCCGGAGCTGTAAGGAAATGCAAAAAAGCGCTGAAAAAAGCAATTGATAATGTGCTGGCAAAAAAGGGAACCTCGTTTGTTGAGGTGGTTTCAACCTGTAATTCGGGTTGGAAAATGACCCCGGTGGCAGCCAACAACTGGATGGTGGAAAATATGTTTCCGTTTTATCCGCTGGGCGATTTAAAAGACAGTGTAAAAGGTGAACCTGTAGTAAAAAATTAAACCGAAAAACAATGACAGAAGAATTGATAATAGCCGGTTTTGGCGGGCAAGGAGTTTTGTCGATGGGGAAAATTCTGGCTTATTCAGGAATTATGGAAGATAAGGAGGTAACCTGGTTTCCGTCGTACGGCCCCGAAATGCGCGGTGGAACTGCAAATGTTACTGTAATCATCAGCGACACGCGCATCAGTTCGCCAATTGTAAAACATTTCGACACGGCTATCATTCTTAACCAGCAAAGCATGGATAAGTTTGAACACGCTGTAAAACCCGGAGGCACGCTGCTTTACGATCCAAATGGTGTGATTAATCCTCCGTCACGCACCGACATCAACATATATAAAGTGGAAGCCACACGAACTGCTGTTGAAATGGGTAATCCAAAAGTTTTTAATATGATAGTTTTTGGAAGTTACCTTTCGGTACGACCGATTCTGACGTTAGATAATGTGGAAAAAGGTCTCGAAAAATCCTTGCCTGAACGCTATCACAAAACAATTCCTTTAAATCTCGCTGCAATCCGTAAAGGGCAGGAAATTGTGGAAAGTGTGCTGGAAGTATAAATTCATACGTTAATACATATATAAAATACTCACAGGTTCAGTTTACCTCTGAGTATTTTTTTTTGAAGAATCCGAAAAAATATGATTCAATTATTTGTTTAGTTAGTATATGCTAATTAGTTTTGTAGAATGAACAATTTACTCGGATTAATATCAAAATTGTCGAACCAGATAGGTCAGATGGAGGAAGCTTCGAAAGAGCAGTTCAATCTTTCGCATCTCACCCA
>DPCJ01000185.1 GCA_003516705.1 Prolixibacteraceae bacterium | reverse complement strand
GTTTCACTTCAACTTAAAAACGTCGCCTATCGAAAAAATTTACTTTGTATTTAAACTTAAATAGAAGGTAATGTCGAAACAAAATTTTCTGAACGACAATGAGCTCGTTCAGCGATTTATATCAGGTGACCAAAATGCATTGGAAATTCTTATTCACCGTCATAAAAACAGGGTATTTTCGTATATCCTTTTGATTGTGAAAAAACAGGAACTGGCCGAAGACATCTTTCAGGAAACCTTTATCAAAGTTATCCGCTCGCTTAAAAAGGGCAAGTACACCGATAATGGAAAGTTTATTTCCTGGGTGCTCCGGATTTCGCACAATCTGATCATCGACCATTTCAGAAAAGAAAAACTGAAAGGAACGATTTCGAACGACAGTTTTGAAGGCGATCTCTTTAACTCGCAAAAATTTGCAGAGGATACCATTGAAGATCAGATGGTTTATACCCAGATTTTAACCGAGGTAAAAGATTTAATTCAGGAACTTCCGGAAGATCAGCAACAGGTGATTTACATGCGCCACTATCTCGACCTCAGCTTTAAAGAAATCGCTGATTTAACCGATGTAAGCATAAACACTGCCTTGGGCAGGATGCGGTATGCACTGATAAATATGCGCAAACTGGTTGAGCAAAAAAAGCTGGTGCTCACAAAGTTTTAACCATTGTTAACACAATAAAAGCAGGTAACAGGCGTTTTTGAATAAATGAAATTTTTAAAAATGCCTATGAGGAAAAACTCTACCTTAATCTATGTTGTTAATAGAATTGCAGCTGAAAAAGAATCAGATCTTTCCACCCGGATTGATGAGTTCATTAACAATTTACTGGATGAAATGCCGGGTAATGGAAAATCACCATCCGACATGATAATCAATAATATTTTAAACTTTTCCCGCAGTTATGATGCGAAAAAAACAAAAATTGTGGGTTATGTTGAAATGAACCTGAATTAGAAACAGCGGGATGTCCAAATTGAGATATCCCGTTGTTTTTTATTTTTTGAGTGTAATCCTAAGTACAATAAACCCAACCATTCCGGTTATCACCGAACCAATCAGTATCCCTATTTTGGCTGAGTCAATTAATGCCTGATCAGTAAAAGCCAGGTTGTTGATAAACAACGACATTGTAAATCCAAGTCCGCCAAGAATTGAAATTCCCGCTAACATTTTCATGGTTATATTCGCTGGCATTTCAGAAATTTTTAGTTTGATTGCCAGATAAGAAAACAGGAAAATGCCCAGAAAATTACCAATAATCATACTTAATGCAATGTTAAAGGAAAGTCCGAAGTTGGTATCGCCACTAAAACTGAAAGCCACCCCTGCATTGGCAAAGGCAAACAAAGGCATAATCAGGTACGAGACCCAACCGTGAAGCGAATGTTCGAGATATTGCAGCGGAGGGGCGGTTTTTTCTGATAAATCCTGAATTTCCTCGATGGCTGTTAGTTGATTGTGCGTTAACAGAACAGCCGGTTCTTTCTGCTTTTTACAATCGTTTACAAACAATTCGAGTGCTTCCTTTGCCTGATTGTAAAACGAAGTGGTTTTTGTTTTTCGTTTTAAAGGAATGGTTAATGCAAGCAGGACTCCTGCGATTGTTGTATGAATTCCCGATTTCAGAAACAGTACCCAAACGATAATGGAAATGATGAAAAAGAAATATTTTGAATACATTCCGCGCCACGAAAGAAGGGCAAGCATGGCAACTAATAATAGCGCAAAACCAAGATATTCCCAAGCCAGATTGTTGCTGTAGAAAAAGGCAATTACCAGCACAGCACCCAGATCGTCAATAATAGCAAAAGCCATGAGAAAAACTTTTAACCCGACGGGAACACGTTTTCCGAGTAGTTGCATAATACCCAGCGTAAAAGCAATATCAGCAGCAATGGGGATTCCCCAACCTTCAGCGCCAGGTTTCCCGTTATTCAGAATTGTAAACAGAAGCGCAGGAAAAATCATACCACCAATTGCTGCAAACAAGGGGAGCGATGCTTTTTTGAAACTGTTAATTTCACCAGCAATGAGTTCGCGTTTTATTTCAAGCCCGATTAAAAAGAAAAAAATTACCATCAACCCGTCGTTTATCCATTTGATAACTGGTTTTGAAAGCTCCAGCCCCGGAATGCTGATGGTGATGTAATTGTTCCAGAAACCCAGAAATTGAGCACCAAACGGACTGTTGGCCAGTATCAGCGCAGAAACTGTTGCAGCAAACAAGACAATACTCGAAGACGATTCAAGCTTTATGAATTTAGCTAAAGGCTCTCTTATAAATTGCATGACTTTAGTTTTTAATATTAACTAAGTAAACATTATTTTGTTTAGCCCTGCTTATTTCCGAAAATTATGTTGTAGAACATATTGTGTTGTTCAAATCAATGTTGTAATATTGTGATATTAAAATAATATCATTATACTTAAAAATTAATGTCATGGAAAAACAGTATTCAGGATTTTCAGGTTATCTGTTCCTCTTTGTGGAACTCGCAATTTTAGCTGCCGCAGTCATCGGATTTATAAATTTCTGGATTATTCCAGCGATAATTTTGGTGGTGTTGTTTATTTTTCTGGCAGTTGGTTTTACGGTAGTCGATCCAAACCAAAGTTGTGTAATGGTTTTGTTTGGCGCTTACAAAGGCACCATAAAATCTAATGGTTTTTATTGGGTAAACCCATTTTTTGTTCGGAAAAAGATTTCGTTGCGTGCAAGAAACTTCGACAGTGAAACGATTAAAGTGAACGACAAATTGGGCAATCCGATTATGATTGGACTGGTACTTGTGTGGAAAGTACAGGACACTTTTAAAGCTGCTTTTGGTGTTGATGAGTTTGAACATTTTGTTGTAGTACAGAGTGAGGCTGCGTTAAGAAAATTGGCTGGAATTTATCCGTACGACAATATTGAAGATGAAAAGGCCAAACTTACCCTTCGCGAAAGCACCGAAGAAGTAAACGATCAGTTAGAAGCAGAAATAAAGGAACGCCTTGATATGGCAGGTATCCAGGTAATTGAAGCCCGCATTAACCACATTGCCTATGCACAGGAAATTGCACAGGCAATGTTGAAACGTCAGCAGGCAACGGCAATTGTAGCCGCCCGGTTTAAAATTGTGGAGGGAGCTGTAAGTATGGTTGAAATGGCGCTTGACGAACTCAGCAAAAAACATATTGTTGACCTCGATGAAGAGAAAAAAGCTACGATGGTAAGTAATTTAATGGTGGTGCTTTGTGGCGACAAAGATGCGACCCCGGTAGTAAATACTGGAACTTTGTATTAAAACTTGTGATGGAAAAAATCATTTTTCAGGAAGAGCAAAAAGGTAATCAGGCTTGGTTGACGATTGTACTGATTATTTCGCTTTTCTCGGTTATAACACCTTTTGCTTATGGTATTTATTCACAGGAGGTGCTTCAAAAACCATTTGGAAATAATCCGGCCAGCACGGGTACACTAATCGCAATCGGATTAACTGCTGTAATAATTATAGGTACAGCAAATCTGTTGCTTGTAAGAATGCGGCTGAAAATTAAAGTTACCAATGAGGCGCTTTGGATCTGTTTTCCTCCTTTAAAAAGGTGGAAAAAAATTACTCCTGAAATGATTCATCATTATGAAATAAGAACTTACAATGCACACCGCGAGTTTGGCGGACATGGACTGAAAAGGACACGAAAATCAGGCGCTTCATATACTATCGGTGGCAATGTGGGGTTACAGCTTTATTTTGTCGGTGGAAAGAAATTTTTAATCGGTACACAGAAAAAGCAGGCACTGGAATATGCCATGCGAAAACTGATGACCGGTGAAAGCCAGGATGGATTATGACGA
>DPCJ01000160.1 GCA_003516705.1 Prolixibacteraceae bacterium | reverse complement strand
CCAGTCCTTTCATTTGTGGCGGATAGGGCGCTGCTTTATTGATTTTTCCGAATTCGATGCAATCGGCTATTTTCTGTAATAATTCGCTCATTTTATTTTCGTTTTGGTTTTCAGTTATTTGACAAAGTTACTTTTTGGTCAACCCTAAAAAATAGTATTTTCTTTGAAAAAGATGGAAAATATTACTTTTCTTAGTAGTGAGTAATCAGATTTGAGAGGTGAGATTGTATAGAAAAGCAAATGATAAACGAAATCAGATATTACAAAATTCCCAAACCGCTGATTGCTGAAATTCAGAGAAATCAGTTAACCTCGGATTTGTATCTGACTGAGATGGGAGAAATTGAAGTGGAACACGGCTCCATCTGGGATTTGTACAAAAAACAGGAAAATCATGTTCTGGTTTACTGTCTGAAAGGAAATGGTATTGCTATCATCGGTAACGAGCAGATTCCGGTGAGCAGCGACCAGTTTTTTATTGTTCCAGAAGGAGATGTTTTCAAGTTTTATTCTGTAATCAACGAAAACTCACGGCTGTTTTTGGCTCATTTCAATGGTGAAAAAACAAAGCTTTTTGGTCACAGTTTTTCGGTTGTCAGGAGCCTGATTCCATCGGTCAATAATCTTGTAGCTAACCGGGAAATGCTTTTCAGCGAGATTTTTAACAACCTGGCCAAAGGATTTCACGATGAAAATCTGGCGTATGTAAATCTTTGTTTCGGGCACCTGCTGGGAACTTTTATTTATGCTCACAAAACCAGTGATGATTTTGCGGATGATTCAAATCCGGCAGTCAGGCAAGCCATCAGCTTTATGAATAAAAATCTTTCGGCAAAACTGACATTAAAAATGATTTCCGCTGAAGCCGGGTATTCGCCCACCTATTTTACCACACTTTTCAGAAACGAAACAGGCTATTCGCCACTCAGCTATTTTTCACATCTGAAAATATTGAAAGCCACTGAGTTGCTCGACTACACCCGCACAAAAATAAAAGTCATTTCGTTTCAGCTTGGGTTCGCTGACCCCTATTATTTCACAAAAGATTTTAAGAAACGGATGGGCATGTCGCCCCGGCAGTACAGGAACAGGGTGAGGGTCAATTAAAAATGAAAAATTGGAAATTAAAAATTGGCGATAAGGAAATCTGAAATATCGAATAAGGAATAGGAAATCTGAAAGTTATTGGAACACTTTTAAATTTCTGATTTCTTATTCGATATTTCTTATTTTCCTTTCTGTCTTCTTGTTAAGCGGTAGGGGGAAGCTTTACTTCAGCGCAGCTTTCAGTCCTTCGGTGGTTGTGTAATATTTTACAATCATGTTGGGCACTTCCCATTCGGGCAGTTTTCCGTCTTTCAAATACTGTAGATATTTTTCAGTTACTTGGGTAAAATGCGCTTCGTGACCCACACTGTAACTGGCAGGAATTTCAACCATCCAGAGTTTATCAGCTTGTTTCACCAATTTGATTCCGGGGTAGGGAACCTGCAAATCTTCGTTCACGGCTTTTGTAAGACTGGTTTCCAGTTCTGCAGAACTTCCGTCAATTGCCTCAACGTACAAAGTTGGTTTGTAGCCTTGTTCAGCGCCTTGTTTAATAACCAGGTTGCAGTTGGTCCCCCGCATAATCGAGTAGTGTGTATCGCCGGCGCCCTCGGGTGCTTCAAAGTTCCAGATTACTGATGCTTTTGCATAAATTCCCTTTAGTTTATACACAATTTCGCCGTTACTGTACACTTTTAAAGTTCCGTCAACGACATCCTTTTGCAGATAATCAGGATATTGGTCGAGCGAGGTTACTTTTTTAAACATTTCCGGCGTGAGGTCGGTGGTCCAGCGTTTGCCCGAAACAATTTCAACATCTGTTTTTGATAAAATAACCTCGGGGAAAGCTTCCCACTGGATGAGGTCAACGAGGTGTGTGTTAACATCAACAATCCCTTCGCCCTGCTGTTTTGTATCGAAAAACCAGGCCGGACGTTTGAGCGGACTGCCCGAAACCATTTTTGAAAAATGGTGCACACTCTCTTTTGTAATAGCAGGTTCTTCGGCAGTTCCGGTTTGAATGGTCCCAAAAACACCGGGGATTTTTGATAACTCGCGTTGAAGAATCGTTGTAATTTCGTGGCGTTCGGTCATAATATCGTACAAAAGCACACCTTTTTCAGCAGCTACTGTAAATGCCTGTTCGAGTTTTGGAAATTCGTCGGGTGTGATTACCATAGGTTTGTCGGCCAGCACGTTAATTCCGGCTTCAATGGTTTTCAGAATGTAATCAGTTTTTATGGCGTTATTTCCGGCAGTAATCATCACATTTCCCGGTTTTTCGGCAATCATTTTTTCAAAAAAATCGGGACCAGTGTAAATTTTTTCGTTCCAGTTTGTAGGACTTTCTGCCCGTGTATTATAGTTGTTGATACGTGTTAAATGCTCCTGTAAATCGTCGCCTTCAGGAGCATAAACATACACGTTTGAATCGACCATTTCGTACATCGATTTTTGCACGAGTGCGGCATGAAAATGGCCGGGGTCGAGGGTCATAATTTTTACTTCGCCTTTTGCCCCTGTAAACATGGTTTGTGGTTTATCGGTTTGATTTTGTTTATTTCCGCCGGTACATGAAGCCAGAAAAACTCCGGCTACAATAAAAGGTGCAAGATTCTTCATTTCAATTTTTGTTTTCGGTTTTGTGTCAAATTTAATTTTTTCAATCGATTTCTGCTTTTCTGAACCGTGTAACCGGTATTAAATGTTGCAGAAAAGTAACAGACTAAAAACAGCGCCACCCGTCGGTTGACGGATGGCGCAAATTTCATTCTAAAAAATGCCGTTTATAAAACTATTCAATTGTTCCTTCGCCTTCGCCATCTTTCCAAACTTTTGGTGCAACGTTGGTTTCAGCTCCCGGATAACCTTTGTTTTGGTTGATGTGTCCCAGGCTGTTGGCATTGATTGCCTGTGACGGAACAGGCCAAAGTACAACGTGAGGCGCAATTTTGTAGTTGTAGTGTGGTGCCCTGATTTGCAAACGATAGAAAACATTCTTTTCCATTACCCTGTCGTACCAGAAATTGGAAGTATGAAAGTTTTCAAGGTTGTATGTTTTGCCGTTGTACGATTTGCCGGTTTTGGCAAAAATGTATGCCATACGGGTAAGTTCAACTTTACGGAATTCTTCGTAATACAACTCACGGGCGCGTTCGTCGAGAATGGTTCCAATATCAACTGTAGTATAAGGATCGCAACCCGCTCTTGTGCGCACTGCATTAACATCGGCAGCAGCGGCAGCTGCATTTCCTTTCCACCAGTTTGCCTCAGCCCTTAAAAGGTAGGTTTCGGCCAACCGGTAGGCATACCAGTCGCCAAATCCACCAGCGGCCTGTGCTGCTGTTGGATCGGCAACATACAATTTGTAATGTGGCCAGTTGTACCACGAACGAATTGTGTCGGTGCATAAAATACCACCGTCGTTTCCATACTTCTGAATGTTTTTTCCATAATAAGCATCACCATCTGCTTTCAGGTTGGGATGGTTGTACACCAGTTTCTCCATGGTCATCCAGTTTTCATTGTTATGACGTTGATCTTTCGGATCATCCCAAATGTCATATTGGAGATAAGGAGTTGCACGGTTGCGTCCGATTCCGCGACCATATTTTGTAACCTGGTCGATTTCAACTTTTCCTTTACCAACCGTCGAACCAATCTTGGCATCGCTCATCCCGGCAACACCTGAAGGTGTCATAATTTTACCTGCACCACCCCAAAATGGAACTGCCTGACGCATAATCTGAATTTTTAAACTGGCACCATCCTCAGTTAAAGCTTCGCTACCAGTAAAAAGATAAATTCTTTCTCGGTTTTCAGGTAATGCTTTGTTTGCATCCTGATGCAAATCCCAGGTCACATCTTTTGCAGCATTTCCTTTATCAATTCCAAAACGGGTAGTCATCAGCTTGTGCCATCCGTCGTTGATAACAGCGTCGGCAGCAGCAATTGCACCATCGAAATCTCCAAGAGCAAGGTTAACCTGTGCCAACAGATGATAGGCAGTAGCTTTGTTTACATCGCCAATGGGTGAGCCTTCAGCTTCAGTTTGTACCCACTGTGTAGCAAAAGTGAGGTCTTTTTTACACTTCTGCAGAATGCTTTCGCGCGAGCAGGTATAAAAATCGAGTGTCGGAGCTGTAATCTCCTGCAGAATCAGCGGTACATCGCCAAAATGGTGAACCAGGTGGTAATATACGCGTGCACGGTGAATGTAGGCTTTACCCAAAATGTTGTTTTTCTGAGCTTCACTGGCCCATTCAGGTGTTTCAATTCTTGAAATAACTGTGTTGGCATATTTGATACGATTAAATGCCTCTGTCCAGAACCATCCCAATCGGGTCCAGTCGTTACCGGGCGCCAGGTTGGCATCGGGTGTCAGCTGGGCCGGCATATCAAACAGCGGTCCGGTTTTATCGGTAGTACCTTCAACAGAAACTTCTGAAAAAAGATTTTCATTCAGAAAAGGAGGAGTATCACCGTAAACATCGAGACGGGCATTACGCAAACATGCGATTAATGCTGAATTTAACGACTCAACATTGGTAAACGTTTTCGACGGTTCGTAGAACGAAAGTGGTTCCGGTTTCAGGAAATCTTCGGAACAACCGATCCCAAACATCATAAATGCAAGGGTGAATATGGAAACTATTTTTAATTTTTTCATCGTTTTCAATATTAAAGCGTTACGTTAAGTTTCATAGACACATTTGTCGGTGCAAAGTTGCTGATTTCAGGATCCATCCATCCCCAGTTGGGCGCAAAACAGAATGGATTCTGTGCTACCAAAGTAAGCTTTGCATTTACAACTTTAACCCTGTCAAGAACCGATTTTGGGATATCGTACGATAGAGAAATATTATCAACCCTGATAAAAGAAGCTTTGTCCCAGACATTGAATCCTGATGCATAACTTTCGATACCTGCCCAGTCATTAATTGGGTTTTCAGGTGTCCAGTATGGCACATTAAGCTGTGCTCCACGATCGTAGAAAACGTCACTGCTTCTGCGGTGATTGTTTACTTTTAAATGGCCCATTAATGAGTACATTTTAATTCCAAGTTCCCAGTTTCTCCACGACAAATCACTTCTGAATGTAGCTCTCCACGGTGCAACAGTGGTTCCCTGAATTTTTTTGTCGGCATCGGTATATAATCCGTCAGGAGTCAAAGTTCCATCAGTGCCCGCTTTTGTTGGCTGGTCAACTTGTTTAAAGTCGCCGGGAAAGCGTGAATAAACTTTAGCAGCATCTGTTTCGTCAACCTGCCAGATTCCATCTAATTCGTAATCCCAGACAGCATTAATGTCTTCGCCAATAAACCAACCGTTAGCGATATCGTCAACCTCAACAAGATTGCCGTCAGCATCCTCTTTATAATCATAAAACAGGTGGACAATTTTATTTCTGTTATAGGAAATTGAGAATCCTGTATTCCAGGTGAGGTCTTTTTTCTGAATGTTAATTGTATTTAATGTGAGTTCGAACCCATCGTTATTGATTTGTCCGAGGTTATCGAAAACACTTGCATAACCGGTAACATTTGGCAACTGGCGTGGCATAATCAGGTCTTTGGTTACCATGTGGTAAATATCCAATGTTCCGCGCACTCTGCCTTTCAAAGTAGAAAAGTCGATACCACCGTTAAATGCACTTGTACGTTCCCATTTCAATTCTTTATTTTCCATGCGGCTGGCATACAATTGCGACACATAATAATCGCTACCGGCTGTCGGGCTCACAAAAACATATTTGCCTGTATTCAGGTTCGAAAGTGCATCATATATACCTACTCCACGGTTACCGTTTGTACCGTATGATGCCCTTACTTTGAACATGTCGAGTGCTTCAACATTAAACCAATCTTCTTCACTCATCGTCCAGCCAAGTGCAACTGAGCCAAAATCGGCCCACGGATTTGCCTGACCAAATGCCGAGTAACCATCGCGACGCCATGATGAAGTTAAAAGATAGCGTCCTTTATAAACGTAGTTTAAACGGCCAAGGTAAGAAGCACCGGTACTAACTTCATCATTGCTGTTTAAATCAACATCTTCGGTCGCAGCCTGCATACGATGATATCCTAAAACATCGTTTGGTAAAAACTTGCGTCTTTGCACACGGGTAAACCAGTACTGGTATTTTTCAGCATTTTGCATTAACAATGCGTCAAACGAGTGGTCGCCGATTTCTTTTGTCCATTTCAGCATGTTATTTACCTGCCATTCCACAATTTGTGTATTATCTCTTTTTGCTTCACCGCCAACGGCTGCCCATTCAAAATCTTTTGAGCTGTTGTGCCAGTATTCCTGGTTCCAGTTAAAACGGGTAATAAATTCAGAAGTAAAAGAAAAACCGTAAGGCATGGT
>DPCJ01000193.1:2926-3078 GCA_003516705.1 Prolixibacteraceae bacterium | reverse complement strand
ACAAATTGAAAGCAATTCACAACGTGCTTGTAGTCCAATACGTTGTTCCTGTTGTTGTCAATGAACCCGATAAAAATACAAATTGAAAGCAATTCACAACCCTTACGATTTTGACGCGGCATCAGCCGAAGTTGTCAATGAACCCGATAAAA
>DPCJ01000193.1:0-2792 GCA_003516705.1 Prolixibacteraceae bacterium | reverse complement strand
AAATTGAAAGCAATTCACAACAACAGCAAGGCAACCGTAAACCTGCTGAAAGTTGTCAATGAACCCGATAAAAATACAAATTGAAAGCAATTCACAACCTGAGTATTGCGTTACGGTCGATAATATCCGTTGTCAATGAACCCGATAAAAANNCAAATTGAAAGCAATTCACAACGCCCCTGCCCCCTGTCAGCGTGGATATGCTATCCGTGCTTTGTTTTGTAAAAACAAAAATCCGGTTTTGGAATATTAGCTGTGTTTAGGAAACCGTTGATTAAAAAAAAAAGAGAACGGTTCCTTAAATGATGCGATACATTGTTAGAGACGCGATGCATCGCGTCTCTACAGATATTCGATGCCAAATTTCAACGGCTTCCCAGCGTTATCAATAAAATCCCGGCCAGAATACCTACCAGGTAAATGCCTTTTTGTTTCAGGTTTTGTTCTTTAAAAACGATGGCTCCGAGGGTGAATGTGAGCAAAACACTGCTGCGGCGGAGCGCCGAAATCATCGAAATCATCGCGCCTTCCAGACTTAATGCGTAGAAATACAAAAAGTCGGCAATTACAAGCGTAACACCAATGGCAACAATGGTCCAGCGCCAATTAAACGGGGTGCTGTTTTTCCGGTTGGGCATCCACAACAAAAGCAAAACCGGTAACATGATTGCTACCTGGTAAAACGAAAACCAGGCCTGCACGGCAATCCTGTCGATGCGCGCGATGATGAATTTATCGTACAAACCGCTTACAGCGCCCAGCACTGTTGCAATTACAATAAAAAATATCCATTTGTTTTTTCTGAATTCGATTCCCTCTTTTTTCCCGGCAGTTGAAAACAGGTAGAAAAACAGGAGCGTTAAAGTCACACCAATCCACTGTATAAGGTTGAGTTTTTCACTGAAAATAAGCAAAGCGCCAATCAGTGTCCAAAACGGACCGGTTGAACGAATTGGGGCAAAAATACTGATTGGCAGATGTTTCATTGCGAAAAATGCAAGAATCCAGCTCGAAACCACAATCACGGCTTTTAATAAAACCTGCAAATGTTGGGTGAAATTTAGCGATGGCGCATACAGCCCGATGTTGGTAAAGAAGGCAGGATTCAGATATGACCCGATAACAACCGGCAAAAAAATAGCCGTACTTGTAAGCGTGGCAAAAAACAGCACGGGAATTACCGCATTTCCGTTGAGCGACGACTTTTTAAAGATGTCGTAAATGCCCAGAAAAACTGCCGACAGCAAAGCTGCTAATGACCACATCAGAAGAAATGATTATTGATTATTTATTAATGATTATTGATTCACGATTGATGATTAACGAATATTGATTCACGATTATTGATTGATTCTTAATGATTAATAATTAATCATTAATCAATAATAATTTGAGATTTATTCCGGATTTTCATCGGTGATTTCGGGAGTATTTTTTTCAAGGAACTCGTTAATGAGCTGACTTACTTTTTTGTTTTTCATCGATCGGGGATAAATATCATGAAGGTAGTTCACCTGGATAAAATCCTGTTCGAGTGCCACAGCAAGCAATTGAAGCGCTTCTTTAGACCTGCGTTTTTGAAGTAACAGCGCCACCAGCCTGTATTTTAAAATAGGATCGTCATTTTTTGTGATTGCCTTTTTCAGGATACGGATGGCGTTCAGCGGCTCCTCAAAATCAAGATAAACTTCGGCCCATGTCAGCCAAATTTCAGTGTTTTCCACTTCAAGCCGGGCGGCAGTTTTAATTGCTTCGATTGACGCTTCTTTTTCGCCACCGTCTTTGTGCACTTTTCCGAGAGTGAGCCAGTATTCAGGATTTTGTCCGTCAATTTTCATGGCTTTCAGAATTAGCCGGGTTGCCTGGTCAAAATTTTGCCCAATCCACTGAATCAACCCAAGTCCAAACCAGGCTGTGTCGTTTCCGGCATTAATTTTAGTGGCACGTTTGTAATGATTCTGCGACTCATCGTATTTTTCAATATTCAGGTAGCACTCGCCAATGTAACAGTACGCCTCGTCGCTGTCGGGTTCGTACAGCAAAAACTCATTGTATTTTTCAATCGCTTCTTCAAACCGGCCGGCATTTGCCAGCGTATTTCCGATATTGAAAAGCGCCATGTGAAAATTCTCGTTTATGGTGTAGGCAAATTCATATGCTTCAAGCGCATTATCAAACTTATCGGCTTTGTTATACACAGTTCCAAGGTTAAACCAAACGTATTGGTTGTAAGGGTCTATATCGAGGTACTGGTTATAATACTTTATGCTTTTGTTAATTTTATCTTCCTGATCGTAGAAATAACCGAGATCGTACAAAGCCAGGTCGTGGTCAGGGTTTTCCTTTACAGTTTTCTCGAAATAGAACAACGCTTTTTTAATATTGCCTGTCTGTACATAGGTAGCGCCAATCTGGTAGTAGGTTTCGTCAATGTCGGGCCCGGCGTTTTGAATGGCAATTTTAAACGATTTCAGCGCTTCCTTTTCGTGGCCGGTTACCATCAGCGCTGTACCTTTTAAAAGGTGAACATCGTGGTTGCCGCCGTCAACCTTTTCGACGGCTTTTAAATATTCAAGCGCTTTTTTGTAATGACCTTTGTTGATGAGGATTTGTGCATATTTCAGTTGCAGCGGAATGGCGTTCGGGTGAATGCGGATTCCCTGCTGGGCAGCAATTTCAGAAGCCAGAATATCGCCTTCTTCAAGCAGTTGTTCAACGATACCTTCAAACTCCGAAACGTCGAAATATTTTGTTCTGCCCGAAACAAGCGAACGTTTGAAACGGTTTACCGC
>DPCJ01000058.1 GCA_003516705.1 Prolixibacteraceae bacterium | reverse complement strand
GGTAAATACCACGAAAATGTTCGTGTTCAGGCGCGTTATGAAATTGCAATGAAACAGTTCATGGTTGATGGTAATTTTAAAGCATTTACCACCAACTTCGAGAATCTTACAGGACTTTCTCAATTACCGGGTCTTGCTTCGCAACGCCTGATGGCAGCAGGTTATGGTTTTGGTGCAGAAGGAGATTGGAAACAGGCTGCTATGTTGCGGATTATCAAAACAATGTCAGCTGGTTTGAAAGGAGGAAGTTCGTTTATGGAAGATTACACCTATCACCTTGATCCTTCCAATGATGGCGTTTTGGGTGCTCATATGCTTGAAATTTGTCCATCAATTGCAGATAAAAAACCAAGGCTTGAAGTTCATCCTTTAGGTATCGGAGGAAAAGAAGCTCCTGCCCGACTGATTTTTGATAGTGCAACAGGTGATGCAATGAATGTTACACTTATCGATCTTGGCAATCGATTCCGGCTTATTGTAAATACGCTTGATGTAGTTGAACCACTTCAGAAAATGCCAAAACTACCCGTAGCATCAGCATTCTGGAAACCAATGCCGAACCTTATAGATGGTGCCGCTGCCTGGATTTATGCAGGCGGAACACACCACTCAGCATATACTTTGGCATTGACTCCTGATTACATTGAAACCTTTGCTGAATTTGCTGATGTAGAATATGTAGTTATCGACAAAGATACCTGTGTTAATAACCTTAAAAAGGAATTACGTTGGAATGATGTTTATTACTTGCTTTCCAATGGATTAAAATAAATTTCTATCTGTTAAAAAAATGCACACTCTGATGAGTGTGCATTTTTTTTATTATCATAGGGATATAAACGGA
Organism: Prolixibacteraceae bacterium; assembly: GCA_003516705.1. Lineage (GTDB taxonomy): Bacteria > Bacteroidota > Bacteroidia > Bacteroidales > Prolixibacteraceae > Draconibacterium. The sequence continues at coordinate 2,811 of DPCJ01000058.1, read as the reverse complement.
AAGAAGGAGGCTCAATAGCCTCCTTCTTAAATGTTAACCCCCAAACACACAATATGGGATGAATCCCAAATGCCTTACAAAGGTAACTGCTTTTTTTAATTAAAAAAATTTTGATCCGAAAATTTTCATTTTTCTCAATAAAAAATTATCTAACTTTTTATTGAGAATATCAAAAACACAAAGTGTGAAGAGGTTAAATCTTTAAGTTCAAAAAAGTCGGGTATCTGACTTTTTTGAATCAAATCAGCTAAAATTTCATCAAATGCTTTTTATAATTTAACTTTAGCCACAATTAGAAAAAATTATTGAATATGATTAAGAAATTATCGATTTCTATTATAATAATGGCCTTGCAAATGGCAGCATATTGTCAATATCCTAATGTCAATAATGAGTTGGACAAAAAAATAAAATCATTTTTGAAAGGAAATGCAGATAGCTGGAATGACATGAATATTCCAATCTCCGACGGGAAAATCCTTTATGATATTATTATCAAAAACAATTATAAAAATGCGCTTGAAATTGGCACATCAACAGGTCATTCTGCCATATGGATTGCCTGGGCACTAAGTAAAACAGGGGGAAAACTTACCACTATTGAAATTGATAAAGAAAGATATTTACAAGCTAAATCTAATTTCAAAAAGGCCGGTGTAGAAAGGTATATTGACGCAAAGTTGGGTGATGCACATGAAATAGTACCCACAATTGAGGGTAGTTTTGATTTTGTTTTCAGTGATGCTGATAAGTATTGGTACAAAAACTATTTTATTGCGATGGATCCAAAAATTAAGAACGGAGGATGTTTTACAGCCCACAATACCGCCATGCAGGTTTCTGGAATAAAGGAATTTCTCGATTACATTGAAGGATTAAAAAATTATAAAACAACGATAGATACTTCAAGCAGGTCGGGTATTTCGGTGAGTTACAAAATTGGTGGGAAGCAATAAAAAAATCCGATATCAAAGATAACGGATTTTTTGAGGTTTCTGGCGGATTCGAACCGCCGTACACGGTTTTGCAGACCGCTGCCTAGCCACTCGGCCAAGAAACCGATTTTCGGTGTGCAAAGCTAAAAAATTTTATTTTTCCACCAAGGCTTTCAGAAAAAGAAATCAATGCGTAATTACCATCGATCTCAGACTGATTCATTTTGAAAGAATCACACTGACCTTTTCTATTTCACCCCCCATTGATGGATTGAGCTTCGAGATTTTTACCTCGGCCCTGCTAATTAAAGAAAACCTGGTATATAACGAATTAAGAATCCGGTTAGCCACATGTTCAAGCAAATTCGAATTTATATTCATTTCTGCTTTTACAATTTCGTACGCTGATTGATAATTTATTGCGTCAATCAATTTATCTGAGCTTAAGGCTGCATAATCATCGGTTTCAATTTTAAGCTCTACAATAAATTCATTTCCAACAACCTGCTCTACCGGGTAATGTCCATGAAAAGCATAGAACTTCATACCCTCTATATGAATCGATATCATTTTTTTCCGCCGAAATTAAGAATAACTAACGTTGACAGATAAAACAATTAAGGAATAATCAATCTCACAAATCATTTTTTAATTTTGCCTGCAATAATTAAACAACCGAAAATGACTGATATAATTAATAATGCGGAGAATGTTGATTTGAAAAAATCAAATTTCATACATCTTCAAATCACGGAGGATTTAAACCAGGGAAGAAACAATAATCGTGTCCACACAAGGTTTCCTCCCGAGCCCAACGGATACCTGCATATCGGTCATGCAAAATCAATTTGTCTGAATTTCGGCATTGCAGAGAAATTCGGAGGCAAATGCAACCTTCGGTTCGATGATACAAATCCAACAAAGGAAGAAACAGAATATGTTGAATCAATAATGAATGATGTTCGCTGGCTCGGTTTCGACTGGGAAGATCGGTTATACTATGCATCCGATTATTTTCAGAAACTTCACGAGTTTGCAATTCAATTAATAAATAAGGGGAAAGCGTACGTTGATGACCAGGATGCTGAGACCATCAGCTTCCAAAAAGGTACGCCAACACGCCCCGGCACCGAAAGTCCGTTCAGAAATCGTTCGGTTGAAGAAAACCTTGACTTGTTTATGCGAATGACAAATGGCGATTTTGACGAAGGTGCCTGTGTTTTACGTGCCAAAATAGATATGAATTCGCCTAACATGCACATGCGCGACCCGATTATTTACCGGATTATGAAAACACCTCACCACCGTACCGGCGATAAGTGGTGTGTTTATCCGATGTACGATTTTGCACACGGTCAGAGCGATTATTGGGAAGGTATTACCCACTCAATTTGTACACTCGAATTTGAAGTTCACCGACCACTGTACGACTGGTTTGTCGAGCATTTAATGGACACTGATTACAGACCCCGTCAGATTGAATTTGCCAGACTAAATCTGACCTATACTGTAATGAGCAAACGAAAACTACTTGAACTGGTTAAGGATAACCATGTTAATGGATGGGACGATCCGCGAATGCCCACAATTTCGGGTTTGCGACGCAGAGGATATACTCCCGAATCAATACGGAATTTTTCTGATCGCATTGGGGTTACCAAAGTTGATGGAGTTATTGACGTTTCGCTGTTAGAGTACAGTGCACGCGAAAATCTGAACAAAACTGCACAGCGTGTAATGGGGGTTTTAAATCCGTTGAAGGTAATAATCACCAACTTCCCTGAAAATGCAACAGAAGAACTTGAAGCCATCAATAATCCGGAAGATGAATCAATGGGGACCCGATTAGTGCCATTTTCGAAAGAAATTTATATTG
>DPCJ01000167.1 GCA_003516705.1 Prolixibacteraceae bacterium | reverse complement strand
TTTTTATTGAATTTCCAATACATTCTATACGATAATGGTTCCACTCTCCCATCTTCAAAGCCGGTTGCGCTTTTGGGTTCAGTTCAAGGGTGTAAAGCCAGCCACGGCGTGCCTCGTCGTAAATCCCACCGCTCCATGCACGGGTCGAAGGATCAACCTCGCACTGATAACCGTGCACTCTTCCATTGTTGATTTCAGGTTTGCTTTCGCTGCGAAACTGAATACCAGAATTCATATCTTTTTCCACCAGCAACTCGACCTCAAAAATAAAATCGTCATAATTTTTTTCAGTACAGATAAACGAATTCGGCGTATTCAGAACTGTTGTTCCCACAATCACCCCGTCTTTCACTTCATACTTTGCGTCACCATTCAATTGCTTCCAGCCGGTTAGGTCTTTGCCGTTAAAAAGGCTTGTCCAGCCTTCGCCTTGTGCCGAAACCAGCAACCCGATCAGCATAAAAAATACAAGGAAAATGAATTTGAATTTTGTTGTCATAACGTCTTTAGTTTTATTAGTTTATCACTGATTTAGCCTCCGTGTACGAACACGATACGCAAATTTAATGAAATTTCGATGCTTACAAACTGGTAAAACTATTTTTACTTTTTGCAGCTGATTTCGGGTTAAAACAAAAAAGGTTCCATCCAATTTAGCGGACAGAACCCTTTCTTTTAAATTCAAACTATTTTTAGTTGAGCGGTTTTACGCTTCCCAAACCATCAATCGATTCGGTAATTTTTGGGTTACCCTTGTATTTAATCATTCCAACGCCTTCGAGTTTTACATTGAGCGTGTTAACTGCAAAAACACTGCCGGTTCCAAAACCTCTGACGTTGAACTTCACATTGTCGGTTTTCAAATCGCTTGCACTTACATGTCCGGCACCCGAAATGGATACGTCGAGAGATTCGGCTACTCCCTTCAATTCGAAAATAAAACCACCTTCGCCAACCACTTTTATCTGCTGAGCCTTACAGTTCAGTTCAATATTGGCACCCCCTTCCACATTCACGTCAAAATCAGTTAAATCGAGATATCCGTTGGTTTTCAGGTTAACACCGCCTTCAATATTAAGCTCGCTGAGTGTTTTAAAAGTGATATACAAACTAATCCGGCTGTATTCGAAAATCGACTGGTTAATCGAAATCGTAACCTTGCCGCTGTAGTTATTAATTTTAATATTTTCGAACGCATCGCTATTGTTCGATTTAACTTTTATGCCATATCCATCGTCCTGAATCAGGTAAACCCTGAAACTTCCGTCGAGCGTAACAGACGAAAAATCACCAACATTGTAATCTTTTGACTGCCAGTTCTCATCGTTTTGTGCTGATGTTGTTGTTGCGATTATCAGCGAAACCAGCAACACGGAAAATAATTTCAGTTTCATTGTCTTCAATTTTTAGGAACGTCCAAAAATAATTTTTCAAATTAGTTTCTGTTGGTAAAAATCGATGAGTTACCTAATTTTAAAGATTAACAACCGAAATAAGGGTATTCAATAAAAAACAGGGTTGCTGATTGCCTAATCTTTTAATCTGCCGAGATATATGATACCGTACAAAACAAGCAGCGCTAAAACCGAAGGGAAAAGAATATCCATCAATCCTGTTATTTGCGACATAGAAAACTTTATTACCGCAACTGTAAAAGCAACTGCATAAAGTGCTAACATTCCATAAATTAGCCACGATTTTACCGATTTCAACAAAAAAAATGAAAGTATCATCCACGAAAAGCCCAAAAGAACAATTGTCACTCCTTCAGCAATTAGCGAATGATACACCTGATAGATACCATAAATGGCAGGTATTGCGCCGGCTACCATCAGCGAACGGGCCATACTTTTCCGTGCTTTGCTTCGTGCTTTTGGATTTTCGATGACCGGAAAAAGGGAGAACTTTCGATTTGGTTCTGCAAATTTTTCGTCCAGCAAATCTGCTTCAACTGCAATTATTCCACGTCTGATTGCTTCAAGCACGGCCTGCTGCGCAGCTTCAGGCTGATAACGCCGGCGGTTACGGAGAACTTCTATCAATTCTCCATCATTGTGTTTCTGCATTACCTGTGCAAAATGTTCCTGCTTAGCTGTGTTGTTTGAATTTTCAGTCATTTTAAAATACCTTTACGGCGCAAATTTGAACAAATAAAAATAAATACCATGTACAATTTCGAATACAAAAATCCGGTTAAAATTATTTTTGGTAAAAACACCATTTCAAAAATTACTGCTGAAATTCCTGAAAACGCACGTATTCTGCTCACTTACGGAGGTGGAAGCATTATGAAAAACGGGGTTTACAACGAGGTAAAAAAAGCTATAAAAGATTTCGATGTAATCGAATTTGGCGGAATTGAAGTAAATCCGCACTACGAAACCTGCATGAAAGCTGTTGAAGTTGTAAAAAGCGAAAAAATCGATTTTCTTCTTTCAGTAGGTGGCGGCTCGGTGCTCGATGCCACCAAATTTATCGCCGCCGCTGTTTACCACAAAACCGGTGACCCGTGGGATATTCTGGCCAAAGGCGCTCCTGTTGAAAATGCAGTTCCCATCGGGGCAGTACTCACTTTGCCAGCCACAGGTTCTGAAATGAATGGCAATTCTGTGATTTCAAGGGTTTCGACAACCGAAAAACTGGCATTCAGCTCGCTGAAAGTAATGCCGCAATTTTCGGTACTTGACCCCGAATGCGTATTCTCTTTGCCCGAAAAACAAGTTGCCAACGGTGTGGTTGATGCATTTGTACACGTAATGGAACAATACCTCACTTTCCCTGTTAATGCACCTTTGCAGGACCGCATGGCCGAAAGCATTTTGCTTACCTTGATTGAAGAAGGTCCGAAAGTTTTAGCCGATCGGAAAGATTATGACGCAGCAGCCAATTTTATGTGGAGCGCAACGGTTGCGCTGAATGGCTGGATTTCGCCGGGTGTACCGCAGGATTGGGCCACGCACGGTATTGGTCATGAACTGACTGCTTTTCACGGTATCGACCATGCCCGAACACTTGCTATTGTTTTACCAGGTGTGATGAATATAAAACGCGAAAGCAAAAAGGAAAAAATTCTGCAATACGCCGAACGGATTTGGGGAATTACTTCCGGTACCGAAAATGAACGGATTGATGCAGCAATTAAAAAAACGGCTGATTTTTTTGAATCACTCGGACTACCGACAACGCTGACCGCTTATCAGGTTACGGCTGAATCGGTAAACAGAATTGTGGCACGCTTTAAACTACGTGGCATTAAACTGGGAGAAAAAAGTGATATTGATTACACAGTTGTTGAATCGATTCTGAATGACAGGCTTTGACAAAAAGTAGCAGGCAAAAGTCATTTTTGAATACAAAATAAGCTGAAATAAATGCCGGGAAACGAATCTGTTTGCCGGCATTTTATATTTCAAGGGAAATAGAATTTAAATTAAACCAAAACAGATGGCAATAAATGCCGGGCCATTTAATGCGCCATGCATAATAACACCAACCCACGAATTTCCGGTTTTCTGTACAAGGTACGACTGAATAAAAATGAGCGGAATTAACGTGATGAGCAATTGCCAGCCAAATGCAATGTGAAACAATCCCCATCCAAATCCATGAATCAGCCATGTGTATTTGCCAAAAGCAATTTCCTGACGTGGCAGCATTACGCCGCGCCACAAAAACTCTTCGCCTAATATGTTGGTAATCCAGTACGGAACCCAAACCAGCAGTAACCAGTAGCGACCTGGCGAAAGCGGCTCGAATTGCATAAACACAGGTGAATGGTCGAACTTACCAATTACCATTTCAAGGATTTTCATTATTGCACCGCTTAAAATACCCACGGCTACCAATCCGGCTAATGCGAAAAGCAAATCTTTCGATGTAAGCCTTTTGAAACGAAGCCGTTGTGTCCAGGTTTGTTTCGAAAAACCAAAACCCTCCGAATTAAGTATTAAAATGCCTGTAACAATAAGTGGGGTGAATATTGCTGCTCCGGCTACCACAAACCAGAAAAAGATTGTTTCCATTCCGGTGGTTTTACTCAGATAAGGAATCAGGTACCGGGTTAAAACAAACATTAACGCCGCAGCCGGCACATAAATGGCAAACGAGCCTGCAAAGCCCAACTTTTTGAGTCTTAAAACAGGTTTCATTTCAAATTCCTTTTATTCATATTTTTTTGAACATACGCTGAAATTATATTATCGTAGGTTTCCATCAACCTGATAATTATCGGATTTTCTGGGTCGAATTCCATTTTATCGATTTGCCTGATGGGCAGAATTTTTGGCGAAGTACCGGTGATAAAAGCTGCATCGAACTGCTGAATTTCGGAAAGTGGTATCTGCTTTTCAATTACTTCTGTTTGCAGCATGTGAGCTACTTCTAAAACTTTTTGCCTTGTAATTCCATGTAATACCTGGTTGCCCCGGGCTGTAAAAATTGTATTGCCAGCCACAAAAAATACATTACTTCGACTCCCTTCGGTTACAAATCCGTTGTTATCGACAAGTAAAACCTCATAAAATTCATTTTCAGCGAGCAACTTGTCGGCCTGCTGACGCACGTTGGTTTGAAAAACCTTCGCGTTCGGATTGTCACGCTCGGCGTTTAAAATTCCACAGTTTACACCCAGGCTGTACATTTCGGTTGTCGGGTATTTATGTGGAATAAAAAATGCCTTTAAGTGTATTTTACACGATATCAACACATTGCCTTCTGCAATATGGTTCTGCTCAATCAGTTTGTTTAAAAATGAACGAATTTGCGGTTCAGTGTAACGAATGGTTTTGCCAGCCAGTTGTGCTGAGTGGAAAAATCGCTGCAAATGGTCCTCCAAAAACAGCGGAACCCCGTTTATCACGCGCAAAACTTCGTAAATACCACCTTCGTTTTCGGCAGGTACAAACTGGCTCACCGGTTTGATTTCATCGTCGAAAACAAAATAGGTATGAATTGGTAAAACAGCCATTTTTAAATGTTTTGGCCGCAATTTACTCAATTTTTACATGGTTACTAAGCCAAACTACTGTTGAGCTGAAGCGTATTTAAAACTGTGGTTTTATAACTGCGGCCAATGGGTATTTCTTTTCCGGGCACCTCTACGCTATGAGCTGTAAAAGCTTCGATACGCGAGGTTGAAACAATAAACGATTTGTGAATACGAAGGAACCCGTCAACCGGCAGCTTTTCTTCAAGATTCGTCATACTCGTTTTTGTGATAATCTTTTTACGGTCGGTGTAAATCTGCACATACTCGCTCAACCCTTCGATGTACAAAATCTCGCCGAGGTTCACTTTTATCACCCGTTTATTCTCTTTCACATAAATAAAAGGTTCTTCACCATTAACCACCTCGTTAAATACGGGTAAATTTGTGGTTTGCTCTTCCCGCTCCTGGTAGAATTTGTTCACCGATTTCAGAAACCGTTCAAAAGTGATTGGCTTCAAAAGAAAATCGACCACATCGAGTTCAAATCCTTCAAGTGCATACTCGCGGTAAGCTGTGGTAATAATCACCTTAGGTCTGTTTTTCAAAATTTTAAGGAATTCGAAACCCGTAATCTGGGGCATTTGAATATCCATAAACATTAAATCGACTTTTTCGTCGCGGAGAACCTGGAGCGCTTTCATTGCATCGCTGCATTCGGCCACAATTTCGAAATTGTCAAGTTTCGAAATATGACTTCGCATTAAATCGCGTGCAAGAGGCTCGTCGTCAATCACAAGGCATCTTGTTTTCATGTTTAGTTTGTTTCAGTGGCATTCAGCAACAATAAAAAATATTACATTCTGGCTTAAAAAGTGTATTACATGCTGAGTCACTTTCTGTTGTTTTCTGTTTTGTTTTCTGTAACCGTTTAATATGTCTGCATTATTACCAGTCGTTACAACCAGCTAATCAAAAATTTCAATACTCAATTCTGCAAAATTCTCTTCCACATTGTCAATAATCCGGTGTTTACCGGGGTAGCTGAACATCAGCCGTTTTTTAATGATTTGTTCCACCTCGGTTTCGGGTAACCTGAAATCGTTTTCGCTCCAGAAACTAAATGTGAGAAGCACATATTTTTTTTCAGCTCTTATTAAGACTGTACTTTCGAACGAAATGTTACACGTGTAGGCCATTTTTAACACATTGCTTATAAACGGCACCAGCAACAGTGGCGGACAAACATGCGCCTGGATGTTTCCACTTACTGCCACATTATTTTTCAGCCGCCTGCCCAAAGCGTGCTGATGTACTGAAAGAAACTCTTTGGTTAGCCTGGCTTCAAGGGTTAGCGGAATAAGTTCATCTTTTACTTCGAACAGAAAACCGTTCAGAAAACCTGAGATTTTGATAATCATTTCAGCCATTTTTTCAGGTGATTTTGCTTCCACAATTTCAAGTTCTTCCATCAGTGTTAAAATCAGTTTGGGCTGCAACTGGTAACGGTAAATTTCGAGTTCTGTTTCGGTTTTGGTTTGTAGCAATCCGGCTGTTTCTGTCTTCGAATTATACCATGAAAGTCCGGCTTTAATTGCCAGAAAAACAAGAATAATATAATGATTTCCAATTCCACTGACGATAATATTTACCGGATTCAGGTACCCGGGTGCAAACATCATTTCTTTGCTGAAATTTTTAAATACCAGCTCGTTACTTACTACAAGTTCAATTGCTGAAAAAATAACCAGCAGGATAAACAAACCCAACCCGGCTAACAGGTATTTCCCCTTGAAAAATGTTACAGGCAGAAGCCAGTAGGCAATGAGGTAAGTATGAATTACAAAAACAGGCAGTGTAATTATATAGTACATCAGCCAGGTGAGATAAACTGAAGGAGCGCCGCCAATACTTTGAATAAGCGTAAAAACCACAATCCACGCCAGCCAGAAAGCTGAATGCAAAAGCAGGTTTATTTTGTTAATATTGAATTTTAAGTCCTTCATTTTACCGCAGATCGAGATTTACGTTAAAACTTTTATCTGTTTCATCAATTTTGAGGTCGTAACCTTCGCGACCATAAATTACATCGAGACGTTTTCGCAGTTGCGGCAATGGTAAATCGACACCTTTAAAAACATGGTTTTTCGATGGCTTGCTGTTTTCAACCCAAAGATGAATTCTGCCGTTTTCAGGTTTTATATTTATATGTATCCAGGGCGAACCGGCATCGAGACTGCTGCCATGCCTGAAACTGTTTTCAACCAGAAAAAACAAGATCATGGGTGGAATTTTTGCAGTCTGCAAATTGCCATCGACTATAAAATCGACTTTCAGGCGGTTACCATATCGTAATTTTTCAAGCTGAATGTAATTCTTAACCAGCACAATTTCGCTTTCGAGTGCCACAAAATCGTTTTGAATTTCATCGATAATATAATGCAAAACCGTTTTGA